>JBNJDB010000118.1:0-6406 GCA_051744465.1 Bacillota bacterium | reverse complement strand
TAGCAGATGGAGTAGATTTAGTTTATACTATAGAGGTTAATACATGGCAGGGCCAACGTAATTTGCAATTAGAGATCAAAGAAGTGATTAAAGAAAGTAAGGAATTAACTCAAGGACGAGAATTGAATTTTGAACTAGTAGATTGGCGAGATTGGTATAATCGGGGACGCGAATTCCCGGAATTTAACGATGCTTTATATTATTATGAAGGATTGAACGATGATTGGCCAGTTGATATTATAAATCGCTATTCTGCTCGGCAAGCTGATAATTTAGTTTTACTGTCTTGCCCTCCTGATTTACAAGTTTTAGAAGATATATTATATACGGTAAATCCCCAGCAAGTTATTTTGGCTTATAGTCAACAAGACTTAGGGTCTAGTAAAAAATTCATTAAACATTTAGCAGGACTAGTAAAGTATATTGTGGAGGATAAACAGGGAATAACTGATATTTATACTTTAGCTTTTTTAACAGGGGAGCGAGAATTAACTGTAACTTTAGGTTTGAAGTATTTACAGTTTCAAGGTCAAATCAGAGTTCAATTCGTTGGCCCTGATAAAATATTATTGGCGCGAGCTAGTACTTCGCGTGGAATTAATAGTAAAGGAAATTTACAGGAATTATTAGGAGAAAGCAGGTCATTTAGGGAATATATGCTGAATAAGTCGATGGAATTGATTTCAGAATTAATAAATTCCAACAAAAAAATATAAATAAAAGAAGGAATTACTACTTTAGTATATAATATCAATATATGGAGAATGATTAGTGAAAATAAAATTTTTTAGCAGGTGGCTGAAAATAATTAGATATATTGGTTATAATTATAAAAGGTAGAAAGAAGGTGGAATATTGTGTTGGAGTTTGATTTTTCAGGTAGTCATCAAATTAAAAATTTAGATTTAAAAAATAAATTAGTACCTAATGATGTCATTAAATTAGGAGTAGTAATGGATGAAGATAATTATGATTGTTTAGCCAAAATAACAACTGTAGAAGAAGATACATTTGAGTTTAAATTAATGAAAAAATGTAATATTCCACTGCAACTAGGTCAAGAGTTTGAAATTTTGTTTATGAAAGAAACAGGTGTTTATAAGATTATAGTAACCTTAGAAGAGTTAATTAATCAAGGATCAGATTTGGTTTTAAAAGTAAGAACTAATGATACTGTCTATAAAATACAGAATAGAAGCTATTTTCGATTGAATATTTATAAAAGAATTAGTTTTACTAAAATTACTAGATTTAGCTCTGCAGATGAAACTCAGGAATATAAAGGAGTTATGGAGAATATTAGTGCAGCAGGGGTTAAATTAATTACTAATAGAGCTTTAGTAAAAAATGATTATCTCAATTTAGATTTTAGTTTTGCTCAGTTTACTTTTGATACAATTATTGCTAGGGTTATTAGAGTCAAGAAGATAACGACTCCTAATGGAGTAGTGCATTATGAAGCAGGATTAGAGTTTGTTTGGGAAGATTTAAGTAATCAAGATGAATTAGCAAATTGGTTGAATCGGCAAACTTATAAGTGTTTGTAAAAAATCTTGACAAGCAAGTTATTATTGATTATAATTAAAATAGCATGTAATTGAATCTTGCATGCACTTATTTTTTAAGATTTCAGTAACCGGTTTCAGAAACCCGTTACATCAACTAAAATAATATTATAATAAGCTAATAATAATTTTAGTTGCGCCAAAATATAATTAATAATAGTTAAAAAAGTTTAATTATATTAATTTAAAAACTTAATATTTATAACTGATATAAGATTATAAGACCTTCCTATATCTAGTCTAGGAGATATCTTCACCAGCGCAGTGGAGTATCAATTAGCTAGTTAAGGTGGGTTTTTTATATTTTTCAAATGATTTAGGTCTAGTCAAAAAAAAGGAGGGGGCTTAATGAGTAAGAAAACTAGTATGTCAGAGTTGGCTAAACGAGAAGAGCGAACAGCATATAAGTTATTGATACCAGCTTTTTTAGTTTTGATTTTAATTGCTTTTTATCCATTAGGGCAGGTATTCTTTACTAGTTTTACTAATAAAGAATTTGCGAGTTCGCAAGAAACTGAATTTGTGGGATTGGATAATTATAAAGAATTATTAGGGGTGACAGTAAAAAATGTACCACCGGTTAAGGAGAATGGTGAAATTAAAGTTGATCAGTCTGGTAATAAGACTTATCAACCAGCTTTTAAAGTGTTACCAGAAGACCCTAGGAGGTATAAAGAATTATTTAGTTTTAATCTATTGAGTAATAAGTATGTAGTAGGGGCTTCTGATCCGGCATTTTTAAGGGCAATTTGGAATACGTTATTATTCACTATACTGTCAGTCTTTTTTGAGACTACATTAGGATTGATAATTGCTTTAACTCTGAATAGTGAATTTAAAGGTCGAGGATTTATGAGGACAGTAATGTTAGTACCTTGGTCAGTAATTACAGTTGTATCTGCTGTAATGTGGCAGTGGATGTTTGAACCAAGTAGAATGGGTTTCTTTAATATGTTCTTTGAAACCATTGGTTTAAGTGATGGGCAAACGTCATTTTTAAGTATGGATACTTTCCAATTGCCTGCTATTGTTGCTGTTGATGTCTGGAAGACTACTCCATTTATGGCTTTATTAATACTAGCTGGCTTGCAACTGATTCCCAATGAATTATATGAAGCAGCTGAAGTAGATGGAGCAAGTAAATTCAATCAATTTTTAAATATTACATTACCTTTATTAAAACCATCTATAGCTGTGGCTTTAATCTTTAGAACTTTAGATGCTTTGCGAGTATTTGATGTATTTCAAGTTATGTTATCAAGTAGAAAATATTCAATGGCTACTTATAATTACTTTAAGCTGATTCAAAATAAACAGATGGGGCTTGCATCTTCAATTGGAGTTATTATTTTCTTCTTGATCTTTGGTTTTGCTGTTTTATATATTAAATCTTTGGGAGTTGATACAGAATGACTCTAGACAAAGAACAACAACAACTATTAAAGAAGATTGGCTTTTGGTTTTTAATCGGGATTATTGTTATTTATCTATTGTTTCCTTTTTATTGGGCAATTAATTCATCTTTAAAGACTGAAGATCAATTAATGATGATGCCTGCTACTTGGTTGCCTCGTAGCCCTGATACGGGAGCAATAAATATAACTTTTTCAAATTACATTAATGTTTTCCGCAATGGTGAATTTATGAGAGGTTTAATGAACAGTACTATTGTAGCGACTTGTAGTACAGTATTAGCGTTATTAACTGGTTCTTTTGCTGCCTTTGCTCTAGGTAAATTGAGGTTTAGGGGCAAGACACCTGCGTTATATATTATATTAGCGATGACAATGTTTCCCCAGGTAACCGTTTTAACAGGATTGTATGCAGTGATTAATGCATTAGATTTAGGGCCAAGGTTTAGTATGATTTTATCCTATTTATTATTCACAGTACCATTTACTACTTGGGTATTGACTTCATTTTTTAAAGAATTGCCCAAAGAGATTATGCAGTCAGCCCAAGTTGATGGAGCTACTCCGTTTCAAACTTTTCGATTGATTTTGTTACCATTAACTGCTCCTGCTCTGGTAACTACTGGTTTGTTAGCATTTATTCGAGCTTGGAACGAATACTTATTTGCCTTGACTTTTACATCAACAGAGCCCCAAGCTAGAACCGTACCAGTTGCTATTCAAATGTTTAGTGGAGTAGCAGCTCGCCAAGAGCCTTTTGGAGAAAAGATGGCTGCAGCTGTAATTGTTACAATTCCAATTGTGTTGTTGGTATTATTCTTCCAGAGAAAAATTGTTAAAGGTTTGACTGCTGGAGCTGTTAAAGGATAATAGCAGTGATAATTAATTATCGAAAGAGGTGTTTTGAGGTTTATGAAGAAAACAAATAAATGGAATGATAAATTTTCTAAAGGAGGGGATAAAAAACAATAGATTATAATTTTTACTAATTAAAATTAAACTTTAAAATTATTTTAACCAAATTCTAAAAGGGGGCTAATCATATGTTTAAGAAAAAAACTACTATTTTAGCTTTAGCTGTTGTATTAATTTTCTCATTACTATTAACTGCTTGTAGTGGTGGAGAAGATCAAGCTGAACAAGACAAACAAGAAGAAACTCAGCAAGAGGAAACTAAGACAGTCACAATTGCTGGTGGAGCTGTGGGCCAAGAGTTGGAAATGACTAAGAAGGCTGCTCGAATGTATGAAGAAGAAAATTCTAATGTAGAAATAAAAGTATTAGACACTCCTGATTTAGCACAAGATCGATTGGGATTATACTTACAGTATCTTGAATCTGAAAGTAGTAAGGTAGATTTATATCAAATTGATGTTATTTGGCCTGGCGATTTAGCACAACATTTTCTTGATTTAAATCAGTATGGTGCTGAAAAAGTTACTAATGACCATTTCCAAGCTATTGTTGAAAATAATACTGTAGATGGTAAATTAGTAGCCATGCCGTGGTTTACTGATGCAGGATTACTTTATTATCGAACTGATTTATTAGAAGAGTATGGTTATGATGCTCCGCCAAAAACTTGGTCTGAATTAGAAGAAATGGCTAAGACAATTCAGGCTGGTGAACGTGATAAAGGTAAGAAAGACTTTTGGGGTTATGTCTGGCAAGGTGATTCATACGAAGGTTTAACTTGTAATGCTTTAGAATGGGTTGCTTCTAGCGATGGTGGAACAATAGTTAGCTCTGATAAGAAGATTACTATCAATAACGAAAATGCCCGTGAAATTGTTGATCAAGCTGCGGGTTGGGTAGGAAATATTTCTCCTAATGGTGTAACTGGTATGGCTGAAGAAAGTGCTCGTAAAATGTGGCAATCTGGTAATGCAATGTTTATGCGTAATTGGCCGTATGCTTATTCTCTAGCACAAGGAGAGGATAGTTCTGTTCAGGGAAATATTGATGTTGCACCGTTACCTGCTGGTGAGAATGGTGAGCCTGCTGGTACTTTAGGTGGTTGGAATTTATCTGTTAGTAAATATAGTGAACATCCTGAAGTTGCTGCTGATGTAGCATTATTTATGACTTCAGAAAAAGTTCAGAAGATGAGAGCTGTTGAAGCATCTATGAATCCAACAATTAAATCTCTTTATGAGGATGAAGATGTTTTAGAGGCTACTCCATTCTTCGGTAAGTTATATGATGTATTTGTAAATGCTACTCCACGACCTTCAACTGCAACTGCACCAAATTATAATCAAGTTTCTCAGGAATTCTATCAAGCAGTTCACTCTGTATTAACTGGTGAGGAAGATGTTGAAACTGCTTTCTCTTATTTAGAGAGAGATCTAGAAGATGTAACAGGTTTTGAGACAGGGCAGCCTGAGAAATAAGTTTAAGTTTAAGGCTAAGTATGATTAAGAAATAAATATAAGAATAATAGAGCCTCCTGCTTTTGTTTTGGTGGGAGGCTATTTTTTTAAAAGATAATATAACAATTGATAATGGAAAATTGACAATTAAAAGATAGTGCTTGTTTATGATTTTAATTCTCCATTTTCAATTCTAAATTCTCAATTAGTTTGGTTTGTAACTATTAACTATTAAAAAAAGGGGGAGTGAGTGATAGAATGTCAACAATCAAAGGATTTATTATCGATTTAGATGGTGTAATTACTGAAACATCTGAATATCATTTTCAAGGTTGGAAACGATTAGCTCAAGAAGAGGGGATTCAATTTAATCGTGAAGATAATGAACAATTGCGTGGTGTGTCTAGGAGTAGATCATTAGAAATTTTACTAGGAGATCATATAGATAATTATACAGATGAAGAATTTCAAGCGATGATGGACCGCAAGAATGGTTATTATCAATCTTTTCTTGCTGATATGGATGATGATGATTTGTTACCGGGGGCTAGAGAATTATTAGATGAAATTAAAGAACGAGGTTTGAAGATGGCAATTGCATCTTCTAGCCGGAATGCTAAAACAGTTTTAAATAGTTTAGAGATTAGTGATGAGTTTGATGCTATTGCTGATGGTTATAGTGTAGATAATGCTAAGCCAGCTCCAGATATTTTTCTCTATGCAGCCCAAGAAATTGGTTTAGATCCATCTGAATGTGTAGTTTTAGAAGATGCAGAGGCAGGAGTTGATGCAGCTCTAGCAGCTAAAATGACCGCTGTGGGAATTGGCCCAGCAGAGCGAGTAGGACATGGGGATTATCGCTTTGATTCTACAGCTGATATTGAATTAGATGAATTATTATAATATTTTTTATATTTGTGAAACCGGTAACAGATAGAACGCAACCAAGCAATAAAATAAAGTATACAGATTGCGCAGTCAGTATAGTACTGAAGATTGTAACTAGGACTACACGGAGAGTCTTGTTTTTTAAGACTCGTAGGGAACGATAATAAAG
>JBNJDB010000117.1:0-6413 GCA_051744465.1 Bacillota bacterium | reverse complement strand
GAAGAAAATGAAGAAAATGAAGAAAATGAAGAACTTAAATCTGTAGAAGTATTGAATGAAGAAGGTATTTTTAAAATAAAGCTTAATCAAAATATAGATCAAGAAATGATAGATTCAATTAACGAAACAGTAGAAGGCTTATTTGTGATTAATCCTTTAGAAATAGAATTTGATTTAACAGGTGTTGACTTTAAATCAGAAGATATAAAAGAAGAATTTAATAAAATAAAGCAAAAGATAGAGGCTGTAGGGGGGCAAGTAAGAAAAATTAATGATTTCTAATGCTTATTTTGATTAAATTATAGAGCTGTTGGCAATAGAATTAGTGTAGTAGATAGGGTTTTTAGGTAATCTTTGGGAAAATCTTTATTTGAGGTTTAGTAGTAATTTGAAATAGATTTAATTATTTGAAAGGGGTTGGAAAGATTATGATTAATGATGATATAATATTAGATATAAAAAAACAACTTAATGAGTCTGGAATTGTACTTAGTTTTACAGGACCATTTTCGCAAGGGATTATAGAAGAAATTGGCTCAGCCTTAAAATCTTATTTAAAAAATAAAACAAAGTCTAAAGGTAAAATCTATAAAGTTTTTTCTGTATTTATAGAGCAGACGCAAAATATTAAAAATTATGCATTTGATTTTGTAGATGATCAGGAACAGGATGAAATATTAAAATCAGGAATAATGATTATTGGAGAAAAAGAGGATAAATATTTTATTTGTTCAGGTAATTTAATTAAAAAAGAAGATGTAACTAGTTTAAAAGAGAAACTTAAGGAATTGCAAAAGTCTGATGAAAAAGAGCTAAAAAAAGCATATAAGAAAAAATTAATGGCAGATATGAAAAAGGATAGTGGAGGAGCAGGACTTGGTTTAATTGAAATGGCAAGAAAGGCTAGTGAGAAAATAGAATATAAATTTATTAAGAAAGAAGATGACTATTACTTTTTTACTTTAACAGTGATTATTTAATTGTAGTTGTAAAGTTAGTGGTAGTTAAGAAAATAAGAAAATAAGAAATACCAAACATAATAGGAGGTTGTTAGTAATGGAAAGATTGTTTATTGAGGCTACTAAATCAAGTCCTGAAATAGATTTTGATCCGGAGCTTAATGTGTTGGTAATTAAAGGAGAGTCTTATCCAGAAGATTCTTTTGGCTTTTATGAGCCAATTTTTGAGTGGTTAGAAGATTATGTAGAACAACTAGAGCAAGAAGAAGTGAGAGTTGAAGTGAGCTTAAGCTATTTGAATACAAGTAGTACAAAATCAGTAATGTTTATTTTAGATATATTGGAAGAAGCATATTTAGATGGGGTAGATGTAAAAGTAAATTGGTATTATGATGAAGATAATGAACTTGCTTATGAAATGGCGGAAGATTTTATGGATTATTTGGAATTGCCTTTTGAGTTGTTGGTCAAAAATAGTTAATCAATGTTTTTAATTTCGTATAAAGTTCGATATAATAATAATAAGAAATAAAAAAATTAAGATAATAATTAGATTAGATATCCTCTGGAAGTTTAATAAAATCCAGAGGATATTTTCTTTTGGTCGATTTTTTAATGCAAATAAAAATAAGGAATAGAATTCGAGGAGGAATTTTTAATATGGGACAAGAAAAATTATATTTATTAGACGGGAATAGTTTAGTGTATAGAGCTTTTTATGCTCTGCCAGAAACTTTAACAAAATCAGATGGAACAGTAACAAATGCAGTTTTTGGTTTCACGCGGATGTTGATTAGTTTAGTTAATAATAATAGAGTTGATTCATTAGGAGTTGCATTTGATTTAGCAGCACCTACATTTCGACATGAAGAGTACGAAGATTATAAAGGTAATCGAAAAGAGACTCCAGAAGAGTTAAAGCCACAATTTGCATTAGTTAAAGATATTTTAGCTTCTTTAGATGTACCAACTTTTGAGCGAGAAGGTTTTGAAGCAGATGATTTAATTGGTTCTTTAGCTAAAAAAGCAGAAGAGGAAGGCTATCAAGTAACAATTGTAACTGGAGATCGGGATAATTTACAATTGATTAGTGATAATATTGATGTAATGTATACTAGAAAGGGAATTAGTGATATTGTTGACTATGATTTAGCTAAGTTTAGAGAAGAATATGGTCTAGAGCCGTTACAATTGGTAGATAAAAAAGGATTGATGGGTGATAGCTCAGATAATATACCCGGTGTAGATGGGATTGGTAAAAAGACATCTACTAAATTGTTAAAAGAGTTTGGCGATTTAGAGACAGTATTAGAAAACATTGATCAAGTAGGGGGCAAGAAAAGAAAGGCTACCCTTAGAGAACAAGCAGATAGAGCGCGGATGAGTAAACGGTTAGCTAAAATAAAAGTAGATATTCCAATGGAGGTTGATTTTGCTGATTTAGAAGTTTCCAATTGGAATACCGAAAAATCTTATCAAGCGTTTGTTGATTTAGAATTTAATAGTTTGATTTCAGATATTGGTGGTCATAAAGAATTAGAAGAAGTTGACTATCAAGAAATTAATAGTTGCGAAGAATTAGAAGAGTTAACTTTAGTAGATCCCTTAGCTGTTAATCTGGATTTGAGTGGTGCTAAATTAGAACAGAAGTTAGAAGGAGTAGCTATTGCTACTAACGGGCCAAATTATTATATTAGTCTGCCTGAAGAAGAATTATTGGCTCAACTAGAAGAATTATTGAGTGATAAAGAGTTATTAATGATAGATCCTAAAGATCAGTTTCGTTATTTATTGCAACAAGGAGTTGAACTAGGAGAGTTAGTTTTTGAGCCATTATTAGCAGATTATTTATTAAAGCCTAGTGGAGATGAGAAAGATTTTTCAGAACTATTAGAAAATCACTTGCAATTAACTTTGCCTGAATTAGATGAAACAGCAGAATTGATTACTAAAACTGCTTCTTTATTTGAATTAGAAGAAGAATTAATGGATAAGTTAGCAGATGCAGATATGTTAGAATTATATACTGAGATAGAGTTACCATTAATTGAAATTTTAGCCCAATTAGAGTTGAATGGTATTAAAGTTAGCCCGGATAAATTAGAAGAGTTAGGTGTTGAGTTAGAAGATAAAATAGCTAAAATAGAAGAAGAAGCTTATCAATTAGCAGGTGAAGAATTTAATTTGAATTCTCCGCAGCAGCTCGGTGATATTTTATTTGAGAAATTAGGTCTGCCAGTAATTAAAAAGACTAAAACTGGTTATTCTACTAGTGCAAAAGTATTAGAAAAATTAGAGGGCAAACATGATATTATCCCTCTGATTTCTGAATATAGAACTTATCAAAAGTTAAATTCTACTTATGTTTCACCGTTAGAAGATTATATTAATGAACAGACAGGTAGAATACATACCACATATAATCAGCGGGTAACTGCTACCGGACGTTTGAGTAGCACAGAACCTAATTTGCAGAATATCCCGATTAGGACTGAAGAAGGACGAAAGATTAGAAAAATATTTGTAGCAGAAAAAGGAAAGAAATTATTAGCAGCAGATTATTCGCAGGTTGAACTGCGGATTTTGGCCCATATTTCCCAAGATGAGGGCTTAAAAGAAGCTTATCAACAAGGAGCAGATATTCATAGTAAGACTGCTCAGGAATTATTTGGTTTGGCAACTAAAGAGGCCCGCCGCAAAGCTAAAGCAGTTAATTTTGGTATTGCTTATGGAATTAGTGCTTGGGGTCTAGCAGACCGGTTGAAGATAGACCAACAAGAAGCACAAGAATATATTGACCTTTATTTTGAACGTTATCCGCAAGTAAAAGAGTATATCGATGACCAAAAGTCACAAGCTAAAGAACAAGGATATATAACAACTATATTTAATCGTCGGAGATACTTAGGTGAAATAAATAGTAGTAATTATCATCGTCGTCAATTTGCCGAACGAATGGCAATTAATACCCCAATTCAGGGTAGTGCAGCTGATATTATGAAATTAGCAATGATTGATGTAGCAGAAGCTTTAGCAGAGAGCGATTTAACTGCTGATGTATTGTTGCAAGTTCATGATGAACTTGTTTTAGAAGTGCCCGAAGATGAAGTAGAAGCTACAAGTGAATTGCTGGAAAGGAAAATGGAAGAAGCAACAGATTTAGATGTTGCTTTAGATGTTGACCTTAAAGTTGGGGATAATTGGAACGAGATGGAGGAAATATAAAGTAATTGAGAATGGAAAATTGAGAATTGACAATTAAAAAAATAGAACAAACCCAAGAAAAATAATTTATTCAAATAAAACAATATACCCGGATAAAATAATAATACCTGTTGTAGAGACTTGCCAACGGCAAGTCTAGGTCTTGAATTTAATGATTTGATGTTTCATTTTTTAATTGATTTTGATTTTAATCTTTTAATTGTCCATTGTAAATTATCAATTTTCAATTAATTAAAAGGGGTGAAAAAATGTTATCTAAGGAAAATATAAATAAAATCTTAGCTGCTGCTTTAGAAGGTGGGGCAGATTTTGCTGAGATTTTTTATGAAGATACAAAGAGAAATAGTATTTCGTTAGAAAATTCAAAATTAGAACGGGTTAAAACTGGTTATGATTTGGGTGTAGGAATTAGAGTGTTGACTGGTGAGCAAGTTTCTTATGCTTATACTGATGATTTGAGTCTTGATTCATTATTACAGACAGCTAAAGTGGCTGGTTCTGCTAGTAAAGGTACTAATCAGCAACAGGTTGCTGATTTAACTACAGGAAAAGCAAATTTAATTCATCCAATTAATATTAAGCCGACTGATGTAGATAAAAAGCGGAAAGTAAAGTTAGTTCAGCAAGCTAATAAAGCTGCTCGCGATTATGATAATGGTATTAGACAGGTAATGGTCAGTTATTCTGATAAGAGCCAAAAAATAATGGTTGCTAATTCAGCTGGATTAATGATAGAAGATGAGCGGACTTATACCCGAATGATGGTACGGGCTATTGCATCTGATGGTGGTAATATTCAGACTGGTTCTGAGAATCCAGGTTTGCAGAAAGGGTTTGAACTATTTGAAGAGTATCCGCCACAAAAAATTGGTGAAGAAGCAGCACGACAAGCTATTACAATGTTAGGAGCTGATCCAGCTCCTTCAGGAAAAATGCCAGTAGTAATTAATAATGGTTTTGGTGGTGTTTTATTTCATGAAGCCTGTGGACATGGTTTAGAAGCTGATGCAGTGCAAAAGGGTGCTTCAGTATTTGCAGATAAAGTAGGAGAAAAAGTGGCATCTGAATTAGTTACAGCTGTTGATGATGCTACTGTGAAGAATGCTTGGGGTTCTTTTGGAGTAGATAGTGAAGGGAATCAAGCTGAGCGAACAGTCTTAATTAAAGATGGAATCTTACAAGATTATATGTATGATCGTAAATCAGCTCGGAAAGCAGGACGTGATTCTACTGGTAATGGTCGACGAAAATCTTATCGATCTGTGCCTATCCCGCGGATGACAAATACATTTATTGAACGAGGCGAATCTGAGCCAGATGAAATTATTGGAGCGGTAGATGATGGGTTTTATGCTAAGAAATTAAGCGGGGGCCAAGTTGAGCCGACAACAGGAGAATTTGTATTTAATGTTTCCGAAGGTTATTTGATAGAGCAAGGAGAATTAGCTCAACCAGTTCGTGGTGCTACTTTAGTAGGGCGAGGAATTGATGCATTAGAAAAGGTATCAATGGTTGGTAATGACTTAGAGTTGGCCCCAGGAATGTGTGGCAAACAGGGCCAAAGTGTACCAGCAGGTGTAGGACAGCCTACATTATTAATTGATGATATTACTGTCGGTGGAACTGAAAGGAAAGGTGAGTAACTATGGCCGATTTAGATTTAAATAAATGGTTGAATCGAGCTCAAGAATTAGGTGCAGAAGATGTAGAGCTGTATTATCAGTATTCAGAATCAAATAGTATTAAGGTTTATCAACAACAAGTAGATTCTTTAGAGTCAGCTACTGCTAAAGGTTTAGGAGTTCGAGTTTTTGTTGACCATAAAATGGGTTTTGCTTATACATCAGATTTTAGGACAGCAGCTTTAGAAGAAGTAATTAAAGAAGCAGTTGCTAATGCTAGAGTAGCTACTGCAGATGAGAATAGAGCTTTGCCGCAAGAAGATTATGATTATCCTGATTTGGATATTTATAATCCTGATTTCGAGACGAGAACTATTGAAGAAAAAATAGATATTGCCTATCAGATGGAAAAAGAAGCATTAGCTTATGATGAACGAATCAAGTCCGTAGTTAATGTTAATTATGGTGATAGTATTTATAATGTAACTATTGTTAATTCGAATGGTTTAAATGAAAGTTATCAGAGTAATAGTTGTTATAGTTATTTATCAGTTATTGCTTCTGAAGATGAAGAAGACCAAACTGGGTTTGGAGTAACTCATGGTCG
>JBNJDB010000116.1:0-6436 GCA_051744465.1 Bacillota bacterium | reverse complement strand
TTAGTAGTCGATTAATAATTGCTTAAAATAGTTGACTTTAGTGTATAATTCTGATAATATATTGACTACAGAGTCAAACTGACTAGTCAGACAACTCAGGCAGGAGGTAAGATTATATGGGCCAAGAATCAAAGCAAGAGAAAGTAATTGCAGCAGCAATAGAATTATTTTCTCAACAAGGTTACCACGATACAGTTGTTTCAGAAATAGCTGATAAAGCTGGAGTAGCCAAAGGAACAGTTTATTGGTACTTTGATAGCAAAGAAAAATTATTCTGGGAGATTATAGTGTCGGGGATTGAATCGATTAATCAACAATTAGAAGAACTACTAAATCAAAATCAGTTAACTGCTTTTGAGAAATTAGAAGAAGTTATTAATTTATATCTCAATTTTTTTAAAACTGGTAAAGAAATAGCTAAAATGATGCAAGAATGTTCAGTCAAGCCAGGTCAGTATTTTCATGATGAAATGGATAAATTAAGAACAGAGGCAGTTAATAATTTAGCGGAGATAATACAAGAAGGTCAATCTGAAGGTCAGTTTATTGAAGATGTTGATAGCCAAGAAGTAGCTAACTTTATTTTAGGGGCATTAGCTGGAAGTTATAATCCCCATGTCTATCAGTTAGAAAATGTAGAAGAAAAGGTAGATTTAGTTTTAAATATTATTGTCAATGGGATTAGTGCGTAGCAAAATTGCGTAATAAAACAAAGGAGGAGTTTAGATGAAACGGAAATTAATTTATTTTATGCTAGTAGCTCTGTTAATTAGTTTTTCCGCTATTACTTTTGCAGCCGAGGAGATTAACCAAGAACAAGCAGTTCAATTAGCTCTCGAGCAGAATTCTGAATTAGAGCAGCTAAGAGCAGAAGTGGCTACAGCAAAAGCTAAATTAAAAGAAGCTAAAGGAGCTTTTTATCCTACTGTAGATTTAGGTAGTTCCTATACCTACACTGAATTTGGTGAAGAACCTCTAAAACCAACCCCGAATGATAATTATAGGGTGAAGTTTGATTTGAAACAACCGTTATTTTTAGCGGGTCAATTACGGTCTAATTATGAATTGGCTAAAAATGGATTAAAGATGAGCCAATTAAATTTAGAACAAAAGAAAGAAGAAATTATTTATCAGGTTTTAGAAGAATATTATAATGTATTAAAAGCTAAGAAGATGTTGCAAGTACGAGAACAACAAGTTAATCAAAACAAACGATATGTAACAGTAGCAGAAGCCAATAAAGAGGAAGGTGTTACTACTAAAGCAGATCTGTTACAAGCTAAAGTTAGTTATAATCAAGCTCAACAAGAACTGTTAGTAGCTGAGAATAATTTAGAAAATACTAAATTAGCCTTGCAGAACACATTGAACATAAAAGAGCAAAAAACGGTCGAGATTACTGATAGTTTAGAGTGGCAAGAAGAGAGTTTTAAGCTAGAAGAGGCTTATAATTATGCGTTGGATAACAAAGCAGCTATTCAATTATTAGATTTACAACAGAAGAATGCAGAATTGAATTTGAAGAACAAGAAGAATGATAGTATCTATCCCGATCTTAATTTACAGGCTAGTTATACAGCCAGTGATGAAGAATTAACTATTAGCGATGGAGATTGGCAGACTACATTGAGTCTAAGTTATAATCTGTTCAATGGTGGTCGCGATAAAGCTCAAATTGAACAAAAGTCTAAAGAATTAGAAGAGGCAGAATTAAAGCAACAACAGACCAAAGATGAAATTAAATTATTGATTAATAGGTCATTATTAGATTTAAGAGCTGCTAAAGACCGAATTGAATTGAATCAATTGAATTTAGAGCAAGCAGAAGAAAATTTAGCAGATAGTGAGTTGCGATTTGAAGAGGGGATGATTACTAGTCTAGATCTCTTAGATGTTCAAACTACTTATCAACAAGTACAGACGCAATATTATCAAGCAATTTATGATTACAATTTAGCTTTAGCTCAATTAAATAAAGCGATGGGTAAAATTAGTAAGATAAATTAACTAAAGTTTTAGGAGGAGATATAATGACTAAAAATTATAAGCGAATAATTATGGTCACATTAGTTTTAGGAGTAATGATTGGAGTTATAACTGGCTGTGGAGGAGCTGGTGATAAGGCTACTAATAAGCCTGAAGAATCTCAACAAGCGGAAGGGATTCCAGTCGAAACTATTTCAGCTCAAAGTGGTCAAGTAGCAAAACATATTACAGTAACCGGAACAGCAAAAGCAGCTAAGTCCGCCCAATTAACACCGCAGTTACAGGAAACAGTAGATGAAGTTTTAGTAACAGAGGGCCAACAAGTTGCGGCAGGAGAAAAATTAATTCAATTGGATCAAGAGAATATTAAAGCTCAAATTGCTGAAACAAAGGCGGGGTTAGAAGTAGCTCAAGCTGGGCTAGAAGAATTGTTAGCTGGCTCGCGACAGGGAGAAATTGATAAGTTGCAAGCACAATTAAATCAAGCTGAAGCAAATTATCAACAAGCAAAACGAGATTACCAGCGTTCACAAAAGTTATTTGAACGAGAAGCTATTTCTGAACAAAAATTAGAGAGTGCTAAAACGCAAAAGGTTAGTGCTAAGAATAATTATCAGTCGCTGAAAGAATCATTGAAGATGGCACAAAAAGGTCCCACTGCAGAACAAATAACAAGGCAACAAGCTAGTTTACAACAGTCACGAGCTAGATTAGATACTGCTCAATTAAATTTAGATAAGTCCAAAATAAAGGCTCCGTTTCCAGCTTTAATATCAACAATCAATGTAGAAGAAGGAGAAATGGTGGGCAATCAACCAGTTATCTCCATTGTTGATCTTAGCTCGATTAAATTGGAGACTCATGTTAGTGAGAACAATGTTAACCAATTAAAAGTAGGCGAAAGAGTAACGGTGGATTTTAATGCTTTAGATAATAAATTGCAAGGGACAATACAGACTATTAGCCCGTCTTTAGATCAACAACAACAGGGATATCCGATTGAAATTAAAGTTAATAATAGTGGAAATTTGATTAAGTCGGGTATGTATGCTGAAGTTGAGATTGAAACTGAAAGAAGTTCTGGTAATTTGGTTATTCCTAAGCAGTCTGTGCTACAAGAAAATGGTAGTTCCTATGTTTTTGTAGTAGAAGATGATAAAGCAGAAAAAAAAGAAGTAACTACTGGTTTGACTACAACAGATAAAGTAGAAATTTTGTCAGGAATTACAGATGGAGAGCAAGTAATTACTGCTGGCTCTGAAAAAGTAACCGCTGGTTATGAAGTGCGAGTAGTTGGAGGAGGTGGACAGTAATGAAGCTTTCTGATTTTTCAGTAGATCGACCAATAGCTATTACGATGTTTGTTTTATTAGTGATATTAATTGGAACAGTTTCTTTTACTGAATTGGGGGTGCAGTTGCTACCGGAATTAGAGTTACCTTTTGTAGTTATTAGAACTAATTATAATGGTGCTACTCCTGAAGAAGTTGAAGAGGCAGTTACTGAGCCCTTAGAAGAAACAATTGCTACAGTAGAAGGATTGGATACAATTACCTCGACTAGTCGAGAAAATGTTTCTACTGTTATGTTACAGTTTGAGTGGGGTTTAGATGTTGATAATGCTAAAGCAGATGTGCGAGATAAGATTGAAATGGTCAAGGGTGCTTTACCGGATGGAGCAGATGAGCCAGTTATTATGCAGTTTGATCCTGGGAGCCAGCCAATTATTAAAGCAGCTATGTCTGGTCCAAATTTAAATTATTTAAAAGATTTAGCTGAAAATGAATTTGAAACCCAGTTAGAGAAAATATCAGGAGTTGCTGCAGTAGATATTATCGGTGGCTTAGAGCGTGAAATTCAGATTAATGTTGACCAGGAGAAATTGCAAGCATATGGTTTAACATTAGATGATATTTCTAATGGTATCCGCAGTTCCAATACAGATATGAGTCTAGGTACAGTAGATGATGGAACTAAAGAGTTGTCTCTAAAAGGAAAAGGTGAATTTAAGAGTATAGAAGATATAAGGAAGATTAAATTGAACTCTGCTAGTGGGCAACAGATCAATCTATCTGACATTGCTGTAGTAGAAGATGCTCATAGTGAAATAGAGCAATATAGTTATTTAAATGGCAAGCGAAGTATTAGTATAGAAGTGCAAAAGCAGAGTGATGCTAATACTGTTGAAGTTGCTGATAAGGTTAATAGGAGAATTGAAGAGTTAAAAGAAGAACTACCAGGTAATATTGAAGTAAAAGTTGTTTCTGATACATCTGAATTTATTAATGATTCAATTAATAGTGTTAAACAGAACTTCTTTACTGGTGGAATTTTAGCAATTATTATTTTGTTCTTATTTTTGCGTAATTTCAGAACAACAGTAGTTATTGCTACGGCTATTCCCACATCAGTAATCGCCACTTTAGCCATGATGTATTTTGGTGATTTAAGTTTGAACAACTTAACTTTAGGTGGCTTAAGTCTTGGTATTGGAATGTTATTAGATAATTCGGTGGTGGTATTAGAAAATATCTATCGTCAGCATCACGAAGGATTGGGACGAATTGAAGCTGCTAAAAAAGGTGCTAGTGAGGTAGGAATGGCTATATTTGCTTCGACTATGACTACAGTAATAGTCTTTTTACCAATGATCTTTGTAGATGGGATTGCAGGAGAAATCTTTACTCCAATGTCGAAGACTATTGCCTTTTCTTTATTGGCTTCATTGGTAGTAGCTTTAACGTTTATTCCGATGTTATCGTCTAAATTATTGCGTGTTGAAATAGATGAAGAAAAGAATAAAAAAGGATTTGTTACTAAGAAATATCAGAGTATATTATGTTGGTGCTTGAACCGTCGTTATTGGATAGCAGGTTCTTTAATAGCAGTTTTATTATTATTTGGTTATGGACTTGGTTCAGGAGCTATTCCTCTGAAAACTGAGTTTATGCCTAAATCGGACCGGGGAGAAGTAAATGTTTACTTTGAATTGGCCCAAGGAACTAGGTTAGAAAAGACGAATAAAACTTTGGAGCAAATGAAAGGTAAAGTTAAAGAAATTCCCCAGATAGAAGATATCTCTAGCGAAGTTGGTTCTAATAATAATAGCTATGAAGGTAAAATAGAAATTGGTTTAGTTGATTTGGAACAACGTGAGCAAGGAGTTACTGAAATAGCTGAGGTGATTAGAACTAAGTTAAAAGATATTGCTGGGACAAAGTTTAATGTGGTGCCCCAAACTTCGATGATGGGTCCTGAGAGTAAAGGTGGTAGTGCAATTAGTGTCAATGTGCAAGGTCCTGATTTAGATAGGTTATTAGATTTAGCAAAAGAAGTAGAAACTAAAGTTAGAAATGTAGATGGTACACGAAATATTGCGATTACACCTAAAGCTAGTAAACCTGAATTAGAAATCAGACCTAAAGAAAATATAATTGATCAATTAGGAATTACTAAGCAACAATTATTTTCTACACTAGATACTGCAATTGATGGGTCAACAGTTAATAAATATAAAGAAGATGGTAGCGAGTATGATATTAATGTTAAATTAGTTGATGGAGAAACTAAGTCTATTAACCAGCTATTAGATATTAAGATTAATGCTCCTGAAGGTGGAGTAGTTCCGTTGTCTCAAATAGCTGAAATTAAATATGCTAGTGGGCCAAATGCTATAGATAGAGAAGCCCAAGAACGTAAATTTACGATTGCTACTGACACTTATGATCGTAGTTTAGGAGCTGTATTAGAAGATATTAAAACTGAGTTAGGAGCTATGGATCTCCCTGATAAGTATAGTATCAATTATCAAGGTGATGCTGGGGATATGCAAGAGTCATTCCAGGAGTTAGGTCAGGCGATGATTATGGCAATCATCTTAGTTTATATGGTCATGGCGGCGCAGTTTGAGTCATTAGTACATCCGTTTGTGATTATGTTTACTGTACCAATTTCGTTAGTAGGAGCAATAACTGCTCTAGTAATTACCGGTGTTCCCTTAAGCATTAATGGGTTTATTGGGATTATTATGTTGGCCGGAATTGTTGTTAATAATGGAATTGTATTAGTTGACTATATTAATACGCGACGTAAATTTGAAACTCGAGAAGATGCAATCTTAAATGCTGGTCCAATTCGTCTGCGACCGGTTATGATGACTGCTTCGACTACAGTTTTAGCAATGGTTCCGCTATCATTAGGAATTGGAGCCGGAGCAGAGATGCAACAAGCAATGGCGATTGTAGTAATTGGTGGATTATTACTGGCTACATTTTTAACGCTAGTAATTGTGCCAGTTATCTATGATATTATGGAAGATTTATCCGAGTGGACTACAAGTATTGTCCGTGGTTTAGTCCATGGAAAAGAAGAAACAACAGATAATCAAAATGTATAGATTTGTTTAATTAAAGTGTTAGCTGGATTGGTTTCTAGCTAACACTTTAATTTT
>JBNJDB010000115.1:0-6517 GCA_051744465.1 Bacillota bacterium | reverse complement strand
TATTTTTTGGCTGTGGTGGGTTTTTGGAAAGGAATTTTTTATAATGAAACTGCTTTAGATAAGGCAGTTGAATTCATTGAGCAATTTAATGTATCTGATATATTAAAGGCGAAAGAAGATATTATTACTGATGGATTAGATGCTAAGTTAGGTAGTTATAATGTTTTAGAAGTTTTCAATAAATTTCTAAGTTGGTCTAAAGCTGGACTTTCAGAAGATGAGATTGATTATTTAGATATAATAGACAAAATAGTCGAGCCGGAATTAACTTTAGCGCAACAATTAAAAAACAGATTAGAAGATATAGATAAACAAGAATTAATAACAGATTATAGTCTTAATTCTTTGTTAGAGGAGGAAGCGTAAATGGAGGCAGCTTTTGGTGATTATAAATCCATTGTGCAATCTGATCCAGCTGAATATTATCAAGATTATCTGTTGCTTAAAGAAAAATTAGCAGATTCACATGCTTATTATAAGGGACAGGTAATTCCTTTTTTATATCAACCATTCTTTTTTAGTAATAGTGAGAGCCAACATTTTTCTTGGCTTATAGAGCAATTGAGTTCTATTTTGGATAAAGTAATTCAACGCTATATCAGTGAGTCTGAATTCAGATCTTATTTCAACTTTTCTTCCGAACTAGAAGAGTTAATTTTAGTAGAACCTGGTTATGAAGCTGATTTTCCGATGGCTAGATTTGATATTTTTGCTTATGATGAGCAAAATATAAAGTTTTGTGAATTTAATGCTGATGGTTCTTCAGGAATGGTTAAAACGAATATTTTAGATCACCATTTTTTAGATTCTAAAGCGATTAAGGAATTACAAAATGACTATCAGCTTGATTATTTTGAAATGACTACAACTTGGATTGATACTATCTTAGATTGTTATCAGCAATTTAGTGATGGCGATTCTAATCCGAATATTGCAATTATGGATTTTGACAATTATGGTATGGTTGGTGAGTTTAAACATTTTAAGGAGCTATTGCAGGAACAAGGTTATAGTGTTAAAATAGTTGATCCCCGAGAATTGGAATATAGAAATAATAATTTATATAGTGGAAATTATAAAATAGATTTAATTTATAGAAGAGCAGTTACTACCGATTTAATGGATCATTATCAGCAATTAGGTGATTTGTGGGAGGCTTATAGAATGCAAGATGTCTGTCTAGTAGGGCCAATTAGATCGCAAATAATTCATAATAAAATTCTGTTTGCTATTTTAGGAGATCCAGAAAAAGTTCCATTCTTGACAGATGCTGAACATGACTTTATTGAGCAGTATATTCCTACAACGGAGTTGATTGAATTTACTAGTAGTTATCAAGAAATGATTATTAAACGACAAGATGAATTAGTACTTAAACCGCTTGATGATTATGGTTCAAATGGGGTACTGGTTGGACAGGATGTGACAACTGAAGAATGGAGTTGTGAAGTGCAGCGAATTATTGAGCAAGAAGAGATGTATTTGATTCAACAATTTTGTTCTTTGCCGGAGAAAGAATTGGCTCAAGTAGAAGCTGGTGGAGTTGAATTTGCAAGCTATAAGTTTATTTTAGGTTTATTTGCTTATGACCAGGAGTTTAAAGGGGTTTATACTCGAGCTGCTAAACAGAATGTAATTGCTAGTTCTACTGGTTGTGTTACTTTAGCTAATTTCACTGTTGAATAAAAAAGAAACGATTAGCAATTAATCTTAATTGCTAATCGTTTTATTATCTATTATAGTATTTCAGTAATAAACATTGTTTTTTCTTTTCCTAAATCTATAGTTTTGGGTTCGATTGAGCGATTAACATTATTATATTGGACTCTAACAATTGGCCGGGGACCTTTGTTTTTTCGAACATTAACTACAACCCCTACTTCATTATTAGATAGTTTAACTAATGACCCTAAAGGATAAACAGCTAGATTATCAGTAAAGGATTGTACAACTGAAGAATCAAATAAGAAATCGCCGCCTCCATATAAATATTCAATTGCTTTATAATGGGGATAGTCATTATATCTAATCAATGTATCATAGATTTCACAGACAGAAATTATTCTTGCTCCAAGAGGTATTTCTTGTTTTTCTTTATTATTAGGGAAACCGCTACCATCCCAATTTTCATGATGGTGGAGTATCATTTTAGCTATTTCGCGCTCGATTCCTTCTTCTTTAGCTATATGAAAACCATAAGTAGGATGTTGTTTCCATAATTCACTACGTGGTTCTTCGGGACCCTTTCTTTTAATTAAAAAAGGCATTTCCCCCATGCCAATATCATGTAATAAAGCTGCAGTTCCAATTTTAATTAGGTTTTTTGCATCGATCCCCATTGCTCCAGCAACTAACAAGGATAAAGCACAAGTCATTGCTGAGTGTTTAAAGAATAATTCGTTGTCTAATAATTTCATTCTAGTACAGAATTGTAATACTGCTTTATCTTCGATGATCGGTTTAATTAATTTTCGGGTTTGTTGGGATACTTCAACCATTTTGTTGGAGGTATTAGCTTCAGGTGTTTCAGGAGCTAATTTTCTTATATTACGATCCAGTATTTCTTCTAATTCATTATAGGTAGCAGTGCTAGATTCGATTAATAAAGTATAGCGGTCTGCTACTTTAATTCGTTTAATATTATGAGCTTTGATAGCATTAATTTTAGTTTTGTTTAATTTGACACCTTCTCTTAGTAATAAGTCTCCAGTTTTTTTGGAGTAAAGTGATTTAGTTAATACCATGCCTTCTAATAATTGGTCTGAATTTACTATAGGCAAGTTATCCCTCCTCATAGTATAATATAGGCTAAATTATTTGTTTAGTTGATAGTGCTCGATATTGTTTTTGATTTGTTATCCTCTTTATCTGACTCTATAGTACATGATTCTACAATTTAAAATTTTTTCCTGCAATATAATTATAAAAATTGGTTAAGATAGACTACTAAGGTTTTTAAAATAACTTATAGGAGGCTAAACGATGGAAGAGACAAATCATTTAATTGAAGAAAAAAGTCCATATTTATTACAACATGCTCATAATCCAGTTGATTGGTATCCCTGGGGTTCAGAAGCGTTTGCCAAAGCTAAACGGGAGGAAAAACCGGTGTTTTTGTCAATTGGATATTCTACTTGTCATTGGTGTCATGTAATGGAAGAAGAATCTTTTGAAGATGAGAAAGTAGCTCAAATAATTAATCAAAATTTTGTTGCTATTAAGGTGGATCGCGAAGAAAGACCAGATGTTGATAGTATTTATATGGAGGTCTGTCAGGGCTTAACGGGACGAGGTGGTTGGCCACTAACAATAATTATGAGCCCCGAGAAGAAACCTTTTTTTGCGGGAACTTATTTTCCGAAAAGAAGTAAGCGAGGTAGACCTGGGTTGTTAAATATATTAACTAGTGTAGCTGAAAAATGGCAGGATGATCGGGAAAAGTTGTTGGAAACAGGCGAAAAAATAGTGCAAAATTTACGTCAAAAGGATAGAAAAAATGCTAGTGATAAATTATCTGCTAAAGAGAGTCAACAACTATTAGAGCAAACTTTTGAACAATTGCAGGCTAGTTTTGATGATCAAAATGGAGGTTTTGGTGCTGCTCCTAAATTTCCCCGGGCCCATAATTTATTATTTTTATTACGCTATAGTAAATATAATGATAATGATCAGGCCTTAGAAATGGTAGAAAAGACCTTGGATAGCCTCTGGCGGGGAGGTATCTATGATCAAATTGGTGGTGGCTTTTCTAGATATTCTACCGATCAGCACTGGCTAGTACCACATTTTGAAAAAATGCTCTATGATAATGCGCTATTAGCAATTGCCTATTTAGAAGCATATCAAAGAACTGATAAAGATGATTATGCTAGAGTAGCAGAAGAAGTTTTAGATTATGTATTACGAGATATGACTGCTGATAAAGGTGGTTTTTATTCCGCTGAAGATGCTGATTCAGAAGGAGAGGAAGGGAAGTTTTATCTCTGGTCCCGGGCAGAAGTTCTAGAAGTATTAGGGGTAGAAAAAGGAACAGAATTTTGTGATTATTATGATATTACTAAAGGTGGTAATTTTGAGGGGCAGAATATTCCGAATTTAATTGGTCAAACGAGTTCTAAAACAGATATAGACGATATGTTTGCTACCGCTAAACAGAAATTGTTTGCAGCGCGTAGTGAACGAGTTCATCCAGCAAAAGATGATAAAATTTTAACTGCTTGGAATGGATTAATGATTGCTGCTTTATCACTTGCAAAGCGAGTATTAGGTGCAGATAAATATCAAGAACAAGCAGAAAAAACAGTAGAGTTCATTCGTAATAATTTGATTAGGGAAGATGGTAGGTTATTAGCAAGATATCGTGATGGAAGAGCAGATTATTTGGGGTATGTGCAGGATTATTCTTTTTTAATCTGGGGTTTAATAGAATTGTATCAATCTAGTTTCAAAAGAGAATATCTTGATTTGGCAGTTGAATTGGAGCAAGATTTCTGCAAATATTTTTGGGATGAGGCTGAGGGTGGATTTTATTTGTATGGTAGCGATGGAGAAGAATTAATTACTAGACCTAAGAAAGTTTATGATGGGGCTGTGCCGAGTGGAAATTCTATTGCCAGCTTAAATCTATGGCGATTAGCTCAGTTAACAGCTGATAATTCATTGTTAGAAAAATTAGAGCAACAGATTGATTTCTGTTCTAATCAAATTAAGGGGAATCCAATGGGATATACCGCATTTTCTTTATCATTATTTTATTCTATTGGAGCGGGTCAAGAGATTACGATTAATGCTACAACTAGTAAGCAAGCTGAAGAATTTTTAGAAGTAATATGGGAAAGGTATCTACCATTTACTACTGTAGCATTAAATGAGGATGTTGCTGATGGTCAGGTTAGCCTGCGTATTTGTAAGGATTTTAGCTGTCAAACTCCAATTACTGCGGTAAATGAATTAATAAAAGTGCTGGATTAATAAGTATTAATTTGAATTCAATTACTTATATGGTATAATGGTTCTAAAGTAAATTTATGGAGGTTAATTGATAGCGATGAGTAAATTAATTAAATCTGGAGAGCAATTGACTGTTAGAGGGTCTAAGTTGATTTTGATTAGTTGTTGTTTAGTTATTATTCTTTTAATACTAGGGATTGAAACAGTTGATGAAGAGAATCAGTTTAGTCCTGAGGGAATAAAGCAGCAAGAAGCTCCAGAAGAAAAACCACAAAAAAAGCCAGAAGAAAAATTGAGGAAAATAAATTATGATAGTTATCAACAATGGGAGGAACTATTAGCGAATTATCAATTAAATGAAGCAGGCAGACTAGTTGAAATTCCTAATCTCAGAATAGTCAAATTTCCGGAAGATATAAATCAAATTAATAATAATACTCACAAAAAGAATATTTTTTTGAATATTTTAGCTATTGGAACTTATCATGCTAATCAAAATTTGTTACAACAGCGAAATAAATTAAAGAAAATAATTAATCAATACCATGTTTTTGAGAACTTGAGCACAAAAGATAAAGAGTGGTTAGAAGAGAAATTTAGTACTTATGATATTAAAAAAGAAAAGAATTTGGAAGCTAAACTAGAGCAACTAAAGAAGAAATTAGATATTATTCCATTATCACTTGTTTTAGCTCAAGCAGCTTCTGAATCCGGGTGGGGAACATCCCGTTTTGCTATTGAAGCCAATAATATATTTGGAGAGTGGACTTATAATGCTAGTACTCCTGGTATTGTACCAGATGAGCGACCGGCTAATGCCAATTATCGAATTAGAAAATTTCCAAGTATTACTAGAGCAATTGATAGTTATTTATTGAACTTGAATAGTCATTGGGCTTATCAAAAGTTGCGTGACATCAGATTTGAGTTAAGAAGTAAAGACCAGAGTTTAGATTCTTTGGAGTTGTCAGCTGGGCTAATAAAATATTCTGAAACTCGTGAATTATATGTAGAGCAACTTAATAATATTATTAAATATAATGATTTGCAAGCATTTGATAGTTTATTACAAGAGAAGGGGGCTTCAAACTCAGGAGTGGAGTAAACTAAATGAGTAGCAATTGTATAGTAAAAATTAAAACAAAAGTAGTCGAGAAGGAGAGATAATAATGAGAAATGAAATTTTAGAATTGTTAGATGATAATAGTAATTTGGATCCATCAGATATAGCTACATTACTGGGGGTAGAACCAGAGGAAGTTGCAGCAGAAATTAATGAACTAGAAGCAGAAAATGTAATTGTAAAGTATAATACTTTGATTGATTGGGACAAAACTGATAAAGAAATTGTAACTGCTTTTATTGATGTTAAAGTTACTCCTGAAAGAGATTTGGGTTTTGATGCAGTAGCAAAGAGAATTTATAAGTTTCCCGAAGTGAAATCTGTCTATTTAATGTCAGGTGGTTATGACTTATCGGTCCACATAGAAGATAATACGATGAAAGAAGTGGCTTTGTTTGTGGCAGAAAAATTAGCTACAATTGATCATATTAATAGTACTTCGAC
>JBNJDB010000114.1:0-6529 GCA_051744465.1 Bacillota bacterium | reverse complement strand
CCCCCTTGAATAAATAGTAGATTGATTGTTTGATTTTCTATTTTTATTATTAGTTATTAGCAGTTTTTTATACAAACCTGTTTTTGTTATTCAATATTAATTTTGCATAATTGCTAAAATATATGTTAAACTTTAAATTGTTAAATAAAATGTTTGAGGAGGAGAAAAAGTGGATTATAATCAAGTCCTAAAAAAAGACATCCAAGATTTAGATTCATTATATCTTTTACACGGTACTGATGATTATCAAATGAAGCAATTCATTGCTAAATTTAGTGAGCAATTTTGTCCAGAAGAATTTAAAGATTTTAATCTTGATACATTAACAGAAAATGATAATTCAATGAGTCAATTATTTAACTCGATTGAAACTTTACCCTTCTTGACTGAAAAAAGAATAGTTATTTTTCATGCTTATGATTTATTAGCTAAAAAAACTAGTTTAGATGATAAGTTATTAGATTTCATTTCTGATTTGCCTACTAATACTATTTTATTAATAGTCAGTCATAAAAAGACTGATAAGCGATTAAAATTATATAAGAAGATAAAAAAGGAAGGAACAGTTTTAGAATTTAAAGCTTTAAAATACAAGAAATTAGATGATTGGATTAAAAAACAGGTTCATAAAAAAGGCTATAAAATAGACAAGAGGGCAATTAAGCTATTAGAAAAAGCCTTTAATAATAACTTAGAGCAGCTAAAGAATGAGCTAGAAAAGATAATTATTTTCTCTGATGAAGCTGATATAATAACTAAATCTGAAGTAGAAGAAATAATTAGTAAAGATTGGCTAGTTAAAGAAAATATAATTTTTGATTTTGTCGATGAAATTGGCCGTAATAATGTTTCCGAAGCATTAAATTTATTAGAAGATATTCTAACTGAGGGAACTTCTCCTAAACAGATTTTAGGGATGGTTGCTAGACAAATTAGGCTAATGTTACAAACAAAGTTATTATCGGAAGAAGGCTTAACTGTAAAACAGATAGCTAAAAGATTAAAACAGCATCCTTACCCGATAGAAAAATGTTTAAAACAAAGTAAGAACTTTACTGTTAATGGTTTAGAAAAAGGCTTAGAAAAATTATTAGAAGCAGACTATAAACTAGTAACTGGTAGTAATGATCGCTTAGAATTGGAGTTGTTGGTAGTAGAATTAAAGGAAATAATTTAAAGCAGAAAATAATTTTTAATTAAGTAGGTAGCCTTCATTATGGTTACCTACTTTTTTTGTTTAGATAAGAGAATATATATGATTAATTAGGATAAACTACAAGTGAATAAGTAAAACAAATTGTTCTCAGCTAAATAAGTCATTATTTTTCGCAGTTGATTTTATGGTTTTAATTCTCCATTTTCAATTCTAAATTGTCAATTCACTTATGAGGGATATAATTTAATAATTCACTTGAAGACTATAGTAGTAGTTATAAATTTAGCTGAGATTATTTAAATAAAAAAGGGGGGTTAGTTACTATGACTGGATGGTTAGGTGCTATAATCAGATTTTTTATTTCTGCTTTTGTATTATTAGGAGTAGGTATTTTAGTGCCCGGGATTGAAGTCTTTGGATTTGTTAATGCATTAATTGCCTCTATTATTATAGCTTTGCTAGGTTATGTTGTAGAAAATTTAGTTGGTGAGGATGTTTCGCCCCAAAAGCGAGGTCTAGTTGGATTTGTTACTTCAGCAGTAGTGATTTATGCAACTCAATATATTACTGCTGGAATAAATGTATCCATTGTTGGTGCTTTATTAGCTGCTTTGGTTATTGGCATAGTTGACTCATTAATTCCGACAGAGTTACGATAAAAATTGATTTTTAACAGGAGGTTTTTTATGGAAGAAAAAGAAGATATTTATTCTAGTTTGACTGATTTAGCTTTAGAAGCAAAGGATATGGCAGTTGAACGGACTGGAGGTGAAATCTCAGGGGTTAGTCTCGATGAAGAAGAAAAAGATTTAGCAACGATAAGTAGAATTGGAGTTTTAAACGAAGCTGCCAGTAATAAAATTGGTAAGCCGGTAGGTGATTATACTACTATTGAATCAGATAACTTACGGCAAGGAAACAGAGTAGTTCATGAACAATTAAGTGGTATTTTAGCTACAGAAATAAATAAACTGATTGACTATCCAGCTAAAAATAATAATCCGCAAGCCACTCCTACTATTCTAGCAATCGGATTAGGAAATAGGAACGCTACCCCGGATGCTTTGGGTCCTGAGGTTGTTCACCACTTATTAGTTACTAGGCATATTTATGATTCTGCTAATAATGAATCACGTAGTGGCATTAGATCTGTATGTGCCTTGGCCCCTGGAGTATTAGGGTTAACAGGAATTGAAACTGCTGAAATAATTAAAGGAGTAGTAGAGCGAGTAAAGCCAGATTTGATTTTAGCAATTGATGCTCTAGCAGCAAGAGAGAGTGAAAGATTAGCTTCTACAATTCAGATTAGTAATACTGGAATTTATCCTGGTTCGGGAATAGGAAAACAACGAATTGGCATCACTAAAGAAGATATGGGAGTTCCTGTGATTGCCATGGGGATGCCTACAGTAATTAATTCTGCTAATATTGTAAATGATACTATAGATGAGATGAGACAAAATAATAATATTACTTTAAATATTGCTAATAGAAATCAAGCTCAGAAACAAATAATCAATAATATTTTGCAACCTTTTATGGGGGATATGATTGTTGCTCCTAAAGGAATAGATAAATTAATCAAAGATACGAGCCGGGTTATAGCTGGTGGTATTAATATTGCTTTACATCCTGATGTTGAAACAGATAATGTATCACTCTATTTACAATAAGCTAACAAAGCTCTAATCATATGATTAGAGCTTTGTTAGCTTTAATCTTAACTTCTTCATCCCAATCAAACTAAAGATTTGAATAGATTTTCTTGCTGGTAAGATGATAAAGTAATTTAGAGATACATAAAATAATTATAATCTGAAAGATATAATTATTTTTTTATTAGGTCATAAGTCGGAGTGTGATATAGATGAAAGATGCACAAAAGTTATTTGCAATTATTTTATTATTTTGTTCTATTATTATAATGAACTTAATTATTCAAGAATCATTTATTAATAATAAAATTCAACCAACAATTTCTATTGGTAGTATTTTTAATGCTAATTCTAAGTCAAAACTAAAAAAATATTGGATTGACCTGCTATATTTAGATGAATTTCATGCGCAGTTACTATTAAGAAAAGGTCTGCCAGTAGTGCGAGTCGATGATGGAGATTTATTAAAAAAATCCCAAGATGCTAATAAAGTTGTTAACCTTAGTAGTAAAATATTATTTGATTTACCGCCATCTTTTTTTAAGGTAACCTCAGAGGCTAGAAGTGTTGTTAAACCGAAACAAGATGAAATTGCTGATGATAGTAATAGAGAAAAAATGAGGGCTGAAGGAGATCACCAAGGAGAAAAAGTAGAACTTGATTTTTGGCAGACTGAACCTGCAAGTAATGAACAGTTACCTCAAGTTAGAGAAGATAATGATGAGCAACAAGATGAATCTATAAACGACCAACGAGATCAAGAAAGATCAACTAATCGAGAGGAAAACAGGATTGTAGGAATCTATCATACTCATACAGCAGAGAATTATGAGAATAATGGATATGATTCTCGTGCTAAAATAGGGAATAAAGGTGATATAGTAAAGGTGGGGAATTGGATCAAGGAAAGATTATCGACAGAATATAATATAGATGTAGCTCATTCTGCAACCGTACATGATAAAACATATGATAAATCTTATATTAGATCTTTGCAAACAGCAAAGAATATAGTTAATAACAATCCAGAATTAGATATGATTTTTGATATCCATCGTGATGCTATTGGAACAGCAAATAAAGATGTGATTACAACGGAGATTAATGGGCAACAAGTTGCTAAAATTATGATTGTAGTAACTAATAATAATTATGGTTTACCACATCCTAATTGGCGGAAAAATGTTAGCTTTGCTAAAAAGATAGCTACTAAAATGAATGCTATGTATCCCGGGTTATTAAGAAAGGTTAAATTTATATCTAATCGACGTTATAATCAACATGTTCACCCGCAATCTCTATTATTAGAGATAGGAGGAGCAAGTAGTACTTTAGAAGAAGCCAAAAGATCCTCGTATTTATTTGCTGATGTATTAGCTGAATTAATGGAAGAAGAATTATAAATAATATTAATTTCACCGTACTTATCTTGAATAATATAATGCCTGGTGTTATAATTAGTTGCAGTAAACTTTTATATTACGAGGGGGCTGAAAATGAGTAAGACTAGTCAAGATAGACTAAGGAATTTTTCAATCATTGCACATGTAGATCATGGAAAATCTACTTTAGCGGATAGATTATTGGAACACACAGGGGCAATTTCTGATCGAGAAATGGAAGAACAATTGTTAGATACAATGGATTTAGAACGAGAACGTGGGATTACTATTAAAGCACAAGCAGTAAGAATGGATTATGAATGTAATGACGGTGAGGAATATGTTTTAAATTTAATTGATACTCCTGGACATGTTGATTTTTCTTATGAGGTATCAAGGAGTTTAGCAGCTTGTGAGGGAGCTTTATTAGTGATTGATGCTGCGCAAGGAATAGAAGCACAAACATTAGCGAATGTATATTTGGCTTTAGAGAATGATTTAGAAATTATTCCAGTTATTAATAAGATAGATTTGCCAAGTGCTGATCCCGATCGTGTTAAAGAAGAATTAATTGATTTAGGGATTGATCCTGATGAGGCGATATTAACTAGTGCTAAAGAAGGAATAGGAATTGAAAAAGTTTTAGAAACAGTTGTAGAGCGGGTGCCTGCTCCTAGTGGAGATGTAGACGAGCCATTAAAAGCTTTAATTTTTGATTCTGTTTATGATTCTTATCGTGGTGCAATTTCATATTTTCGAGTAATTAATGGAAGTATTGAACCAGGTATGAATATTGAAATGATGGCTACAGGAAAGGACTTTGAAGTAGAAGAGGTAGGAGTATTTACACCGCAAAGAGAGAAAGTTGATCGGATTAATAGTGGTGAAGTTGGTTATATGACTGCTAATATAAAAAATGTAGAAGAAGCCCGAGTAGGAGATACGATTACTGATACTGATAATCCTACTGCTGAACCTTTACCTGGTTATCAACCAGCTAAACCGATGGTTTATTGTGGATTGTATCCTGTTGAAGGAGAAGATTATGAATTGCTAAAAGATGCTTTGGAAAAGTTACAATTAAATGATGCATCGCTTACTTTTGAACCAGAAACTTCTGAAGCATTAGGCTTTGGATATCGGTGTGGTTTTTTAGGATTATTGCATATGGAAATTATACAGGAAAGATTAGAACGAGAATATGCTTTGGATTTGGTTACTACTGCACCTAGTGTAGTTTATAAGATCCATCGTACAGATGGAAAAGTAATAAAAATTGAAAATCCAGCTAATATGCCACCGAAACAGAATATTGAAAAAATAGAAGAGCCAGTAGTTAAGGCAGTAATTATGTTACCGGAAGAACATGTAGGCTCAGCAATGGAATTAGCCGAGAAAAAACGTGGTGAATTTGAAAATATGGAATATTTAGACCAGGTTAGAGTTAGATTAACTTATTATATGCCATTAAGTGAAATTGTATTAGACTTTTTTGATAAGTTAAAATCGCGAACTAAAGGTTATGCTACGCTTGATTATGAATTTGAGGGCTATCAAGAATCTGATTTAATTAAGCTTGATATCTTAGTTAATGAAGAAGCAGTTGATGCTTTATCTTGTATTGTTCATAATGATTTTGCTTATAGAATGGGCCGAGAATTGGCTAAGAAATTGAAAGAATTTATTCCTGAACAAATGTTTGAAGTTCCTATTCAAGCGGCTGATGGGAATAATGTTATTGCTAGAGAGACAGTGCGAGCGAAACGAAAAGATGTATTACAGAAATGTTATGGTGGAGATGTCTCGCGGAAAAAGAAATTATTAGAAAAGCAAAAAGAGGGTAAGAAAAGAATGAAACAAGTAGGGAGTGTAGAAATTCCTCAGGAAGCATTTATGGCTGTTTTAACAATAAATTAAAGGATGGATAACATGGTTGAAGCTTATAGTTTATACATTCATATCCCGTTTTGTGCTCAAAAGTGTAATTATTGTGATTTTAATTCAATTGTTAGCAAAGATAAGTTAAGGGGCAGATATATACAAGCTTTACAAGAAGAGATTAAATTAATTGCTGATAAATATGATCCCAAAATTAAAACTATTTATATTGGTGGAGGTACTCCGACAATTTTATCTGGAGCTCAACTAGTAAATATTTTAGAGGAATGTCGTCAGCAGTTTGAATTAAAAGCAGGATTGGAAGTAACTATTGAGGCTAATCCTGGGACTGTAAATCGACAGCAGTTAAAATTAATAAAAGAAGCTGGGATTAATAGATTAAGTTTTGGAGTCCAATCATTTAATAATGATTTTTTAAATCAGTTAGGTAGGATACA
>JBNJDB010000113.1:0-6544 GCA_051744465.1 Bacillota bacterium | reverse complement strand
ACCACTATTTAAAGTTCCCGGAGTTGGAGCCTTTGCTCTTTCAATGGGACTTGCTTCAGGCTATCCTATCGGGGCCAAGATCACAGCTCAACTACGAAAAGATAGATTATGTACGCAAGCAGAAGGAGAACGTTTAATTTCTTTTACCAATACTGCTGATCCACTGTTCATGATCGGTGCAGTAGCAGTAGGCATGTTTTCCCGCCCCGAATTAGGAGTAGTTCTAGCTTTAGCTCATTATTTATCCTGCCTAGTTGTCGGATTTATGATGCGATTTTACCAACCTAGTACTAACAATCAAAATATAAAAAAAGAAAAAAAAGAAGAAGCAGATAAAAATATAATTAGTAGAGCTTTTGGGGAACTATATAAAGCACAACGAGAAGATGGCCGTTCGTTTGGGCAATTATTAGGAGATTCAATCCAAGAAGCAGTCAATACTTTACTACTAATAGGCGGTTTTATCATCTTTTTTTCAGTGTTAACACAAATATTAAATGATATTGGTTTTACTTCATTATTAACTTCTCTGATTTCTATTATTCTTAAACCATTAGGCTTTGAAAAAACAATAATTTTACCATTGATTGGCGGGTTATTTGAAATAACAAATGGTTCAGACTTAGCTAGTCAAGCTAATGCACCATTAATTCAGCAATTAATTATTACTAGCGGTATCATTGCTTGGAGTGGTTTATCAGTTCACGCCCAAGTAATGACAATGATTAACGATACTGACCTGAGGATTAAGCCTTACTTATGGGCTAGAGTATTGCATGGTATATCTGCTAGTATTATCACCTATTTACTACTAAAACCAGGCACTATGCTTTCTAATTATCTACTCCAGCCTGTAGCTTTTAAACCACAACAATTGAATTTAAAAATCAATTATTTAGATTATATTTCCCAAATAACTTTATCTATTTTTCTTATTTTAACTGCTGCAATTTTTATTTCACTTGCTATTTACTTTATTAAAAAAATAAAAATTATTTCTTTCCATTACTTTAGCTAATAAATTAATCTGTAATTATAATAAATTTGTAATTAATAAGATTATGACTGATAAAACTAACATAATTAATAAAAAATTTATTGCTCGATCATATAAATAATCATAGTCTGTCAAATCAAATTTTTGCTGTTGATAAGGCACCTCTAACTTTATACTCGAATTAGAATCTATGCTTGCTGTTCCATACAATTGAGGGCCAAATTTAATTGATAATTCATACTCATCATTATCCTTATTATGCTTTATTTCCTCAATTTGACCAATTGATTTATTATCATCAGTTATAACTTGAGGGGCCTCATTTTCTAATTGCTTATAATCAGAGCCAGTAGCTTCTACTAGTAGTTTATCACCAATTTCAAAGTTGGAAAATTTTTTTCCCGTTAAAGGAGCAATTAATACAGAACAATCAATTACTATATCCTCAGATTCAGTCTCTTCGCTTTGTTCTGAATCATCATCTTCAGTCACAAATAATTGGGGGAAATCAGATTTTAACTTGCCTTTAGAGAATTCTTCTACTACTAAATCTAAATCAACCTCTTCTTTAGCAATTAGATGAATATGGCGGTCAAAAAACTCTTCTACCTCAGTTAAACTTCCTACTATTAATTCATTAATAGATTCTTTTAGTTCTTCTTGCAATTGTTGTTTGAATTTATAGCTTCTCTTTTTATCTTTAATTGGAATTTCAGCAAAAATTCTTTTGAAAACTATATAATCTCCATCTATTGGAGTCAACTGTGATTCAGGGTTGTCAGTCATTACTAAATTCCAACTCTTTAATTCTTCCTCCCCTATTATAGCCATAAACATGCCCACTTCATCATTATATTTACCATATTCAAATTTACCTTTGACTATTTTGAAATCTTCCCCTAGCCCTACATCTTCTTCTAATTTTTCCACCGCCATAAAACCCCTCCCTCAATCTATTCTTGACTAACCACTTGCCCTCTACTTACTGTTTATCAAGATAATCTTGATGATATTCTTCCGCTTTATAAAAATCAGTTGCTGCTACTATTTCTGTTACAATCGGCTGTTCATACTCCCCACTATCATTTAACTCTTGTTTTGACTGCTGGGCAAGCTGTTGTTGTTTAGGAGTAGTATAAAAAATAGCTGAGCGATACTGACTTCCGATATCAACACCTTCACGATTTAAAGTAGTCGGATTATGATTATTCCAAAAAACATCTAACAAATCCAGATACGATACCTGTTGTGAATCATAATTAACTTTTACAGCTTCAGCATGTCCAGTTTCACCAGTGCAGACTTCCTCATAACTAGGATTAGCAGTCTCGCCTCCAGTATAACCAACTGTAGTATCAACTACCCCATCTACCTTTTTAAAATCAGCTTCTACCCCCCAGAAACAACCTGCTGCAAAAATTGCTCTTTTCATAACTAACACCCCTTTTGAGAAGAAATATTAAAAAACCAGCTTTAGCTGGCTTTTTAATTATTATTTTTAATATATTTTACTACCTTCCGATCTTGCTGGTCAATATGTTTAGTCAACCAATTTAGAATAAATTGATTCAATTCAGCTAACTCAGTTAACTTTTTTTCTTGTTTTTTAAATTTTTCAGCCAATTCATTTGTCTGCTGCAATAAATCATCATGAATTTTTTTATGTTCTGTATAATCAGGATAATCATATTTACGCTGGATTTTTTCTTCCTCCTTAAAATGATGCACTATATAATCTTGTAAAAAATCCAACAATTCCCTTGCTTTTTCATATCCCTCTTCGCGACCTCCAGTAGACTTATTAACTTCAATTAATTGATTAGCTCTTTTAAATATTTCTTGATGCTGATCATCAATTTCTGCAAAGCCAGTTTCTAAACTTTCTCTCCATAAAATAGCCACTCTTAACAACCTCCTCTAATTTAATCATCTTTAATCCGAGATGATTCTTCTATTAATTTATCCTCTTCCTCCATCTTACTGATTAATTTATCTATAATATAATCAGGAACTAACTCTTCTATACACCCTCCAAAACTAGCTACTTCTTTGACAGCACTAGAACTCAAATAAGCATATTCGGTACTAGTCATCATAAATAATGTCTCAATTTCAGGAGCTAATTTTTTATTCAGCGAAGCCATTTGAAACTCTGATTCAAAATCTGAAACCGCACGCAAACCTCTAATAATAACTTCACCATGATGTTGTTCAATATAATCAATTAATAGACCAGTAAAACTATCAACCTCAATCTCAGGATTGTCCTCTAATACATCTGCTAACATTGCTACCCGTTCTTCTTTGCTGAATAAATGATTCTTATTGGGATTATTAAAAACTGCCACAATTACTTTATCAAAAATATTATTAGCTCGTTCTATAATATCCAAATGACCACTAGTGACAGGATCAAAACTACCAGGATAAACTGCTACCTTAGCCATAATTAATCGCCCCTTTGGACTAATGCTAATGCTGAATTACCATAACTTCTTTCTTTTATTATATCATATTTATCTGCTAAGTCTAGCTTAATTTGGGAATGGTGTTCAATAATTACAACACCATCAGGATGTAACAAATTATATTTATCAATTTCTGCTAAAGTAGCAGCATAATAACTCTTTTGCTGATAAGGCGGGTCCATAAAAATAAAATCAAAGTCCCCCCGCAACAACCCCAATGAATTTAATACATCAGCCTGAACCACTTTAGCATCCTCTTGATAATCCAACATATTTATATTTTGCTCTATAATATCTATATTTTTCTCAGCTTTATCAACCAATACAACTTCATAAGCACCCCGACTTACAGCCTCAAGACCAATTCCACCAAAACCAGAAAATAAATCTAAAAATCTACTTCCGACAACTTCAGAACCTAAAATATTGAACAAAGCTTCTTTAGCTCGATCACTAGTTGGTCGAACATCCTTTCCATCACGGCGATTTAACTTTCTACCTTTATTCTTTCCTGCAATTATTCTCAATCCAATCACTCCTCTGTATCTAATATATTAGATTTTATTTAATTTTTTAAGATATATCTATTAACTCAAAATCATAATTAAAACTTTTATTTAAAAACTTTTTCAAAATCTGATACTGGGGCTTATTTAATTGTGGATCGTTTGCTACAATTTCAAATGCATCTTGTCGAGCCTGTTCTAATATCTTTTGGTCACGAATAATATCAGCTACTTTCAAATCAGGCATCCCATGCTGTCTAGTTCCAAAAAACTCACCAGGACCTCGCAACTTCAAATCTTCTTCAGCAATTACAAATCCATCATTAGATTTAGTCATAATTCTCATTCTTTCTTTAGCTTCATCAGTTTTAGGATCAGAGACTAAAATACAATAAGATTGATGTTTGCCACGACCAACTCGTCCTCTCAACTGATGTAACTGAGCTAAACCAAATCTCTGAGCATCTTCGATTACCATTATTGTAGAATTAGGAACATCAACCCCCACTTCAATAACAGTAGTCGCTACCAAAATATCAATCTCTCCTAGCCGAAATTCTTCCATGATATCTTCTTTTTCACCAGCTTTTAATTGACCATGTAATAAACCTAATTTCAAATCAGGAAATATTTCTTCTTTAAATCTTAAGAAAACTTCAGTAGCAGATTCAACATTTAATTTCTCAGATTCCTCTACTAGCGGACAAACAACATAAGCCTGACGACCATTTTCTACTTCATCTTTAATAAATGAATATAGCTTTGGACGTGCTTGTTGAGTCCGCCATTCAGTAATTACTGGTTTTCTACCAGGCGGTAATTCATCAATCACGGATACATCCAAATCACCATAAACTGTCAGGGCCAAAGTCCGCGGGATTGGGGTAGCAGTCATAACTAATACATCAGGAACATCCCCCTTTTCTTGTAAGGTAGCCCGCTGCCGAACGCCAAAGCGGTGTTGTTCATCAACAATTACTAATCCTAATCTAGCAAAATTAATGCCTTCCTGAATCAAAGCATGAGTTCCAATTATTAGATCGATCTCTCCTGCTTCAATTTTAGTAACAAGTTCCTCCTTTTGGCTAGTAGTCAAACTCCCCACTAGTAATCCCAGATTAATTCCCAATGGTTCCAAATCTTCTTTTAGTCCCAAATAATGTTGCTCAGCTAAAATCTCAGTCGGCGCCATTAATGCCCCTTGAAAACCAGACCCTACCGCACGCAAAAGAGCTAAAGTAGCTACTACAGTCTTACCAGCACCTACATCCCCTTGTAATAACCGATTCATCTGCGTTTTAGTAGCCATATCTGCTTTAATTTCCGACCATACCTTTTCTTGCGCAGAAGTAAGCGCAAAGGACAAATCTTGGCGATAACTAGTTACTAACTCTTGGCCACCCGCATGCTTAATGCCCGGTCTTTCCTCTTTGAAACCCTCTTTTTTCAAAGCCAAGCCTAATTGCAGGATAAATAACTCTTCATAAATAAATCGTTGCCGGGCCAATTTCAAATCACCATTATCATCTGGGAAATGAATTTTTTCTAAAGCACTATCAAGAGTAGGAAAATTATACTTATCAACAAGAAAACCTGGTAATAACTCTGGTATTTCCTGACTATATTTATCAATAGCATTACTAATTATTGTTCGTAATTTCTTTTGATTAATTCCTTTAGTAGTCGAATAAACCGGAACAATTCTGCCAGTATGTAAATTTTCCCCACCTAATTCTTCATAATGAGGATTATTAATTTCTAAGCGACCATAATTATAACTTACTTCCCCACTAAATAAAAAGATTTCGCCTTTTCTCTTTCTAAAATACTTTTTCCGATAAGCTTGATTAAACCAGACACCATATAAAGTACCAGTTCCATCATTAATCCCTACTTTAATAATTTTAAGTCCCTGGCGAGGATTAACTTGATTAATATTAACTACTTTACCTTGGACTGTTACCTCTTGGCCCGCAGTCAATTGACCAATCTTCTTTTGCTGACTCCAATCATTATAATCACGCGGGAAATAATAAAGAAGATCACTAACTTGCTTAATTTCTAATTTATTTAAACGCTTAGCCCAATGTTCACCAACCCCCTTGACATATCTAACTTCTTGTTCCCAAAAATCAGGTAGTTGCTGAACTGTGTCCTGTTTACTAATCTGTTTATTAGTTGCCTGCTTATTTCCACTAGCAGATGCAGTCTCCTGGACCACTTTTTTTAATTTATTATTCTTTAATTCAAATACCTTATGCCGTTGTATCTTTTGGGCCAACTGATTTACTACTTGCACAGCTTCTTCTAATTTTTCATAACGTTCATCTAAAGTTACCGCTTTATAATTAGAAAATATAGTTTCTAATTCTTCTACTAAATCTATTATTGCTACTGTATCCGCTTCATCTCTTAATTTTTCACTCCACTTTAGAACATAACTAGCAAAACCACCAAATACCGATGTATTCAACCCTCTTAATTTAAATTCAATCGGAAATGGCTTGATTAATTTATTAAATACCTCTTTTATATCATTCATAACTATAAACCCCTAACTGATATCAATCAGG
>JBNJDB010000112.1:0-6753 GCA_051744465.1 Bacillota bacterium | reverse complement strand
TCCTCAATTGGAACATAATTTTCACTTACTTCTCCTTTAGTATTTAAAAACTTATCATAAGCAACAAATGTACCAACAGCCAATACTAATACTACCAACATAATTACAATTGCTTTTTTAGACATTTTTTCCCCTCCACTTTTAGTTTTGAATTTTTTTTCACAAGCTATTTTAAATTTTTTATCCTAACAATACTAATCATATCTATTTAAATCTAATTTGTCATTAGTCAAAATCAACAATTTGTAATTGTATTTTTGTGAAATTATACAAGATAACTTATACAAGTACTAACTTGCACAAAAAAATAGGATTTAAGGATACAGATATTTTATTTAAAATTTGCAGGCAGTAAATATTTTTCTTCAGGCATAAAACTATCAACTTTATAAATATTAATCCCAAAATGATTTATAATTTCAAAAATTTCTTTTTCTTCTTTTTCTGATACTCCTTTCTTCCATTTCTTTAGTAAAAATTCTTTATCATAAGTAGAACTTTTAAAATTATCTTTTGTTTTATCATCACTATATTTAACTGTACTCGAAGGTACATTTACTTGAGCTAACATTTTATCTAAATCTTCTAATTGTAATTTATCTCTTAAATAGTTTATTACTTTTGCAGGGTTCAGAAGCAAGTCTTCATAGGTTAAAAAAATAAAATCAGTCTTCCCTTCTAACTTTTGCACTCGTCTTAATAATCCTAAATTTTCTAAACACCAACCGATTACAAATTTTTCTAATTTAGTGCTTTGGGATAACTTTTCTTGCAAAAAAGATTCCAAATCCTGCTTTAAATAATTTTCTCGAAAATAGTCTGACTGCAAAAAATGTTCAATTTTAAAACTCCAATAAGAAGGATTAGTAGCATTTTCCCAAACCTTTTTCCGCGATAAACAAGTAGCAATAGGATGGCGCACCAAATATATAATATGACCATTAAATGTTTTTTTAAACCAATCCAATAAGTAACAAGATCTCAATAATCTAAAAACAGATCTATCGGTAATAAAACTATGGTGCGGAGACAATAAATTAATATAGCGCCTACCATAAATTATTTTCCCCTGCGAAGCCTTCATAACATAGTCTTTTAATATTCTTTTTTCTTTTTCACTTAAGTGAATATAATAAGGCTGCGATCTAATTGATTGATAATAAGAATCTATATTAGGTAAAAATTCTATTTTATTAGGTGAAACTGGAAATTTAATTCCCGGTTGATTTTTTATTATTTCTTCCAGCCAAGTAGAACCACTACGAAAAGTAGAAAAAATAAAAATATCTTTTTTCTCTGATTTTTGATGAATATGTAAAAAATTTAATATTTTTTTTATCCCATACTTTAGTTTTGATTTCATACTGCATCCCCTCTTAATTCTCTAGTATTTTATTTTCTTAATAAGCCAAAATCAAATAAAATATCAGCAATCTTTTTGCCGAATTTTGGAATCAAAACTATATCACTATATTTTATTTCCTGTAAAAGTAACAATAAAAATAAATATACTGCTCCACCAATCAAAACTGCAGAAAAAGTACTTAAGATATAGTATTGATCAAAAAAGATTCCATAAATATCACACATCAAATCAAATCCTTTAAGCACAAAAAAAGCCATACTAGCTACTGCTAGTAATGGTTTAATAAAAATCTGCATAAAATTAAACTTGAATTTAATATGACGCTTAACATAATATATATTTAAAAAAGCAGCTATAGCAAAACCAGTTACTGTTCCCAAAGCAGCACCTCTAATACCAAACTGAGGTAATGCAGTTAAAGTATAATTTATTACAGCATTAAAAACCGCTCCCACTAGCAAATTACGAGCTGAAATAACAGGTTTCCCCATCCCTTGTAAAACAGCAGAAGTAGTCTGTTTTAAGGCTATAAATAATACCCCCCAAGAAATAAAACGTAATGGAACTGCTGCCTTAGCATTATCAAAAATCACAGTCGTTAATGGTTTAGCCAAAATAAACAAACCAACAGAAGCAGGTAAACCTATTAAAATAGCTAACCGCAAAGCACTTTCAGCCCTACTTTTAATCAGTTTCTCATTATTTACAGCAAAAGCTTCTGAAATTGCAGGGACTAAACTAGTTGCCAAAGCTATAGTAAACATTGTAGGAAGACGAACTAAAACCAAGGCCATTCCTGCTAATTGGCCATATAACTCCAAAGGATTATCAAAACCAGCTGTTTGCAATCTAGTCGGTACAATTGCTGCATCAACAAAGCTCATTAGAGGCAATATTAAGGCACCAAAAGTTACCGGAATAGCTAACGAAACAATTTTTTTAGCAATTTCCCACGAATTAAAATCAACAATCGAACCAGTATTGACAAAATCCCATATTTTTTCCCTTCTTCTAAAATAAATATAAATCAAAATCAAAAGTCCAGCAGCCGCACCAGTAACTGCTCCAAAAGTAGCTCCAGCTGCAGCCATTTCTATTCCATAAGGCAATAATAAATATACTAAAATAACCATCGATATAATTCTTATAAACTGTTCAATCACCTGAGAATAAGCTGTAGGAGCCATATCCTGCAACCCTTGAAAAAAGCCCCGATAAGTAGACATAATTGAAACAAAAAATATAGCCGGAGCTATTGCTACTACAGAGTAAATTACTCTAGGATCCCATTGAAAAATATTTATTATCGGCCGAGCCACAAGAACCATCAATAAAGATAAACATATCCCCATACTAATACTTATCCTGCGACCTATTTTAAATATCATAAATGCCGATCGATGTTCATTTTTAGCTATTCTATCAGAAATCAATTTTGCCAAAGCTACGGGAAGACCAGAAGTAGAAATTACTAATAAAGAAGTATAAATAGGATAAGCTAACTGATATAAGCCAACCCCTTCTGCTCCAATTATTCGCGGAAGAACTATTCTATAACTAAACCCCATCAACTTAGCAATTAACCCAGCTACACTTAAAGTTATAGCGCCTTTGATAAAATTACTACCTTTAGCTTTGTTCATAATTATAAATTCTCCTTTTTGACTTCTTCAACTTATAAAGCAAAACTATTTAATTATTTTTTATAAAACAAATCACTTTCTTGTATTAGTCTTTACTCGAACTAACTGTATTTTTTTTAGTATCCCACAACTGATCCCAAATATTAATAATAGTTCCGAAATTATAGTTTGGATTTAAATGATGTAGTCGATGATACCATTGCAAATTTTTAAATAAAGACGAGCCTTCAAATGAAGAATCAGTCGGCTTATGAAAATAAAAATGAGTTACCTCCACCGCCAAATGATAAGCTATAGCAATAAATAAAATCAACAAAGCACTAAACCGATCGATTATAAACAATAAACTTACTAATGGTAAAGAGCCTACAATCTTAATAATTATATAATAGCTATCAGATAAAATATCTTCAGGAGTAGCTTTATCATCGCTAAATTCTAGTTGTTGCGATTCAAATTGCTGATGATGTCGCTGTAAATGATAATTCCTATTTAAATAATGTAATAACCGATGTCCAAAATATTCTGTTAAAGATGAGTAAATCAAAGCTATAATAATAAAAAATATAATCTCCATTTAATTTCACCCTCTTACTATTTGTTTATCTTCCTAAGTTAAATTTTCTTTTAAAATTCAGGAACAAAAGAGAGTAAAACAAACAAAATTGCTCCTGCTCGCTAATTAATTTGAGATTTTACTAAATCTTATTATTTAATTCACCATAAGCTATTATATTTCCTGCTCTAAATTCCAATTATTACTCTTTATCAATTTTTTTATTAATAATCAAGCAAATATTTAAAAACTACCAGGTAAATGCCTAGGAGTTAAATGTTAAACTATTACTTTGCTCAATTAAGACCTTCAACATCAAGTGGCAAATTATTATCATGAGAATCAATATAATTAAGCTGCAAATCAATAGTTTGATTACTATCATCATCCGGAACTGGATTGCGAACATAATAATCACCAGCATCTATTTGATTATTATTATTAAGGTCAATCCAACCCACCAAATCAATTTCAGAATCATCCATTAAATTCAAGTCATAAGTTTCTCCGTTAGCAACCTCTTCAATTTCACTTTGGATTATTAAAGTAGCACCATCTTTTCTAGCTGCAAAAACCTTGATCTTTTGTTCTATCATAGCTCCATAAGCATCTACTAAACCATAACCATATTTCTCATCAATACCCGTTGAGCCTAAATCTCGGGCAGTAGTCTTTAATCGCTGTACAACTCTAGCAGGACTGACTCCCTTTGCTAATAAAAGACCTGCTATTCCGCTAACATAAGGAGTTGCCATTGAAGTACCACTCATAACCTGGTAATCTGTATCAAAACCAGGATTAGTATAATGCCCATAAGTACTATATATATTATCTCCCGGAGCCACTAAATCTAACTGTGGCCCATAATTAGAATAACTACTGTGCTGATTCTCCTGATCAACTGCACCTACCGCAACTACATTATCATAAGCAGCAGGATAAAGAACAGTATCAGCACCATCATTTCCCGCAGCAGCAAAAACTAAAATTTCTTCTTCTACAGCTCGATCAATAGCTTCCTTCAAATTAGGATCCTTAATATCTCCTCCCAGACTCAAATTAATAATATCAGCACCGTTATTAACTGCATATTCAATCCCCGCCGTAACAGTACTAGTATCCCCTCTATTATCACCTAAAACTCTAATCGGCAAAATAGTAACCGTCCAATTAGTTCCTGCCACACCTAGCTCATTATTACCTCGAGCACCAATGATTCCTGCTACATGGGTCCCATGTCCTCTAACCCCAGAGTTAAAGCTCAAGTCATAAGGTTCTCCATCATCATCTATAACATCATAACCATGAGAACTAATATTAATATCTAAATCAGGATGATCAGGAATAATACCCGTATCAACTACAGCAATAGTCACACTTGTAGATCCAGTCTCTTGCTCCCAAGCTGCTTCTAAATTCAAATTACCAGGTCCCCATTGTTGAATATCACTCGAGTTATTTGAACTCTTGTAGTACTTATCATTAGGAACTCTACTAAGCTGATAAATATAATTAGGCTGTACATATTCAATATTAGAATTCTGTTGATATTCTTTAGTCGCTTGTAAAACAGATTTATCTTCTGGTAACTGATAGCGAACAACTCTATTCTGAGAATTTGACTGCTCTAAAGTTTTCAAATTATAATCGCTTTCTACTTTTTTACGCGTCTGAATCGAACTTGTTGCTCGATACTTAATTATTACCTCTCCAGCTTTATAATTAGCCGACTGTTGGTTATCCTCTAAAGTACTAGTCTGAGCAAGTTGACTACTACTCTGTAAAGTACTTAAGTTATTATTTTTAGTTGCTTCCAGACTAGAAGCACTAACCTGATTATTAATATGTGCCCGTCCTGTTAAATCAGCTTTTTCAAATACCGCTGTTATCACATAATCATTATCCATAATTAAAGTCTGATTCGTTTCCTGCTCACCATCTAGACCAGCACCTTGCCATTCTTTAAAAATAAAGCCATCAGCTTTTGCTTCTAGTTCAATCTGTTCATTTTCTTTATATTGACCCGACCCCGGCCTAACAGTTCCTTGGCCCTCAGGTTCAGTTTTGAGAGTTAAATTATAATATTCAATATCCGAATCACCACTACATCCAGTTATAATTGCTATTATAACTACTAAACTAATTATAAAATAATAGTCCTTAATCGTCATCACTCCTTAGCTAGTTAATCTAAAATTACTTAATTTATAATTTCTACATCCAATTGCTAAAGCCTTTTTTTATTATTAAAAATAAAAAATCTCCTGCTAAGGAGATTTATCTGAAATTTAATTCAGTTTGTAGCTTCTTCCATTTTTTTTATTATTAGCTTGTCTAATTTTCTACTCAAATCTAGGACAGAACTATTTAAAAAGTCATTTTCTACTTCTTGTACCCTCAGCATCATTTTCCTTCGCAATTCTTCTATATTTTTTTCCACTCTAATCACCCTTATTAGAAATTATTATTATTTATATTATATCATCTTTGTAGAAAATTTAAAGTTTTTTCTCAAATTTATTACAAATTAACATATAATGCAAGTGGATGATAGGCTTTCCCCTTTTTCAATGATATCTTAGCCCTATAATTATTAACACAACTAAACATAATATCCAATAATACTTCTAATTTTTAATTAAAACTGCAGCTCAAATAAATTAGTTACTAATTAATCTGCTTGCCAATATGTTCTTTAATATGAGGTGACTAAGCTATAAACAAATTCTAAACACATAAAACCCCTAAGAGCTTCGATTATACTAAAAGCCTAAGGGGTTTTATAATTCCTGATATTTTCTCTAAAATTCTATTTCGCCAACATTTTACAAACGAAATAGCCGATATTATCCAACACAAGAGAATATAAGATTAAATTTTAGACCTCAAACCGACTTATTAATTCTTCTAGATTTTGAGCCATTTGTGCTAACTCCTGTGATGAATTAGTAACCTCATCAGACATACCTCTTATATCATCTGTTGCATTTATTATTTCATCACTATTTTGAGCAAGCTCATTAGTTGCATTAGCAGTTTGATCTGTTTTAAGTGATGTCTCTTCTACTGAACTTTTAATTTTATCAAATACCTCTCCTGTTTCATCTGCTATCTCTCTTCCTTCTTTAGCTTTATTATCAACTTCATTTATCTTCTTATTTACGACTTTAGATTGCTGTTGAGTCTCA
>JBNJDB010000111.1:0-6783 GCA_051744465.1 Bacillota bacterium | reverse complement strand
GTTCTGCCATTTTTCTTAAGTTTTCAGCTTGGTCTCTCATAAGTTTACTCCCTCAATGATATTATTAATTATTTTTTCAGTTTCAGCTAGTTCTATATCTTCTGGTACATCTTGTCCACTTGTCACGTATGATATAGGTTTCTTAGCCAAAGCTAAGGCCTCAAAAATAACTCCTAAAGAATCTGTTTCATCAAGTTTACTAACAATAAACTTATCAAAATTAAGTTGATTATAAACTTCAACTATTTTTTTCATATCCTCTGTTTTGGTAGTAGCGCTAATTACTAAATAAACTTGATCAATAATATCTTTTTTAACAAATCCTTTTAACTCAGAAATATGGAGTTCATTATTTTGACTACGACCAGCTGTATCAACTAAAATCAAATCATAATCATTTTCATAATTATCAATTGTAGTTGCTAATTCTTGGGGACTAAAAGCAACTTGAAGCGGAATATCAATGATTTCACTATAGGTTTTTAGTTGATCTACTGCTGCAATTCGATAAGTATCAGCAGTAACTAAACCTACTTTTTTATTTTGCTGCAGAGCAAAATCAGCAGCTAATTTTGCCAATGTAGTAGTCTTTCCTACGCCAGTAGGTCCTACTAAAGCAATAGCTTGCGCCTCTTGCTCTTCAACCATAGCTTTACTTTTTTCTTCTGGAATCATTTTGCTTAGTTCTTGTCGCAAATGCTTTTTTATCTCTGGCTCATCTAAATTATAAGATGTATTATTCTCAAATATATTCTTCGTTAACTCACAAGCTGTATCATAACTAAATCCCAAACTTAATAATGATTCAATTAACCCTTGAGCAACCGCATTACCAACTAAATTAACACTATTGTTTTGATTATTTTTCATTTTACCTATTTCTCCAACTAATTGCTCCATCTGTCCTTTTAAAGCTGCAAAATTGTCATTTTGTTCTGGCTCTTTTTTAGTCTGATTATTACTAGTCTCAGACCTTTTTTCTTCTCGCTCCAAAGTAGCAACCACTTCCACTACTGGATCAGCAAAAAAACCAAGAAAGCCACCTTCTTTAAATTTTCTTGTATCCAAAATAATTGCATCAGAACCTAAGTCTGATTTGACTTTGAATACTGCTTCTTGCATGGTTGGTGCTCGATACTTTTTTACTTTCATTGTACTTTCACCATCCCAACTGTTTGAACATTAATATAAGATTCCAATTCATTATAAGAAACAACTATTAAATCTGGAGCTACCTGCTCAGTTAATTCTTTGAAATGATAACGTAAAATAGGAGACGTTATTACCACAGGTTCATAACCTTGATTGCTAACATTCTGAATCTCTTGTGATAGACTATTATAAATTTGTTGTGCAAAATCTGGATTTAAAGCTAAATATGAACCTTGGTCCGTATGCTCAATTGAATTGGATAATTCTTCTTCTAATTCAGGAGCTAAAGTAATTACATTTATCCTATCATTATCATCTTTATACTTTTTAGATATTTGCCGAGACAATGCATCTTGACGAACATATTCTGTTAAAACTGCAATGTCTTGAGTGTTTGTTGCTTGGTCAGCTAATACCTCTAAAATCAAAACTAAATTTCTAATTGACACTCGTTCTTTTAATAAATTCTGTAATACTTTTTGAACTTGACCAATTGTCATTAAATCTGGTATTAGTTCCTCAACTACTGCCGGATTATCTTGTTTAAGGTTATCAATTAATTCCTGAACATCTTGTCTACTTAATAACTCATAAGCATGATTTTTAACTAATTCAGTTAAATGAGTAGCTATTACAGAAGGTGGATCAACTACTGTATAACCAGCCATTTCTGCTCTTTCTTTATCTTCCTCTGAAACCCATAAAGCCGGCAAACCAAAAGCTGGTTCAGTAGTCTCTTGACCTGATAATTCTTCTGTAGCCATTCCTGAATCCATAGCCATATATTTATCAACCATAATCTCATGCTCAGCAATATCAACTCCACGCAAATTAACCCGATAATGATTAGGTTCTAACTGCATATTATCTCTAATTCTAATTGGGGGTACTACAATACCTAATTCTAAAGCACATTGACGTCTGATCATAGAAACTCTATCTAATAAATCCCCTCCTTGTTCAGGAACTACTAACGGAATTAAATTGTAGCCCACTTCAACCTCCATCGGATCTACCTCTAATAAATCAGTCATACTCTCTTCTTCGCGATATTGTTCTGCTTCTTCTTCATCAACTTGTTGTTGTTCTTCTTGCTGAATATCTTCTTGTTCAGCTTGATATAAGGTATAACCCATACTCCCTGCTGCTAAAGATAAAACTAAAAATGGAATAATGGGTAACGGAGTTAAAGTACCTAATAAAAAGATTACCACACTTACAATTATCAAAGTTTTGGGCTGAGAAAAAATTTGGCGAGTGAAATCTTCACCTAAATTACCTTCTGAAGCTGCTCGAGTAACTACAATACCAGTCGCTGTAGCAATTAATAAAGCTGGTATTTGGCTGACCAATCCATCACCTACAGTTAATAAAGTATATGTAGTTAAGGCATCAGTAAAGCCCATGCCTTGTTGGATTACACCAATAACTAATCCACCCACAATATTAATTAAAGTAATTATTATTCCGGCAATTGCATCACCTTTAACAAATTTACTAGCTCCATCCATAGCACCATAAAAATCTGCTTCTTGTCTTATTTCTTCCCGCTTTTGTCTAGCTTCAGCTTCTGTTATTAATCCTGAACTTAAGTCAGCATCAATACTCATCTGTTTACCAGGCATAGCATCTAAAGTAAACCGGGCTGAAACCTCTGCTACTCTCTCTGAACCCTTAGTAATTACTATATATTGAATTGCTACTAAAATAATAAAAATAACAAATCCAACTATATAATCTCCCCCAACAACAAAATTACCGAAAGTCTCTATTACTTTACCAGCATTTGCTTGTCCTAAAATCAGCCTAGTAGTTGATACATTCAAACCTAGCCTGAATAAGGTAGCAACTAATAACAAAGATGGAAACACCGATAATTCTAAAGGATTGGTCAAATAAATAGCTGAAATTAAAATAGTTAAGGAAAAACTAATATTTAAAGTTAATAATAAGTCCAAAATAAAAGTAGGTAACGGAATCATAAACATAACTACTACTATAATCACAGCTATTACAAATAATAAGTCACTATATTCTCTAATCAGGCCCAACGCTTCGCCCGAAGATTCTGCCATGCTTATAACCTCCTTTCTTCATCAGCTTGATATACATAAGCTAATATTTCTGCTACAGCTTGATAAAGTTCTGGTGGAATTTCATCTCCTATATCTGCCATTTTATACAACGCACGTGCTAAAGGCTTCTCTTCTACTATTTCTATCTCATTTTCTCGAGCAATTTTTTTAATCTTTTGAGCAATCTCATCTTGTCCTTTAGCAATTATGACCGGAGCTTCCATTTCTTCTATATTAAACTTAATTGCTATGGCAAAATGAGTCGGGTTAGTAATCACTACATCAGCATCAGGAACATCTTGCATCATCCGCTCTTGAGCCATTTCTTGTTGTTTCTGCTTTCGTTGTGATTTGATTTCGGGATTACCTTCACTTTGCTTTCTTTCTTCTTCAACCTCTTTTTTACTCATTTTTAATTGTTGCTCATGCTCCCAGCGTTGATAAAACAAGTCTGCTATGCCCACTACTATAAAAACCAAACTAACTCTCATTGCTATAGTAAATGAGAGACCTCCTAGAAATTCAATAACTCGACTAGTACTACTATAAATCAATATTATAAATTGATCTAAAACACCTTTGATTGTCAAATAAGCTATGCTAACTACAATTGTTATTTTAGAAACTGATTTCACTAATTCCACTAAAGTTTTTTTAGAAAACATCTGTTTTACCCCTTGAATAGGGTTTAATTTACTAAAATCTGGCTGGACTATTTGCGGCGAAAACAAAAAACCGATCTGTAAAATTGTAGCCAATACTCCAATTATAATCACCATAACAAACAATGGAGCTACTAAATCTAATATTAACAACATTACTTCCATTGCTAAATTATGAACATTAACTATATTTAAATCCATGCCAAAATATTGTGTATATATTTTGGTTATAAAAGACATTATTTTTCTTATAATCGAAGGCATTACAAAAAAAAGAACAACAAAACTAAATAATAAAGTTAAAGCTGTATTTAGCTCTGTACTCTCCGCTACTTGCCCTTCTTCACGAGATTCCTCTCGCCTTTTGGGGGTGGGATCCTCGGTTTTTTCTGCATCATCTGGCATTACTATCCCCCCTAAAAGATAATAATTCGGGACACTAAATTAAAGGTTGCTCAGCCTAGCACTTCTAATATATTATATACATTCTGCAAAGTCTCAGTAAAAAATTTCTCTATAAACCCTACATAATTAGCCAATACAAAATTTAACATTAACAGACCAACTATACTTTTAGTAGGCATCCCTAGAATAAAAACATTCATTTGCGGTACCACTCGGGCTACTAACCCAAAAGATAAATCAACTATAAATAAAATACTAACTATCGGTAGAGCAATTTTAAAAGCTATCGGAAATATATCGCCAATAATCTGTAACATCAGCTTTACTAATTCAGCTGAAGGATCAAACTGATTAATTGGCACCATTACAAAACTATCCTTTAATAATTCAATAATATAATGATGACTATTAGTTGATAAAAAGATTAATGTAGCAATTATATTCTTGAATTGTCCTACTAAAGGGACTTGAAAACCTTCACTAGGGTTCATTACATTAGCTAAAGCATAGCCCATTCTTCGATCAATAAACTGACCAGCTAATTGAATCGTAGTAAATGCTAAGGAAAAAATGAAACCAATAATATATCCCATAGTAAATTCCATTATTAAATAAATTATTATTCCTAACAACGGTTGTGGCCATTTAATTTGTTCAACAGGAATTCCCGGATAGAGAACAATAATTATTAAAATAACTAATCCTATCTTCAAGCGTTTAGGAAGAGCCTGACTCCCAAAAATTGGAGCAACCAAAAAAGCACCGATAAATCTAACTAAAATTAAAGATAAATAATAAATTTGAATTAATAATTCTTGTTGATCCATAACAGCCACCTTACTCATCCAATATATTGAGGGATATTATTTAATAAATTAGTCATAAAATCTACTAAAGTTCCCAACATCCATGGGCCAAAAACAATAATTGATATTAAAACTGCTAGTATTTTAGGCACAAAAGTTAATGTTTGCTCTTGAATCTGAGTTGTTGCCTGGAAAATACTAATTGTTAAACCAGCTGCCATTCCCAAGCCTAACATAGGAGCAGTTACCTTAATAACTGTTAATAACGCTTGTCTTCCTATTTCAACTGCTTGAACTTGATTCATCTATATCGCCCCTTTACTAAAAAGTCTCAATTAGAGATTTAATCACTAAATTCCACCCATCTACTAAAACAAACAATAATATTTTAAACGGCAGAGAAATCATTACCGGAGGTAACATCATCATCCCCATTGACATTAGCGTACTAGCTACAATCATATCTAATACCACAAATGGCAAATAAATCATAAATCCAATTTGAAAAGCTGTCTTTAATTCACTAATTACAAAAGCCGGTACTAATACATACAAGTTTATGTCTTCATGATCTTCCGGCCGGGGCATTTCAGATAAATTAACAAATAAAGCAATGTCTTTTTCTCTAGTATATTCAAACATAAACTCTCGCAAAGGCTGACTACCTCGCTCAAAAGCTGTTGCTTCATTAATTTCTTCCTCTAAATAGGGCTGTAAAGCATCTTCGTTAATTTGGGTCCAAACAGGAGCCATAATATATATTGTTAGTACAATTGCTAAAGCAATTAAAACTTGATTAGGAGGCATTTTTTGTGTTGCTAATGCTCTTCTCAATAATGATAAAACAACAATTATTCTAGTAAAAGATGTCAGCAAAATTAATATTGCTGGTGCTAAAGTTAAAACAGTTAGTAATAATAATATACGTAATGACATCGCCAAATCTTGGGGCTGCGTCTCTTCATCACCAACTTCTAATCTTAAATTAGGTATTTCAAATTCTGGTGCTGCCACAGTAGGAGTTTGAATAAATACTATAAAAAACAGAGATAACAGAATAATTATCAGGTATTTATTCTTCATGTTTGCTATCAATACCTTTCCTAAAATAATTTAATATATTCTTAGTTTCGGTAGTAGACTGCTTAATATCTTCAGGCTTCACATCTAATTCCTTAACAAATTCAATCTTCTCTTTAGTTGCTGTTACTAGCCAAATTTCTTCTACTACCTGTAATAAATAAATAGTCTGATTAGAACTCAAATAACTTCTTTCTAAAATTTTAATTTGGTTAGTTTGATTAAAAATTTTCTTTTCTTTAATAAATTTAACAATTAAATAAAATAGAAATGAAATACTTAACATAGCCACTGAAATTTTTATAAAACCCCAAGTGTATTCCATAAAATCAACCCTTATCTATAATGTCTTTAGTCGCTCCTCAGAACTAATTATATCAGTCACTCTAAATCCAAAGTTCTCATCAATTACAACTACCTCACCACGAGCAATTATCTTTCCGTTAGCCAATAAATCAACTGCTTCTCCTGCTAACCTATCTAACTCGATTACTGAGCCGGGAGCTAATTCCAGAATATCCTTAATTGACATTTCCGTTTTACCCAATCTAACCGTCAACTCTAAAGAAATATCATTAATTAAACTAATATCTTTTTTAGTCC
>JBNJDB010000110.1:0-6889 GCA_051744465.1 Bacillota bacterium | reverse complement strand
TCTTTTTTACCCTCTTTTTTACCCTCTTTTTTACCCTCTTTCTTCAACTCCTCTGCAATACTCATGACTTGTGCCTCCTTTTCTTTTGATGCTTTTGCTACAATCTCTTTTATATCTTCACGATTCACCCCAGAAATATCCGCCTCTAAAAGATAGATGATTATAATAGCAAAATAATCTACCGTTTTATCCTCTTCTTCTAATTCAGTTAGTATTCTTGTTGCATCTAACAGCTTATCTTCAAAGTCAGCTTTATCATCAGGGTGGGCTGCACTCAATGCATCAGAAAAAACTCTCAACAAAGCTGCATTTTTAATCTTTTCTTTATCATATTGCGAAAGATCAAAGACAATATAGCGAAAGTCTGGTAGATAATCTTCTGCCTCTATTGGTACTTCTTTTATAATATCGCTCAATTTTAGTCCTATATTCCATTCTGTATTTCCATGATAGATTAGCATTGGTACTATCAATGGTAGTTCCTCTTGTTGCTCAATCTTCAGATTCCAAATCTTTAACATATACCTCAAAAGCTGAAGAGTAATATTAGGATAAGCGTAACTCTTGTGTTCCATCAAAAAGCAGAAGTAGCCTTCTTTATCTCCAATCTGAGCTTTATACACCATGTCAGAAAAGTGTTCTTTCAATTCCTCATCAATAAAACTATCCTTCTCAATTTCTAAGGTATTCATTTTAAGTTTAACCAGTAAATCATGCGGTAAATACAGATTCAGAAAGTCTTCAGCTATCTCTTTACGACTCATAGTCTTTTTGAAGAACTTATCATGTGGATTCTGCATTATATTATTACCTCGCTTTTTCCTTAATTATATTATACCTTATTAAGAGATATTTTAAAAGTAAAGTAGTTTCAAGGTTGTGTCAAATTTTTGTAGGTAAAACTTTTTAACCCCCTAATACCTCTAGCGGAAATTAATCCGTGATTAACTATATTTTTATGCAATTCATAATCAAGACAAGTTAAAACAAAACCATCAAGGTTTTCAAATGTTTCATTCTATTACCACCTAGGTATATTATATACCATATCTAGCTAAGTAATTAAAAATTCATTTGCCTTTATTTGAATAATTTTACATCATTATTTAGATTAATCTACTCTCTATTAATAGATCCTCATATTTTGTTAAAAAGTTATTATTTTAACATTGTTCTTTATCTTTATTTACATTAATGGTATAATTATCTTTGTATACTTTTGTAAGTTTTGAAAAAGGAGGTTCATCATGAAATTATTAAGCAATTATATGTCTTTGAAGGCAACTAATCAGCTTAAAAAGAATAATAAAATTGTAAAAAACAAAATGGAAAAATTATCTTCAGGAAATAGAATTAATAAAGCAGCTGATGATGCTGCTGGAATGGCTATTAGTCAAAAGATGAGATCGCAGCTTAATGGTTTACAGCAGTCACAGAAAAATATTCAAGATAGTGTTTCCCTTTATCAAACTGCTGAAGGGGGAATGAGTGAAATTCAAGGTATAATACATAGAATGAGAGAATTAACAATACAAGGGGCTAATGATACACTAAATAAGAATGATAAAGAAAATATACAAGCAGAACTAGACCAATTGAAAAAAGAAATAGAAACAATCGCACAAGAAACAGAATTTAATGGAATGCCAGTAATAGATGGAACCTTTAGTCAAAAATCAGAAGATGTTGAAGGATATACAGATAAAAATTCAAACGTACCTGATGATGGCTCAACTATAACTAAAACCGTAGAAGTAGGAGACTTTAATGTTGATTTTAATTTTACTAAAATATCTGAATCAAAAGTAAAGGTTGAGGTTATGCATCAAGAAAAATTGTTAGGTACAAAAACAATTACAAAAGAACCATTAAAATGGGAAAAGAATTTAGGTGGTAATTTATTAGATAGTGCCCAGGATATTACCAAAACTAGTGATGGCGGATATATGTTAGTAGGAAGAAGTGAATCAACTGACGGTGACCTTTCTTCTGAAAAAAGTACGAATGATAGCGATTTATGGGCAGTTAAGTTAGATTCATCACGCAATATAGAATGGCAACAGACAATTGGAGCAAATGGTTTTGATGAAGGTGCAACTGTAGAAGAAACTAGCAGTGGTGATTTTGTAATTTCTGGAACTGAGACCTCTGCTGATGGTGACAAAGATATTAGTGCTATTAAATTGAATCAAAACGGCACTGTAAATTGGGATAAGTCTTTTGGTGGTGGAGATGATAGTTCTAATATTGTGCATCCCACTAATGATGGGGGCTATATTTTAGCTGGTGCTACTACTTCTAATAATGGTGATAAAGATATTTTAACTATGAAAGTTGATAGTGATGGACAGTATCTATGGGAAAAACAATTAGGAACTGATGCTTTTAATGATAAAGCAATTGATATTACTCAAGATAGTAGTGGTAACTATGCTATAGCAACTCAAAAAGATAATGATGCAGTCTTATATCAATTAGATTCAAGCGGTAGCATTAATTTTGAAAAAAATTATAATGGATTTAAAGCTAAGAGCGTACAAAAAATAAGTACCGGTTATGTATTAGCAGGAGATAATAGGATTATCAAGTCTGATGATTCTGGAAATAAAACTGGAGAAAAGGATTTATCTAGTCTAAATTTTAATAGAATAGAGAATGTACAACAAGATAGTGATGGTAATTATATTGTTTCTGGTAGAACAACTTCTAATAATGGAGATACTGATTTTGCAGCAGCCAAATTAGATTCATCTTTTAATAAGATATGGTCAACAAATGATAAAGGTTTTGGTAGTACTGGTGATGAGGGAAGCCAAATTACAGTTACTGCTGATGGTGGCTATTTAGTGACTGATCCTAGTGATGCAACTAAGGATAATTTAGTGATGAGATTCAATGAAACCGGAGTTTATCAATGGGAGACTAAAGTTGCTAATAATGATGATACCATTAATAAAGTTACAGCTACAGATAATGGCTACTTGCTCACAGGTGATTCTAGTAGTAATAATAAAAATTGGATTGCTAAATTAAATAATGATGGTAGCATAGCTACTGGTAGAAAAGATATCACAGGTACAGAAAATGTGAATCAAATTGATGATGTAAAGAAGTTATCAACAGGAGATTATGCTGTAGCAGGAACTAAAGATGATGGAGATCAGGATTTTTGGGTCTCAAAATTAAATAATGATTTGTCACAACAATGGGCCAATAGTTACGGCGGTAGCAATGCAGATACTTTAAATAGCATTAGTGAAGTAGATAGTGGTAAATTAGTAGCAGTAGGCAACACTACTTCTAATGATGGTAATGTGAGTAATAACTACGGTGGCAGTGACGCTTGGGCTGTAGGTTTAGATAGTAATGGTGATTTAAGTTGGGATAAAAATCTAGGAGGAAGCAACACTGATTTAGCTAATACTATCAAATCTACAAGTGATGGTGGCTATATTTTAACAGGAAGCACAAAATCTGATGACCAAGATTTAAGCTCTACTTCTAAGGATGATAATGATAAAGATGGTTGGATAGTTAAATTAGATTCAAGTCAAAATTTAGAATGGCAGAATTTGTATGATACAACTGATGTTGACAGAGCAAACAATGTAGAAGAAACTACTAATGGCTATATTGTTAGTGGAACTACTAGTAATGGGTTTAATGATACTTGGGTTAAGAACCTAGATGATGATGGTACAGAAAATTGGACTAATACCTATGATGGTGATTTTAATAGTGCTCCTGAAATGACCGAAACTAGTACAGGGGATTATATTTTATCAGGAGTGGATGAAAATAATGATTTAAAAATGATGAAAATTTCTAATGATGGCTTTAAATCTTGGGATAGAAATTTAAGTTCCAAAACAGATTGGGCTAGTAGTATCAAAGAAACTACTGACGGTGGTTATATTTTATCTGGGACTAAGGAATATCTTGATGGTAATCAACATGGAGTCGTAGTTAAATTGAGCAATGATGGGGACATAAATTGGGAACAAGATATAGGGACTACAGGTAATGATTCTACTACTAATATTGAAGAAGATAGTGCTGGTAATTATATTGTCTCAGGTAGCGAAAATAACCAATTATGGGTAGATAAATTAAATAGTGACGGGAGCCAAATTTGGAGCCAAAATTATAATGGTCTTGAAGCAACTAGTATTAAAGAAGATGACAATGGGGATTATGTTATTTCGGGCACTAAGACTTCAATTAATGGCGACAATGATATGACAATACTTAAAGTAAATTCAAATGATGGCAGTCAAATCTGGCAACAAGATTTTGGCGGAGGTAATGACTCAGGTGCTAATATCCAACCGACTAATGATGGGGGCTATATTTTATCAGGAACTAAGAAATCTAATGATGGCGATAAAGATAGTTTAATTATGAAACTAGATAATAATGGTAATGTTGAATGGCAGGAAGAACTAAAAGATAACGGTCTAGCAGAAACAGATGTTAATATCCAACAGACAAACGATAATGGCTATATATTATCAGCCACTAAAGAAACATCTGATGGGGATACTGATATCTGGACGAGAAAATTAGATACAAGTGGCAATCAAGTTTGGGAAAATACATATGGTAGTAATTTAGATGAAACGAGTCAAAAGATACAACAAACTAGTGATGGAGGCTATGTTATTGCAGGAGGTCAAATGACTAGTGCCAATGGTGAAGATGCTTCCCTTCTAAAATTAGCTGCTGACGGTAGTGTAGATTGGCAAAAGAATATTACAGGTAGTAGTGATGAACGAGCTAATGATATTCAACAGACTGCTGATGGAGGATATATAGTAGCAGGATATACTAGTTCTAATGATATTTCAAATACTTCAACACATAATGGTGGCGAAGATGCTATGTTAACTAAAATTGATAGTTCTGGTAATATAGTATGGACTGATCTCTTAGGTGGCAGTGGAGATGACCAAGCTAATTCAGTACAAGAAGTCATGGAAGGCAATTATATCATCGGGGCCAATAGCAATTCTAATGATGGCGATGTTGTAGAAACTGATGGCAGTTATTCAGGCCAAGATATGTGGATGGCTAAATATTCTAAAGGAATAAGTAATATTTCTATAAATCCAGCTCAAGAAGCCCAGAAAAGAACCGAATACGGTCACGGGACAAAGTCGCTTGATTTAACAGACGTAGGTATTGAATTTGATTGGAAAGATTTTGAGGTCAAAGAAATTGATGCTCAAGGAGAGCAAAGAACAGAAGCTAGCTATGTGGTTCATGATGGCCCGAATAAAAATGATAAAATGTGGTCTAAAATAAACAATGTAACAACTAAAGAATTAGACCTAAAAGATTGGCCATCCATTTTACCACCGCCAGAAAATGCAGCTCAAAAATCAATGAAAAAATTAAAAGAAGCAAATCAAAAAGTAAGTGAAGCACGAGCAAAAATAGGTGCTTATGAAAACAGACTAAATCATGTAAGTAATCGAGTAGCCAATTATCAAAGCAATTTAACCACCTCGAAATCAAGAATCAAAGATGCAGATATGGCTCAAGAAATGACAGATTTAAGTCGAAGCCAAATTTTAGCAAAAAGTTCGCAAGCAATATTAGCACAAATCCAAAATATGCCTAGTAATATAATGCAACTGATGGAACAAGGGATTTAAGTAAATATAATAAAGAGCCAGTAGGAAATTCAATCCCACTGGCTCAGTCTAATATTAACTACCTTTAAAAGAACTTGACTAATAGCATTGGTTTCAAACACTTTAGCAAGATAGTACCTTTTAATGCTTCATCCCTTTCTGAAGTTCTTTAATCTCTTCTTTGGAAAATCCACTGATTTCAACAACTTCTTCGATTTGGATATCCTTTTTCAACATTGCCCTAACAATTTCTTTTTTACCCTCTTTCTTCAACTCCTCTGCAATACTCATCACTTGTGCCTCCTTTTCTTTTGATGCTTTTGCTACAATAAAAGATAGACTCCCCACTAAGGAAGCCTATCAAGTAAATACTATATAATTAAAAATCTAAAATAAAATTTAGTTGAGCAGAGAACATTGCATCAAGCTATATTTGCCAATGCTATAATAATTGTAATCCGCTGCTTACTCAATTACTTTTTTTAAACCAACTATTATAAACTTCATCATATGTTCCATCGTCTTTAACTTCTTGCAAAGCAGTATTAATTTTAGTTAATAATTCTTCATCACCTGGACGAGCTGCTATCCCATAATTTTCAGTAGTAAATGGTTCTCCTACTATTTTCACTTCGGGATTTGTCAAAATATAAGCTGCAGTAACTGGTAAATCATTAACTACTGCATCAATTCGTCCATTATTCAAATCAATAAAAGCCTGTGGTATTTTTTCATATCTTTTAATCTTGTCTATATTCTCCATTTCACTAACCTTCAGATCACCTGTCGTTCCTAACTGCGTACCTACTTTTTTACCCTCTAAATCTTCTACACTTTGAATACTATCATTATCTGCAGTAACTGCTACTACTTGGCCCGCATTAAAATACGGATCAGTAAAGTCAACTGCTTTAGCTCTTTTCTCTGTAATAGTCATAGCTGACATAATTAAGTCATACTTCTCTGATTTTAAGCCTGGAATCAAGCCATCAAAAGCAGTATCTACAAATTCAACCTCTACTCCTAGCTTTTCGCCAATTGCATTGGCAATATCAACATCAAAACCAATAATCTTACCATCTTCATCGGTGTATTCAAATGGCTTATAATCTGCACTCATTCCAATTGTTAATTTGTCCTTCTCTTGAATCTGCTTCCATGTATTCTGTTGTCCTCCACATCCTACAGCAAATACTAATGTTAGTACTAGAATTGATAAAACTAATTTCTTCATAAAATTTGGCCCCTTTCAA
>JBNJDB010000109.1:0-7000 GCA_051744465.1 Bacillota bacterium | reverse complement strand
ATACGGAGTATTATTAGGATGATGATATTTAACAGTTACATCAGAACCATAAACCTCGCTTATATTCTCAGAAGTAATGATCTCTTGGGGCGTACCAAAGCTATGTATTTGACCTTGCTCAATTAACAATAACTTATCGCAGTATTTAGCAGCTAAATTAAGATCATGTAAGACAACTAAAATTGTTAATTCTTCTTCACGATTAAGCCTTGTTAGCAGATCCATTATCTCTAACTGATAATTGATATCTAGATTAGAAGTAGGCTCGTCTAATAATAAAACTTCGGGATCTTGGGCCAAGCTTCTAGCCACAATTACCCGTTGACGTTCTCCGCCACTTAACTGATTAATTGATCTATCTTTGAACTGCAAAGTATTAGTTAACCTCATCGCCCGCCTAGCTAGAGCAAAATCTTCTTCACTGGCACTACTAAATCTATCAATATAAGGAGTCCGCCCCATTAAGACAATTTCTTCAACACTAAAATCAAACTCAATCTTATTATTTTGGGCTACAACAGCTAAGTTTTGTGCTAATTCTTTTTTCTTCAACCTATGCAAATCAGCTCCATCTAAATAGACTAGTCCTTCATCTGGTTGGCAGTTAGCATTTATATTCTTTAACAAGGTAGATTTCCCAGAACCATTGGGACCAATTAATCCAATAAATTCTCCTTGATTAATAGCAAAATCTATATCTTCTAAGACTTGCAACTGATCATATTTATAACTCAATTCTTCAATCTTCAGTTTAATAGTCATTGCAATCCTCCTAAAATCCAACCGACTTCTTCTTTGTTAGCAGATACAGAAAGAATGGCCCGCCTAACAAGGCAGTTATTATCCCCACAGGAATTTCCGTTGGAGCAATTATTGTGCGGGCCACAATATCGGTTACTATCAAAAAAATAGCTCCTACTAAGGCTGAGCTAGGAATTAAAATTCTATGATCAGGGCCCACTAACAACCGCACAAGATGAGGAATAATCAATCCTACAAAGCCAATGATTCCACTACCTGCTACTGCTGCTCCGGCTAATAATGAAGCTGTGACTAATAAAATTCGTTTAATTATTTCTACTTCAATCCCTAAACTTTCTGCTGTTTGATTACCTAGTAATAATACATTTAAATCTTTAGCAAAAATATGAACCACAAAGTAAGCTACTATAATATAGACCCAAACCATCTGCACTTGCTGCCAGCCTGTAGCAGATAAACTCCCCATTGTCCAATATACAATCTGTTGCATGCTATCATTATTAAAAACCATTAGTAAGGATACAATAGCTGATAAAAAAGAACCAATAGCTACTCCAGCTAGTAATAATCTGCCCACTGAAATTTTATTTCCTTCTTTAGCTAAATTATAAACGATAAATACTGTACTTAATGCTCCTAAAAAAGCTAGTAGCGGAATACTATTCAGGGCCAAAAATTCAAATTCTAAATCTAGAATCATTCCTCCTGTAGCTCCCAGAGAAGCGCCTGAAGAAATCCCGATTACATACGGATCAGCCATAGGATTTTTTAATAAAGCTTGAAAGACTGTTCCGGAAGTTGCTAGAGCTAAGCCGACTAAAGCTGCTAATAAAACACGTGGTAATCTAATATTATAAATGATAGTCTGTTGTGCGCCAAAATCTTGGGCAAATATTCCTTGACCCAGTGCTAACTTATTGACTAATATTTTAAAAACATCTCCTAGTGGTACTTTTACTGCTCCATAACTAGTTCCTAAAAGAATGACCACACCAAGACAAATAAACAAAGCTAAACTAATTGATCGCCACTGCAAATATTTCTTTTCCATTTTTATCAACTCTTTTTAAATACTTTTTATTAAAATAATTGCGGATGAATGACTTTAGCAATTTCTTCTAGAGCACTAATTATACGGGGACTAGTTCGATTAACAATATCAGGATTTAAAACTAGTATTCTGCCTTCTTTAATTCCTTTAATAGCTTGAAAATTATCCCGTTGTTGAATTGAATCCTTAGTTACCTCTTGATTCCAACTATGTTTAGATGCAAGATAGACATCTGGATTTTTAGCCAACAGGACTTCAAAATTATATTGCGGCCACTCTCCTTGAGCATCGTGAGCAATATTAGCTCCCCCAGCGAGATTAATTAAATCATCAATAAAAGTATTTGGCCCGGCTGTATATAAAGGTTCTTTCCAGACTTCATAGAAAACTTTGGGGCGTTGATTGGAACTTATATTTTCTTCTATCTTTGTGGTAATATCCTGTAATTTAGACCTCATTGTAGTTGTTATTTTTGCCCCTCGTTGAGCTTGGCCCGTTAGTCGAGCAATTAAAGAAATATCTTCAATAATTCCTTCTATACTTTGTGGTTTAAGCCCTATAACATCTATATTCAGCTCTTGCAATCTATTAATGATTTTTTTAGGAGTAATTGCAGCTGCAAAAACTAAATCTGGCTTTAAGTCAACAATTTTTTCTATGTTAGCTTCTTTAATTGTCCCCACTCGCTCAATTTCAGATACACCTTGCGGATAGTTAGCATGATCGGTTATACCTACTATATTTTCTTTTAGTCCTAGAGCAAATAAAGTTTCTGTATGGCTAGGTGCTAAAGAAACGATCCGCTGGGGCTTGCTCTCAATTATAGTTTTAGTACCCAAATCATCTGTTACTTCCACAGGATAATTACCAGCTTGGCCCACTCCACTAATTACTAGAATAATTAATACTACTAGCAAAATCGATCTCTTTTTTATCTTCATAATATTCCCCCTTATTTTTTTAGAATGCTCGCAGCTGAATTTATGACTACTATAACAGTTCAAAAGCATAATAAAAATTATTCTTCTTTAAACTAAAAAAACCTCAATCTCTAGTAACAAGACTGAGGAAATTAGACATAGATCGCCTATCTTCCTACTGCTCCTGTAACCGAGGATCTAGTAGTTAAATGTTTAGGCAGGTCTTCTGACTTCTAGCTTAACATTAGATTAACCTTCCCCAATTAATGAGTGGCATCGCAAATCTAATTAGCTAATCACAGTGGCGGGCCCGTTCAGGAATTAAACCTGATTCCCTATTATCCTTTAATCATTGAGATATAAATAACTAAAGGCACCTAATCATTATCAATTATTTTATTAAGTTAATTACTGAGTAAATTGAAACTATCTGCTTAAATTATAACGTATTTCTAAACAAAATTAAAGTTTCTTTTAGTTAGTTAACTCCAACTTAAAAATTCCAATTATCAATTTTAATCTATATTATACTCAATATAAAAAGGATGTTGTTCTATTTTGTCGAATGATATAATATAAGAGTTTAGTTCAAAAATATTTTTTTACTTATCTTAATTAAATTACACAAGGGGGTTTATATATATAATGAACATAAAAACTAAATTAGTTGGAGGATTAGGAATGATTATCTTTTTAATTCTCATAATTGGCTCTACTGGGCTTTATTATATCGATTATGTAGCAGATGAAGGAGAAAATGTGGGAGCTAAATTGGCACCGTTGGGTGATGCTGCAATGGAAATAAAACTTACAGCTACAACAGCACACCTTGAATTAGAAGAAATGCTGGCTGAGGAAAATTCCCAAACAAATTTTGAACAAGATATCTTAGCAAAATTAGATGAATCTCTGTGGTATACTAATGCAATTCTTGAAGGCGGAGAAAATGAAGAAGGAAAATTTTATCAAAGTAAAAACAAAGCTGTTATTAAACAGGCACAAGAGGTTAAAGAAGAAATAAAATCTTTAAAAGAAAGTATGAGAGATAGATACAAAATTTATCAAAATAATTCACAACAAAGCTCCGCTGCTAAAAAAGCCGAACAAGATTTTAATCAAGATTTTGATCAGTTTATTGAAGATGCTGATGAAATTGAAGAACTAGTCCATGACGATATGGCTAGCGGATATCAAAATTTACTCACCGCTAAGAGTCAGTCGGTTAAACTAATAATAGTCTTTACACTAGTTAGTTTTGTTATAGCAATCGTAGCTGGATTTATGGTCTCTACTAATATTTTAAATCGCTTACAAGAGATAAAAGTTAGCTTAAAGAATATTTCTTCTGGTGATGGGGATTTAACTAGAAGAATAGAAAACGATAATAATGATGAAATTGGAGAAATAGCTTATTGGTTTAATGATTTTGTCGACCAGATTCAGAATATCATGAGAGAAATAAAAGCTAATTCGGAAGAATTATCTGCCTCTTCCCAAGAATTATCTGCCTCTGCCGAAGAAGGGAATGCCTCTATTGAAGAGACTAATAATTTAATAGAAAATATATCTTCAAATATCCAACAAATTTCAGCTAGCACCCAAGAAATCACAAGCTTTGCCCAACAATCATCTCAATATACTACCCAGGGTAAGGAAAATATTGAACAAACTATAAATAGCATGCAAGAAATTGACGCAACTGTAAAAGATACTTTAGAGGTGCTCAATGATTTAAATGCAACCTCAGAAGAAATTGGAGAAATTGTAGAATTAATTAACAATATTGCAGAACAGACTAATTTATTAGCTCTAAATGCAGCAATAGAAGCAGCTAGAGCTGGAGAGCATGGTCAAGGCTTCGCAGTTGTAGCAGAAGAAATTAGAGAATTAGCTGAAGAAACTTCGGCAGCTACTGGTAATATTTCTGAGCTAGTAGAAAAAACACAAACAAAGTCTAGCAATGGTTTAGAATCAATCAAACAAGTAGAAAACAAAGTTGAAAAAGGAAAGAATATTGCCCAAAAAACCGGTAAAGTTTTTGAAGAAATTAATGATTCAACAGAAAAAACTGCTAATTATGTTGACCAAACTGCTACTTCTTCACAAAATTTAGCTCAAGATACCGACCAAATTATGAATGCTAGTGCTGATGTTGCTAGTATGTCTGATGAGGTTGCTCATTCTTCACAAGAGTTAGCAGAAACAGCTCAAGAATTACAAGATTTAATCTCTAAATTTGAATTATAAAATAATTATTTAAAAGAGCCTAGATATTTAACTAAATATCTAGGCTCTTTTTTTATTTATCCTAATCAAAATGCTTCACCAAAATTAAAATAGAAACTCCTATCTTCAGCATTAAAAGCAAAATCAAATCTGAGATTAAGCCCACGTTGCTCATTTATATTGTAACGCAAACCCAAACCCCAACTTTCCTGCAAATGGTCACTAGTTAAATCTTGCATAACACCGCCTACTCCAACAAATGCTGTACCAGACCATTGTTTATAAATAGGATAACGATATTCAACTTGAGTAGCAACTTTATCTTCAGACTTATATTTAGCAGTATCAAAACCACGTAAAATATTCATATTACCCAAAGCTGATAGTTGCTGAAAGGGAACTTCACCTACATTAATCTCTAATTTATTCTGCCAAGCTAAAATATGTCCTGGTCGTAATTGTTTAAAAATTCTATGATCCAAATCATGACTTAAAAACTTATAATCTACCATATCTTGATTATAAGCTACTAATTCATAAACAAAATACTGTCCCTGGCGGGTATTCATTGTCCGATCTCTAGTATCAAATCTATAATCTACCCCTAAACCTAACAAATCAACTCCATTGCCATCAGGAATTTCTTGTTCTATCTGGTCAGCTAAATTCAAATCATAACTTTCATAACTACCTACCAATCCTAAAAAATTATTCTCTACTAGTTCCTTACTAACTCCAAGATCAATTTTAAATCCTTGCGATTCATAATCTTTTCCCTCGACAAAATCAATCTGGTTATTTAGTCCATAAAATTTTTCCGGCCAATCTTGATAAAGTAAGCCCAGACTATATTTATAATCATCTCTCGTCTGCTCAACTTGTCCAATTAAGTTAGTTTGCTCTTCTAAAGTATAAAATCCAACAAAACTCCCCTCTATCTTTTTATCATCAGTATCTTTGAAATAAATTCCAGTTCCACCAGCCCCTAATCCAGTATCGGGACTACTAAATATAATAGGAAATCCAACCAATTCTGAGTTGTCTTCTTCTGCAATTACAGTCCCAGTAACTAATAGTAAGATTACTATTAGCATTAATAATTTTTTCTTCACTATATTTTCCTCCTTATTCTACTCCAATTTTAACTACTCTATTTAAATTATTTCTAAATAACACTTTCAAAACCTGCTTATTTTAAAATTTTATTTATAAATTAGATTCACAAACCACCTGAAAATTAACATTTAATGTGGTATAATCAAACTATTAGGAAGGAGGATAATTTATGAAATTAAATTTTGATCAAATAATAATTATTAGCTTAATCTGTTTATTAACAGTTAGTGGTTTAGCCAAAGCTGAAAAACTAGAAATAAATGAAAGGATGACTGAACTACAAGCTGAGTTTTATAGTGGATTAGTAGATGCTGAAAAATTAAATAATAGAGTTAGAGAACTGGAAAAAGTAATAAATCAATCAATTACAGATCCAGAAAAATACTATTGGCTAGCACAAACTCAATTTTGGCAATCAGAAATAAATAGGCGTAACGAAAATGAAAAAAAGGCTGAAAAAGGATTTGAAAAGAGCAAAAAATTAGCTTATAAATCTCTAAAAAAAGAAGTCCAGCCTAGTGACAGCCATCGACTTGTGGCTGATAATCAAGCGCGATTAATTGAATATAAAGGAGCTTTTTATGCAATTAGAAACGGTTCTGAAATCCTAGATTTATTAGAAAAAGCAGTTAATCTCGACGAAAAAAATTATGCTGCTTATAATTCTTTAGGTATTGCTCTTTTACAAGCGCCCAAAATTGGCGGTGGTAGCACCAAAAAAGCAATTGAAAATCTCAAAAGAGGATTAGATAGTTCGCAACAACCAGAACGTTTTCGCAGCTATTATTTTTTAACTAAATGCTATCAAGAGCAGGGTAAACTAAAACAAGCTAAAAGCTATCTAGAACAAGCTCAACAGATTTACCCAGATAATCCTCAAGTAAAGTCATTAAAAGAGCAATTAGACACAAAAACAGACTAAGCT
>JBNJDB010000108.1:0-7078 GCA_051744465.1 Bacillota bacterium | reverse complement strand
TCATCAGGTGGGGTTAGTAGTCAAGTTGTTGGCCCACGTAAGGAAAGTATTCCCGAGTTTTCAGGGGTTGAAATAAATTATTATCAAGAGAGTGATCAGCAACCAACTATTTTTGTAGAAACAAAAGATGGAGCAGATATTATAGCTGATATGGGTTATGATAGTCCAGAGTCAATTACAATGAATCAAGTAGAAGATGCACCAGAAGGATGGTATTCATTTAAAATAGCGGATAAGTATTTACCGGAATCTAAGGGTCCCCTAGTAGTTAAGTTTAACCAATCAGACGAAAAAATTGAACTCAACCCTGTTAAAACTGCATGGTATAGGGGAGAAGAATGGAAATATGAGGAACCATATAAATCTACTAAGCCAGAAATAGCAATAAATCCTGCTGGGGGCCTGCAAGCTGGAGAGCAGCCAATAATGATTAAAATTTCTGGTGCTAATATTACTACTAGTAAAGTTGAGTTTGCAGAGCAGGAGATTGAGCTACAAGAAGATTTAGAGACTGAAATTGTTTTAAAAGATTATCTTAAGACTGTAGGTGAAACTGGAACCTTAAAAATAAGTGCTACTAATGATGGGGGAACTACAGAAAAAAGTATTGATTTTACTAGAGTAAAACCAGAAGATAAAAGTAATGGCGCTGATTTTAATAGGGCTAGTGCAACAGCTTATTATGTGATTTTAGATAGGTTTTATAATGGTAAGGAGGAAAATGATGACTCTTATGGGCGACCTCAAGTTGATCAGACTGGTAGTCAACTTGGTACTTTTCATGGAGGAGATATTGTAGGTTTGACTGAGAAAATAAATGATGGCTATTTTGATAAATTGGGAGTTAATATGCTTTGTATTACTGCTCCTTATGAGCAAATCCATGGTTTTGTGGGCGGTGGTCCCGAGGGTAGTTTTGCGAGATATGCTTATGATGGGCAACATGCTTTAGATTATACTTCTTTGGATAAAAATGTGGGAACAATTTCTGAATTTAGAGAGTTTGTTAATACTGCTCATCAACATGGAATTCGGGTTGTAATGGATATAGTGTTTAATAATCCTGGAGATAATACTATTAAAGACATGAATCAATATAATTTTGGTAACTGGGTTGATCGAGCTTTAGATGATAATTGGTCGCCTGCTGAGCAAGAGAACTGGTATCAGTATCAAAATAGCATTGATTATACTAGTGGAGGAGCAAAATGGGCTAATTGGTGGGGGCCAAATTGGATTAGAGATGACTTGCCGGGCTATGAAACAGATTCTGATAAGCAAACAACTAAATCTTTGGCAGGTCAACCTGATTTTAAAACGGAACTAACAAGTGATCAGGATCTGCCTCCTGTATTAGAAACTAAATGGAGTCAAGAAGGGGATGATTATCAAGATTGGATTAACCCCAGTGCTGCTAAGTTGCGAAAAGATTTAGGTTTAGCACCAGCTGATTATTTGATTAAGTGGTTAACTGCTTGGGTTGAAGAATTTGGGATTGATGGATTTAAAGCTTATAATCTGCCTGCTGTAGCTAAAGATAGATGGGGGCAATTAGCTGGGGCTGGACAGCAGTCTTTAGAAAAATGGCGGGCTAATAATAGAGACCTCCCTGGGGCGCAATGGAAACAGGAATTTTTAATGATCGGTCAAGTCGAGGGCCAAGGTTTGGGCAAAAGTGATTATTATAAGGATAATAATGATGATGCTAAGGCTGATTTTACTGCACTAATGAATAATAAATTTCCAGTTGCTAGTGATTTTGAGCAATTCGGTCAAATTTGGAGTGATTATGCAATTCGAATTAATGAATCTGATAATTTTAATGTAGTCAGTTATATATCTTCTCTAGATAGAGGCTTAAAAGAAAGAGAAGATAAAATTTCTGCGGGAACTAAATTATTGCTATCTCCAGGGCTAGTCCAAGTTCTGTATGGGGAAGAAGTAAATAGAAGGCCTAGTTCTCAAAGCGGTAGTTCGCGTCAGAGAAGTAGCTCAGATTATCCGTGGGATAATGGAGACCAAGAGGTATTAGAACACTGGCAGAAATTAGGACAATTTAGAGAGAAACATCCTGCTATTGGAGCTGGCGAACAGATTGAAGTAGCATCTAATACTTATGCTCGAACCTGGGATCAAAATGAAGATGGTGATTTAGAAGATAAAGTAATTATTAAAGTTGCTACTAATGGTCAGCAGAAAATTGATGTAGGCAATATTTTTGCTGATGGAACTACAGTTAGAAACTTCTATACAGGCAATACGGATGTAGTAGAGCAAGGTACTGTAGAATTTGTAGCCAAGAATAGTATTATTTTAATTGAAGGGTTTAGTTCAAATATAAAATAAAATTTCATAAAAGTAGAAAAAAGATATTACCCTAAGTTTAATGGGATTATTCCATTAAACTGGGGTTTTTTATTTTTTTGGTAATTAAAGATTTGCTAAAGTGGTTGTTTCTTTAGGCAATAACTTTAGTTGACCATTAAAATAATTGATAATTCCTTTTTTAATTGCGTTGGCAATTTTGCTTTGTTCTTGGGGATCGATAATTCTTTTTCTATCCTTGGGATTACTGATAAAGCCAACTTCTATTAAAACAGCTGGTATATCACTTTTTTGCAGTACATAATAGGGAGCTGTTTTAATAGTGCGGTAATTATTGGGTTGGATTGCAAGTAATTGTTTTTGAATAGCAGAAGCTAGTTTTCTGCCTTCTTTAGATCCCTTTTTATAGTAGGTTTCTCCCCCAAAGGATTGTGAGCTGGGAAAACTATTAACATGGATACTAACTAATAAATCAGCATTAGAATCATTGACTAACTCGATACGATGTTTGATATCATCATTGCGGTCATCATTATATAATTTATCTTCGCTACGAGTTAGGAGAGTTAAGATATTGTCTTTTTCGAGTGACTTAGCCAATTTTTTAGCAATATCTAAATTGATATTTTTTTCGAATATTTCATTATAGTGAGTTCCAGAATCGATACCACCATGCCCAGGGTCAATTATTACTTTTTTGTTTAGCTCTGAATCAGTGGTAGTAGCTTTGTTTTTCCAACTAATAACTAAATTGATACTAAAACTAAATATAACAATGCTAATTAAGAAAAGAATAATTGTGTTACGGGAAATAAAATAAATTAGTGGTTTTTTCATTATGGACTCCCTTCTTTAGAGTAATAAAAAAGATTCTGTCTATCAAATTATATTAGAACAGATTGGCAATAATTAGCAGTAAAAATTTCCATTTTTATTACTATGTGATATTTAAAGCTATAGTTGAATAAATAGATATCAGGGAAGAAAGAAAACAATCAAGAACAATTAAAAATGGAAAATTGAGAATTGAGAATTTAAAAAATAATAAACAAATAAATAAAAACTAGATACTATAGAGTAATTAGATTGCGCAGCCTAATTAACAAGATAATAAAGTCAGTTTGAAGTTGAGAATTGATAGTTGATAGTTAGAAACCAAGCAATAAAATAAAGCATATAGATTGCACAATTTCATTAGCAAAAAAAGTAGAAAATAGGGCTACACGAAGTGTTTTTTGTTCTTTAAAAACACGGAGGGACGATAGTAAAGTAAGTTTAAAGTTGATAGTTAGAAATTCAGAAGAAAATTAATTGCTAATTATAGCTTTTAGATTTTGATTATTGGTTTGAAACTATGTACTTGATTTTAATTGACAATTGTTCATTCTCAATTTTCAATTAAAAAAGGTGGGAGTATAAAAATGGAGATTAAATTAGTTAAGCGTGATGTGTTAGTTTTACTATTGATTTTTAGTATTAGCTTTTTTTTATTAGGTTTATTTATTGATGATTTTGCTTTACCAGATGGAATGACAGTTAGCAATGATCGATTAGTTCCTATCTATAAGGTTGATAGATCAGAAAAGAAGGTAGCAATTACGCTTGATGGAATGTGGGGTTCTGAGCATACTTCAGAGCTATTAGAAATATTTCGTAAGCATAATGTTAATATTACTTTCTTTTTTGGAGGTAATTGGTTGGAAGAAAATCCTCATTTAGTCAAAGAAATAGCTGCTAATGGACATGAAATTGGAAATCATAGTTATACCCATCCCCATATGGCTAAGTTGGGTCAAGAAGAAATTAGGCAAGAATTAAAGCGAACGGAGGAGTTGATCAAAGAATTAACGGGGCGCAGACCAAAATTGTTTAGACCTCCTTTTGGAGAATACAATAATCGCTTAATAAAAACGAGTCAACAAGAGAATTATCATGTAATTCAGTGGAGTATTGATTCCTTAGACTGGAAAGATGTTAGTACAGACTTTATTGTTAAGACTGTCATGGAAGATATTGGGCCGGGAGAAATAGTTTTGATGCATAATAATGGGAAAAATACTACTGGTGCACTCCAACGTTTAATTCCTAAATTACAAGAGGAAGGTTATCAGATTGTTCCCTTATCAGAATTGATTTATGAGGATGATTATTATGTGGAGTCACATTCGGGAATTCAAAAAAGACATCAGGAGGCGGAGTGATAATGAACGATAAAAAAGTCAAATTTTTTTATCTACCATTAAATCGTAAAGTACTTCTTTGTTTAATTTTAAGTGTTATTTTAGTCAGCTATGGGGTTATGGAATTTGATAACCCAAGTTCAGAGCAAGCTGTTTTTAGCCAACAGCCTAAAGCTTATTATAGAGGGCCAACTGAAAAAAAAGAGGTATCATTAGCGATTAATGTAGCTTGGGGAACTGAATATATACCGCAATTATTAGAGATATTGGAAAAAAAAGATGTGCAGGCTACTTTCTTTTTAGTAGGTAATTGGGTGGAAAAATTTCCTGATTTGACGGCAAATATAAAAGAATCTGGTCATATTCTTGGTAATCATGGCTATCGTCATCGCCATCCAAAACAATTAGCTAAAGAGGAATTAATTGAATTGATTAAAAAAAATGAGGAGTTGATTAGAAAAGAGGCTAATTATAAAACTAATTTATTTGCTCCTCCCTATGGTGAAGTAGATAGCAGAGTAGTAAAAATAGCTGATGAAATTGGTTATAAAACAATTATGTGGACTGTTGATACAATTGATTGGCAACGACCTGATCCGGAAGTAATTAATAAGCGGGTAAGTAGCAAAGTTGTTAATGGAGCAATTATATTAATGCACCCTACTAAGCCAACTGTTGGAGCATTACCTCAAATGATAGATGAATTACAACAGGATGGCTATCAAATTGTTCCTATCTCAGAGTTATTAGCATCTAAATAAAAGTTAATTTATTAGGTTTTGAAGTTATTTTTTTTGATTTTGTTTTTAAGTATTTGAATTTGATTCTATCCTCTTAATTGTCAATTTTCCATTCTCAATTGTCAATTAAGTTAGGAGGTGGTTAAAGTTGTTTGGCGTGGATTAACTATTAGTTTAATAATAATTCTCCTGACAGTTCTAATCTTAGGATTGATAGGAGAGCTAGATCGGATTAGACGGATATTATTAGGAGTAGAAGAAGGAGTAGAGTTTGAGAACTATAACGTAGGAAGACATCTTCGTGATGAAGTAGCTGAAGTAGTTAGTAGTTATGCTCGCCACAATGTTAGATACCCCATTCCAGCTATTATAAATGAGGAAAGTGGGCAAATAATTCCTGAGACTAGTGGAAAAATTATTGACATTGAACAGACAGTTGATAAAATATTTAGTGTTGATAGAAGAGAAAAAGTGCAAGCAATTAGTTATCAGATAACGCCTCATTTGAAGGCAGAAAAACTACGTAAAATTAATAAAGAGATTGCTACTTATCAGACAATTATAACTGGGAAAGAAAATAGATGGACTAATATTAAAGTGGCTACCAAATTAATTAACAATACCCTATTAACTAGTGGAGAGGTCTTTTCTTTTAATCAAGAGGTTGGTCCAAGAAATAAAGAACGAGGTTTTAAAGAATCAACTGAAATAGTAAATGGTGAATTAACTGTTGGAGTTGGTGGTGGGATTTGCCAAGTATCGAGTACTTTATATAATGCAGCTATTGAGCCGGGTTTAGAAATAATAGAACTTCATCATCATTCCCAGGATGTAGGGTATGTACCAGATGGTAAGGATGCTACAGTTACTTGGAAGTATTTAGATTTGAAATTTAAAAATAATTTAGAAACTCCGATTATTATTAAAGCAGAGATTAAAGGGAATAAGCTGAATATTAGTCTGTTAGGTGAAGAATAACCAAATTGTAAATTGCAATCATCAAATTACTAGGGGGATTTGCCAATGAGTGATAAACAACGAGGTTTTGAACAAGTAATTAAAAGTGCAAGAAAATATGAAACTAAAGGATTTATTCCACAACGAGCTACTGAAAAGAGTGCTGGTTATGATTTGAAGACTCCTATTGATTTAGTTATACCAGCGAATGGATACCAGACATTTTTTACTAATATTAAGGCTTATATGCAAGATGATGAGGTATTGAAAATATATATCAGGAGCTCATTAGGATTTAAATATGGTTTGATGTTAGCTAATAATGTAGGGATTATTGATGCAGATTATTATTCTAACTCTGATAATGATGGAAATATTGGTATTAGACTCTATAATAGCTCTGATCAACAATTAGAATTTGAAGCAGGGACCAGAATTTGTCAGGGGATTTTTGAAAATTATTTGACAGTTGACCAAGATGGGGCAAGCCAAAGTAGACAAGGCGGCTTGGGTTCTACAGGAGAGTAGATAAATTAATGTTAACTAGCTGGCAGAAGTAATTCTGCTGGTTTTTTTATTTTTTGTGAGCAATTATCTATAATTAATCCCTTCCTAGGATGCATAAGATTTAATAAATGTTATTTTAATTTAGGTGGTGAAAAAAATGAAACTGAATCAATTGATGGGCAAAGAAATAATAAATTTAGCTGATGGTGAAAAACTAGGCATGATAGCTGAGGTAGATATAAGTTTTGCCGAGCAGACAGGAGAATTAGAATCTATTTTAGTACCTGTAGAAAAAGGGGGTTTTAGTTTTTGGGGTGAAGAACAGTACTTAGAAGTGCCCTGGGATTCAATCGTAAAGATAGGTAATGA
>JBNJDB010000107.1:0-7104 GCA_051744465.1 Bacillota bacterium | reverse complement strand
GAATTAGATGCACCGGTTAAATTAGGAGATATAGTAATTGAAGATGTACTTGATACAGGAGTTAATATTGTAGCTACAAGAGATTTACCTCGGGAATAAGGGAGGCGCAGACATGAATAGATTATTTAACAGGATTCTTGGTTTAGCTTGGCTATTATTGATTTTAGGAGGACTATTATGGTCTAGGCTGAACCAATTAGAAAGTATTGTTTTTGCTATAATTGCGGTTGCTATTATTTTTTATACTGGGAAATGGTTTAAAAATAATAGTTATGATTCAGAAATAAATATGCTAGATTTATCAGAGAATGTATCTTTTAAAACGCAACAATTAATTTGGTTAATTAAAGATAATAATACCAAAATTCAGGATTTAACTAAATTATTTGAAGAGATCGCTTCTGGAGCAGAAGATAATGCTGCTAGTATAGAAGAAGTATCAGCGTCGATTGATGAGCTCTCTACTTCTTCGGAAGTGATTAATGAAAAGACGAATGCGTTAGAGGAAATATGTAAAGAAGCATTGTCGCATTCCAAAAAGAATAAGAAATGGATCAAAGAATCAGCAGAAACATTAATCGATATTTCTGATAATGTAGAACAATCTAGTAAATCAATTGATAATTTGCAACAAGTGTCACAAAGTATATCAGGGTTATTAAATCGAATAGAAGAAATAACAGATCAAATTGATTTATTAGCCCTTAATGCTTCAATTGAAGCGGCTAGAGCAGGAGAAGCAGGTCAAGGTTTTACAGTTGTAGCAGATGAAATAAAAAATTTGTCGGAAGAAACTGGAGATTTAACAAGTCAAATTCAGACTACTATTAATGAAATTAATAATGAAGTAGAAAATACTAGTTCGATTATTGAAGAAGGAGTAGCTAAGATTGCAGATGTAGAAGATATTTCGCAAAAATCCATTAAAGGATTTGATACTATTACTGAAAAGATTAATAGTATTATGGATTTAACTTCTCAATTATCCGACCAGACAGAATCTCAAGCTAGTGCGACTAGTCAATCGACAATAGCTGTTGACTCAATTACACAAGAATCAGTAGCTATGTCTGATAAAATTCAGGAATCATATTCTATAATTAAAGAACAAAGTCAAAATAGTGAAGATATTTTGGATTATTCTAAAAACCTTAATCAACTTGGTTATGATTTACATCGAAAGTCAATTAATGAAAAAGACAGTGATACTATAGTATTTGGAGTCAATCCGTTTGCTAAACCAGAAGTTGTAAAAGAATTGTATGTTCCAATTTTAAAGGAAGTTAGTCAAAGTTTAGGAAAAAAGGCTAAAACTATTATTGTAGCTGATTATGAATCATTAATTGAATATATAGACCAACAATTAGTTGATGTGGGTTGGTTTTCTCCTATGGCATATGTAAGTGCAAGTGAGAAAACAGATATAAAGCCACTTGTAACACCTGTAATTAATGGGCAACCAAGTTATAAGGGTTATATTTTTGCTAAAAAAAATAGTAATTATAAGCAACTTAGTGACTTAGAAATGAGTTCTGTTGGATTTGTTGATCCTTTATCAGCCTCGGGATATATTTATCCTAAACAACTTATTCAGCAAGCCGGAATTAATTTGGAACAAGATTTAAAAAGTATTAATTTTTTAGGTAATCATGATAAAGTAATCAAAGGAGTTTTGAATAATAAAGTTGATGTTGGGGCTACTTATGATGAAGCTTGGCAGCGAGCTAAACAGGATGGTTTAGATGTGAATGATTTGAGAATTATTAAAGAGACTGAATCAATTCCTAAAGATGTTATAGCAGCAAGATCAGGATTATCTGGTAAATTATTACGTAACTTGAAGGAAAACTTTATTGCTTTTAAAGAGCAGAATAGTAATATAGATGTATTAGAAGAAGCTCAAATTGATGATTTTGTGGCCAGTAAGGATGCAACTTTTGATGTGGTGCGTAAGTATAAATCTAATTAAGAACTCCTCCTTTTTAGTAAAAATTGTATAATACTAACTAATCTTTTTTTTAAATTTTGGTTGTTTTTAAGAGCTATGTATGGTATCTTAAGATTTAAAGAGACTTATATAGCTCTTTTGTACTGAAACAACTAAAATTCCAATATTTGGAATAGGGAGATTGGAATGTTTTCGTTATATAAGATGAAATTTTATTAGAAATCTGATAAAATGTAATCAAGTAGAATAATATTATCGTTATAATTTGAAAGGGAGGGGAGAAAATGATTGGTATATTAGCTGTGGCACATAATCAAAAGATTGCTGAAGGTGTCAATGAATTAGCATCTGAATTAGTTCCACGAGAAGTCCCTATAATAGCTATTGGTGGAGATAGAGATGGAAGAATGGGGACTGATATAGATCAAATTGTAGAAACCGTAGAAGAATTTTATAATAAAACCGAAGGAATTTTGATTTTAGGGGACATAGGTAGTTCACTGACTAATGCACGAGAAGCATTGAAATTGCTGGAGTTAGAAGGATATAGTAATTTGGCTGTTAGTACTGCTCCATTAGTAGAAGGGGTTATGGTTGGAGCGATTGAAAGTAATCAAGGAAAAAACTTAGAGACTATCAAATCCAAGATTGAGAGTAAGCGAATAATTGATTCTTGGTAATGAAATCTAAAAAGAATATAAGATTGTATTAATAATCATAACTAATATATGTAATTATAGTTTAATATTATCATTAGGAGGCAGTTATGTTCTTTTTACAGGATGTTAAATATAAAGATGTGCTAGATATTAGCCATTTAGAATTGTCTGAGCAAGAAGTATTTTGCATTGTAGGTCCTAGTGGGGGAGGCAAAACTACCCTGCTAAAGTTATTAAATAATTTAATCAGTGTAGATAAAGGGCAAGTTTTATATCAAAATAAAGATGTTGAAGAGTGGGATCCAATTGAGTTGCGAAGAAGAGTAGTTATGGTATCTCAAAAACCAATAACATTTACGTCAACAATTGCAGAAGAATTAAAAGTCGGATTTGATCTAACTGGCCAACAGGTTCCTAAACAAGATAAAATGATTGAATTATTAGAAAGAATGCAACTGGATAAGGATTTATCAGCGGAGGTTAATCAGTTATCTGGGGGCGAAAAACAACGTTTAGCTTTAGTACGTAGCCTGTTATTGAATCCTGAAGTATTATTATTAGATGAACCTTCTTCAGCTTTAGATCGTGCTACTGAAGAAAAAGTGATAGAAGAGATAATTAACTATGCGGCTGAAAATGGTATCATATTGATTATGGTAACTCACTCTGTAAGTATTGCCCAAAACTGTTGTAGTAAAATTATAAAAATAGAAAATGGAAAAATAGCTGGCTAAAGGAGTACAAATATGAATGAAATAATGGATTTGCAGTTATATCAGTTATTATCTGCTTATATATTTATTTTGATATTGTTAGCTATTGTTAGACTTCGTAATCTTGATCATGAAAGTGAGATTATTATTGCTACAATTAGGATGACTATTCAGTTAGTTTTAGTAGGTTATCTTTTAAGTTATGTTTTTGAGCAGAGTAATTATTTATTTACATTATTAATAATTATTATTATGGAATCTTTTGCAATCTATAATATTTATCAACGAGTAACAGGTAAAATAACTACTAATCTTAAGTTAGTAATAGCAGGTGCGATGTTAAGTGGGACCTTAATTAGTATATTCTTTTTTTTAGTAGTAGTTATTAATTTGGAACCATGGTATTATTCAAGATATTTCATTCCAATTTCAGGGATGTTAATTGGTAATTCAATGACGGGTATATCGTTAGGTGTTCAGAGGTTAATTTCTGGTATTAAGGAACAACAAGATCAAATTAGAGCAGCTTTGATGTTAGGAATTACTCCTGAACGAGCTACTGAAAAGATTGTAAATCAAGCATTTAGTGCAGCTATTTTACCTACTATTAATTCGATGATGGGGATGGGAATTGTATTTTTGCCTGGGATGATGACTGGCCAAATTTTATCAGGAGTATCCCCTTTGTTAGCAATTAGATATCAGATAGCAATTATGCTGGGGATTACGGGGAGTGTATCGTTGACAATTATTATTTTCATTCAGTTAGGATATAAAACTTTTTTCAATGATCGAGCTCAATTAAATATTAAAAATTAACAAAGAGGTCAACCTAACTGTTAGGTTGACCTCTTTGATTATAGATTATTCGAATTCACTTAAAAATTGTTTGTATCCCTTTTGGGCTAATTGTTCTTTAGGAATGAACTTTAAAGCGGCTGAGTTAATACAATAGCGTAATCCAGTTGGTTCAGGACCATCTTCAAAAACATGACCTAAGTGGGAATTGGCTTGTTTACTTCTTACTTCAGTTCTAGTAAATAATAATTTTTTGTCTTTCTTTTCTATAATGTTTTCGGGGACAAGTGGTTTAGTAAAGCTAGGCCAGCCGGTGCCTGATTTAAATTTGTCTTGTGAGCTAAAAAGAGCTTCTCCTGATAGTATATCTACATAGATACCATCTTTTTTATTATCCCAATATTTATTTTCAAATGGAGGTTCTGTTCCATCTTCTTGAGTTACTTTATATTGAATTGCTGATAATTTTTCTTTTAATTCTTCTTCGGATAGCTGGTTGAAATTATTTTCTGCTTTATTGTTTGATTTAGAAAATACAAAATTTCCGCCGGCGATTACAATAACTAATAAAATTGAGATTATAAAAAAATTAGAAAGATTAGTTAAATATCTCATTGTATCCCCTCCCAAAAATAAATTGTCAATTTAATATTGATAATTGACAGTGGTGCTTTTTAAACGAAAGGTCTTTTTTAAAACCCGTAGGAAGTTCAAGAAATAAAATCAAAAAATGAAACCACAACTATTCAAAAGCATAATAAATGTAATTTGTTAGGAACTATTTTAGGTGGAAAGAATCAAAGACAATGTAATAGTAACTATTATTAATAGTATACCATAAATTAGTGAATAAATCTATCTTAATTGTAAGATTAAAGAAAAAAATTAATTAAATTAATAGGTAAGAAATTAGATAAGATTTTTTACTATGGTTGATAAAGTATAACGATGGGTATATAATTATATTAAGAAAACATAATATTATATTATTTTACATATTTGATTTATCATAGTCTAAAATTAATTGGAGGGATAAATATGAGCGAAGAAATTTATGATTTAGTAGTTGTTGGTGGGGGGCCAGCTGGGATGTCAGCTGCTATTAATGCTTGTGCTAGAAATAAGAAGGTTGCTATTTTTGAGAGTGGTCAATTAGTTGAAAAAATTGATCTAGCACCACATGTTGGAAATTACTTAGGCTTTAGTGATGTAACTGGTTCCGAGTTAGCAGATAAATTTATTGCCCATATTGAAGATGAAGATATTCCAGTTATTAACGAAAAAGTAGTTAAAGCTTTTCCAATGGGGGATAAAATAATGCTAACTACTAATAATGAAAATTATGAAACTAAAAAAATGATTTTAGCAATAGGAGTTAGCCAAAAAGCTAAGTTAGAGGGCGAAGCTGAATATATTGGTAATGGAGTTAGTTATTGTGCTACTTGTGATGGTAAATTGTATCAAGACCAAGATGTGATTGTTATTAGTGAGAGTGCTCATCATGAAGAAGAAGCTAATTTTTTAGCCGGAATATGTGATAATGTTTATTATCTTGCTAAATATGATGAAATTGATCATTTGGATAATAGAATTAAAGTAATTGAAGGTGAAGTTGAAAAAATTAAAGGGGCCGATAAAGTAAATAAAATAAAATTAAATCGTGGAGAATATGAAGTTGAAGCTGTTTTTATTTTAAGGGACAGTGTACCACCTTCTGAAATAGTACCTGGGTTGGAATTAGATGGACGACATATTAAAATTGATTGTAATTTTGAGACTAGTGCGGATGGTATTTATGCTGCGGGAGATTGTGCTGGTGAACCATGGCAAATAGGTAAAGCAGTAGGAGAAGGGCAAGTAGCAGCATTAAATGCAATTAAAGAATTGGATAAATAATGAAAAAATGATTTAAATTTAATGAATATTTTTTGTTTATTTGAAAATAATTATAATATATTATAAAGGAAAAACAACAAAAGAAATAAGGTGGTAAAGTGTCCTGTGAATTAGCAGTTTTAGGTATTGGAGATGTGCGTAAGCAGGATAAAGGATTAGCCGTTTACCTTTTAGATGCTTTAAAAGAAGCTTTTTCTTGGATGGATATAGCATTTATCCATGTTGGAAAAGATGGTAGAGATTTATACCAAATGTTACAACAGATAAAAGCAGATAAGGTTTTGATTTTAGATACTAGTGACCAAGGAGTTAAACCAGGTGAATTTAATTATTTAACTTTAAAATTGCCTGAGTCAGAGGTAATGAGAGAAATGCTAATTGTTACTATTGGGATTTTTAGCGATGACTGGGGGAAAAAATTATCTGATCTGTTAGACCAAGAATTTTCCCAGATAGTAGAGAGAGTATCTAAATTAATATTAAATTTATTAAACTAATTAATTAGCCTCACATTTTTTAAGATGTGAGGCTTTTACAATATCATAGTGTTGACACTTTATGTTAGTTTGCGTTATAATTAAGGTAAATAATATTTATAGTGGGTGAAAATATGGCTAAATTATCTAATCTAAAAAAAATACTGGCGGCTAATAATTACAAATTGACTTCACAACGGAAGAAAATTTTAAAGGCATTACTTGAAAATCAAGGTGAACATTTAAGTGCTGAAGATATTTATGGTATTTTGAAAGAAGATGATCCGAGTATAGGTTTAGCAACAGTTTATCGTAGTTTGGAACTTTTTTGTGAGTTAGGTCTAATTCAGCAGCTAGATTTTGATGAAGAGCGAAAAAGATATGAAGTTGAAGGTGAAGGAAAACATCATCATCATTTAGTTTGTTTGAGTTGTAATCAAATAATTGAGTTTAATGATCAAATTTTAGAAGATTTTGAGCAAGATTTGCAGCAAGAACATAATTTTGAAGTAACAGAACATAAAATGAAATTTTATGGTTATTGTAATAATTGCAAAGAATAAAGGAGATAATGGTAGCAGAGAGATTCCAGGGATACTGGAGTCTTTTTTGTT
>JBNJDB010000106.1:0-7106 GCA_051744465.1 Bacillota bacterium | reverse complement strand
TGCATCTTCACTTAAAATTTCTAAACCTTGCTCTACATTACTAATTGCATAAATACTAAATTGTTGCTCTCGTACTGCCTCAATTATCTCATCCGGTAGCATTAAATCATCTTTATTTTGTTCCGGGATTATAACACCTTGCTCTCCTGTTAACCCTCGGGTCTGACAGAGTTTGAAAAAGCCCTCTATCTTATCTGTAACTCCACCTACAGGCTGAATCTTCCCCTTTTGATTGATTGAACCAGTTACAGCAATCCCTTGCTTCAGAGGACACTCAGCTAGTGCAGATAATAATCCATACAATTCAGCACTTGAAGCACTATCACCATCAATTTCAGTATACAATTGCTCAAAACAAATCCGAGCCGATAAATTCAAAGCTACTTCCTGGGCAAAATGTTCTCCCAAATAACTTTCTAAAATCATGACACCTTTATCATGAATTTCACCACTAATATTAGCCTCTCTTTCAATATTTATTATACCATCATCACCTTTATACACTGCAGCAGTTATTTTAGTTGGCCGACCACAGCTAAAATCTCCTAAATCAACAATTGATAATCCATTAACTACTCCCACCTGCTCTCCAGTAGTATTAATTAACAGCTTATTAGTCTCATATAAATCGTATAACCTAGTCTCATATTTTCCCGACCAGTATGTTCTATTATCTATTACTTTTTCTAGATCAGGAGTAGTTATTAACTCCTGTCCATTATTGTGAGCTATTAAATTAGCTTCCTTTAATAAGTTAGTTATTAAATTATAATTTGCTACTAATTTACCTTGGTTTCTAGCCAAACGGACTGCATATTCAATTAACCTTTCTACAGCATTAATATCTAATTCCAATAATTCTTCTTGCTTACATTTATAGCTTATAAATTGCACCAATTTATAAACATTATCAGCACTTCGCTCTACTTCAGTAGCAAAATCAGCCTTAATTTTAAATAATTCCCCAAATTTATCATCATAGGATTGTAATAAATAATATAATTGCGGGCTACCAACTAAAATCACTTTTAAATCAGTTGCAATTGCTTCCGGTTCCAAAGTAGAAATAGGAATCTGTTCATATTCTGCTCCTAAATTCTCCATTTTTATTTTTTCTGAGCTTAAAACCTGTTTTAATAGCTGCCAAGATTTAAAATTTTTCAATAACTTTTCTACTTCTAAAATCAAATAACCTCCATTTGCTTCCTGCAAGGCACCTGCTCTAATCTGATTAAAATCCGTCTCTAACCCACTCTGAGTCTTCCTATATTCTACCCGGCCAAGCAAATTATAATAAGTAGGATTATTCTCTTTAATAACTGGAGCCCCTTCTAAGTGACTATTATCGACTACTAAATTGACTCTGTATTTATCTAATGAATTATTATCATCAGCAACTACAAATATTCCTTCCGATTCTTGTTTATCTTTGAATTGCCCAATATTATCTAACAAATCTTCTTTCAAATTATCTAAATAGCTAATAACTTTAGCAAGATTAGAAAACTGATGGTATAAACCTTCCATTTTTTTATTTACTAGCTCTTGCACTAATCTATTATCTAACTCTTTTATTTCCGTTTCATATTCTTCTTCCAATTTATCTAATTGATCAAAAATACCACCTATTTCCTGTTCTATCTCCCTCACATTCTGGTCAATCTGTTTCTGTTCTTCTAAGGGTAAACTATTATACTTTTTTTCACTCATAGGTTCTTCATTATCTGATAAAGGCGTCAAAGATAGTCCTTCCTCTTCTTTAGTTAATAAATATCCCTTTTCTTTTACTTCTTCTTTAACTCCATTAACTAATTCATTAGTTTTATTTTGATACTTATTTTTTATTCTTCGTTGTCGTTTATTATATCGCTCACTACTAAACAAATTATCAATTGCTTCTTTTATCTCTTCTACTATAGTTTCTAATTTCTCTTTGAATTGACTTCCAATCCCTGCTGGAAACTCTAAAGCTAAAGGTTGGTCCCCCTCAGAAAAATTATAAACATAACACAAATCAGCCCCCTGATCTTCTCCACTAGCTAGATCTCTTATTTTTTGTAGTATGTACTCTAACTCATCATTTGCTCTAAAATTAAGAGCATAAATATTATAACCTGGCTGATTGATCTGTAAACCAAAATCTAAAGCTGAAAGTGCTCTATCTTGACCACCTAATCTAAATGCCCCCTCTAATTCAGATGTTGTAGTGATCCCATACTCATCTAAATTACAATTATAACTTAATTGCTCCGCAGCTAATTGATAGTCAGACATATCATCACTCCTTTCCTAATATAGTATATTTATCCACTGCGGATTTTGATAATTATTTCTTAATTTCGTCTCGGCTTTTCAAATTGGCCACCAGCAATACAAATCAGTTGATCACCTTCTTGAATCACTTGACTATTATTAGGATTAGTCAAAATTTGTGATTGTCGTTTAATACCAATTAAAATTAAGCTAAATTTTCTTTTATATTCAACTAATAAGTCAATAAATTTAGCTCCTACTTCCTCTTCTGTTGCTACTATCATATACATCTGTCGCTCACTCTCATTAGATAATAACTTTTCTATCACCTGTGAAGTCCCACTATATAAAGCAGTTCGCACCAATAATTGACTATTAATCGAATTATTAATTATGATTTCATCAACTTGAGCATTCGTTAAATGAATTTTATTCTCTTTATTACTAATTTCAGCGATAGTATAAATTTCTGGATTTAAATTCTCAATTGTTAACACTGCTAATACAGCCCGAGCATCATTATCTATTTCATTTAAAATAATTGCTGCTCGAGCCGATTCTACCCCAGCTTTTCTTAAATTTTTACTTTGATCAATTTTACCACTAATAAAATGAACCTTATTATTATCTACAAACGGATCTCGTTCTATATCAGCTACTAATACTACTTGATTATTTTCTATTTCTTCTGCTAAAATTTGCTCAATTACACTTTTAGTTTTCTTATTCCACCCACAAACAATTAAATGATTATCATAATTTGCTTGCACTTCCCCTAACTCCTTTCTTCTGCTACTACCAATTAATAAATCAGAAAATTTTGCTGTAACACCACTAACAACTCCAATCCCTAAAAACATCAATATAATAGCTATAATTCGCCCTAAAAACGAATGAGGATACTTGTCGCCATAGCCTACAGTAGTAATGGTTACCACCACCCACCAGAGAGCATCAGCAAAACTACTAAATTCATCTCCACCTTCTACCATTAAAATTGCAAAAGCACTCAAAACCATAATTCCTACAGTTATTGCAACTAATCTAATTAAAACATAGTTATTTACAACAGATCTTAAATTGTTAAAATAATCATTTAAAATATTAAACATTCTTTCCCCTCCAGCAAATATCTCAGTTTTACTAATGATAGCTTTACCAAAACAGACGATTAAAATTATAATTAGCACAAACAAAAAACTAATAAATCCACAGCCAATAATCAGCCGTGGGTTTATTAATTCTTTTTATTTAATTTTAAGTAGCAATTAAATTGGATTTATCACTTAGTGTTTTGAATTTTAATTGAATTTAATTTATCTTTTTTCTTTTGAATTTTAATTGTAAATTCTCAATTTTCCATTCTCAATTGTTTTTTTGCTTGACTTCTAATTGTCAATTCTCCATTGTCAATTATCAATTATAAAAGACCTTTCCTTCTCATTTCTCGTTGTTTAGATAAGACCCATTCAATTAGTTTTTCTCGTTGCTGATTAGTAAGATTAATAAATTCAACACCTATATTATAAAACTCTTTCCCCGTATCTGGATCTTCTTCTTCATTTAACCTAACTACTCGACCTTTAATCTGATATATATCACAAGCTAAATTAGTAAATCTCAAATCTAAAACTTGATACATAGCTACTCCATTTAATTCTTTCAATCTCATACCTAAACCTGAAGCACTAATATCTAACATAGTCGCTGTAGAAAAATTATCTTCTACATTTACAATCCGTTGATACTCAATTTCTTTAACCAAAGAAATCCGAACATATTTACGACGCTGGATCGTTTGTAGCTGACTCTTTCTCACTACTGAAAATCTCTTTCGATGCTCATTTATATCTTTAATTTTAATATTCAAAGTATTTAAAGCAGATCTACCAGCAAAAGATAAAGTTAATAGTTCACCTCGTTCAATAATTTCGGGTTTTTCTCCTTCGCTTTTGGGTAATTCTAGTTCGATAGTATCTTTATAGACAGCAAGCACTCTTACTCGATACAAATCCTGTTTTCCAGAATAATCTTTACCTATATTGACCATAGTTCCTGACTTTAATTTTGCCTGTCCCATTATCTTACCCCCTCATCAACAACGACAAACACTAGTATTAAAAAATTCATCTTTTTATTATTACTAAAATTGATAACGCTTATATATTACTTTTTCTATATAAAATAGTTTTTTCCTTCTAATAAAAGTAAAATTAATAATTTAACGCTTTTATTCAAATAATAATCCTAAAAGAGGTGATCACAATAGAACAAAATAAATATGAAGTTATAATTGTTGGTGCAGGACCGGCCGGAACTGCTGCTGCTATTAAATTAGCTCAAGATAATCTATCTGTCTTATTAATTGAACGAGCGAACAAACCAGGCGGTAAAAATATGTTCGGCGGTGCTATTTATCGCGAACCAACCGCCAAAGTGATTCCTAACTTTTGGGAAGATGCGCCCTTGGAAAGAGCAATAGTCTCCGAAGAACTATGGTTAATGGATACTACTTCAGCTGTTAAAATGGGATTTACTGGACTCAACTTTGCTCAACCACCCTATAATAAATTCTCAGTAATCCGCAGTAAATTTGACAATTGGTTTGCTCAACAAGCTGTTAAAAGAGGAGCGCAATTACTGACTAATACAACTGTAATAGATCTGGTGTATAAACAGACTGGTCTACTCAACAAACAAGTAACTGGAGTACAATTGCAATCTGGAGCAACTATTTCTGCAGATGTTGTTTTATTAGCTGAGGGAGCCCAAGCTAAATTAACTGCTAAAGCGGGCTTAAGAAAAGATTTATCAGCCCAAGATTTCAAATTATATATTAAAGAAGAATTAGCTCTAGCACCAGAAAAAATAAACTCTCGTTTTAATCTAACGGAAGAGCAAGGAACAATTATTGGTATGCAAGGCCAACCAACCTCTAGTTTAACTGGTAAAGGTGGGCTGTGGACTAACAAAGATTCAATCAGCCTTTTATTAGGAGTTAACCTTAAACAGCTAACTACTAAAAACTTAGAGATGCAACAACTAATGGCAAATTTTAAAGCTCACCCCCTGATTAAGCGATTAATTAAAGGTACAGAATTAATCAATTACAAATCTAAAACTATTCCCAATGGCGGTTATAATAAACTACCACAATTATATGATGATGGCCTATTAGTAGCCGGGGATGCTGCTATGTTAGTCAGTGGCCGACGAGGAACCGATTTAGCAATGCTTAGTGGTCTTTATGCTGCAGAAGTTATCGCTAAAGCTAGAGCTGCTAATGATTTCAGTTCTAATATTCTCCAAAAATACGAAACTAAAATCGAAAATAGTTTTTTTATAGAAGATATGAAAGCTGCAGTATCAACTGCAAACTATTATCAACAAAACCCTGATGTTGATTTTTCAATATCTAAATCTTTAAACGATGCCAGTTATAAATTTTTTGAAATTAACTTAAAATCTAATATTGAAAAAATTAAAACAATTAAAAGAGAAAGTTTTGATCTACAACCCTTCAATAAGACAGCAACTGATCTATTTCATACACTTAAAGATTGGAGTGTGTATTAATATTATGACTACTAAAACTCAAAAACTTCTTGAAGCTACTACAATTTTAGTTGCACCCCAATCTCATATTGCAATCAAAGATGAACAAGTCTGCCAACAAAAATGTGTAAAAAAATACTGCACTAAATTTTGCCCAACAAATGTATTTGTCTGGTCCAGCCAAAAGGGAAAAATACTAATTAATTATGAACAATGTATTGAATGCCTTGCTTGTCCTTTTGGTTGTCCCTATCAAAATATCAACTGGGATTTACCTCCCTCAGGATATGGTGTTCAATACTAAATTTTACAAAGGAGTGAATTATAATTAAACATAAAATAATACTCTTATCTCTAGTAGCTGTGCCCTTTACTATGGTTCTTGGTAACTCAATGTTAATTCCTGAGTTACCTCATCTAGCTACTGTTCTTGGAGTAAACCAACTAAAAATTGCTTTGCTGATTAGCTTTTTTTCTTTAAGTGGAGGGCTCTCAATTCCAATTCTAGGCTATTTATCTGATAAATATAATCGGAAAATAATTTTAATTGTTTCACTATTAATTTATGGTTTAGGAGGTGTTATAGCGGGATCTTTAGCTCTATTAAAACCTGCTAATAGTTATAATTATATTTTAGCATCTAGAATCATTCAAGGTTTTGGAGCAGGAGGAACATACCCAGTGGCTATCGCGTTAGTAGGTGATATCTACCCTCCTCAACAAAGAAGTCCAACTCTAGGGAGCTTAGAAGCTGCTAATGCATTAGGAAAAGTAATTAGCCCCTTATTAGGATCTATCCTAGTTCTCTTTTTCTGGCCGGGATTATTTTTCATCTATGGTATTTTAACTTTTCCATTAGCTTTACTTATTTATTACTTTATCCCCGATCCCAGACAATTAAAACCAGAATTAAATTTAAAAAAGTACTCGCAAAATTTAATTTCAATTGTTCACAAGAATGGTTACCCATTATTAATCTATCTAATAACTGCTAGTACTGTACTATTTATTTTATTTGGCGTCTTATCCTTTCTCGCTGAATTTTTTGCAACAGAATATCAAATCCAGGGTCTATCTAAAGCTCTTTTACTAGCCATTCCAATTCTAACGATGGTTATTACAGCTTATCTAGCTGGTTTATATCTTAAAAAAAATAATACTCACTTTAAGTGGTTATTAGTTAGCGGCTTAGTTATAGATGCAATTGCTTTACTAACTTTACCTTTTTTAGATGGCTTAGTTCTCTATTTAATACTAATTTCTGTTTTAGGAATTGGGAATGGCATTACTTTAACTGC
>JBNJDB010000105.1:0-7144 GCA_051744465.1 Bacillota bacterium | reverse complement strand
GTATTAGGTTATGATACTACTTTAAAAGTTACTCTAGATGATATGATTTATCATACTCAAGCAGTAGCGCGCGGAAGTAATAGTTCTTTAGTAGTAACTGATCTACCTTTTATGGCTTATAAGATTGCTGATCTTTCTCAAACGGTAATTAATGCAGGGAAAATAATAAAAGAGGGCAATGCTCAGGCAGTTAAGTTAGAAGGTGGACGCGAGATAGTGGAAGAAATTGCAGCAATAATAGAAGCTGGTATTCCGGTAATGGGTCATTTGGGATTAACGCCCCAATCTGTTAATCAAGTAGGCGGTTTTAAAGTGCAAGCTAAGACTGAAGGAGAAGCAGATAAGTTAGTTGCAGATGCTAAAGCATTAGAAGAAGCTGGTGTGTTTGCTTTGGTTTTAGAATGTATTCCTGAACGAGTAGCTAAAAGAGTAACAGAAGAGTTGGCGATTCCTACTATTGGAATTGGAGCGGGCAATGATTGTGATGGTCAAGTCTTAGTGACTCAAGATATGCTAGGCTTTAATAATGAGTTTTCGCCTAAATTTGTAAAAGAGTATGCTGATTTAGCAGAAGAAATTAGTACTGCTATTGGTAGATATAAAAGAGAAGTAGAAACTGGGGAGTTTCCTACTACAGAAGAGAGTTTTTAATTATAAAAGTGAGGTGCTTAGAAGTGGAAATTTTTAAGACTATAGCTGAAATTAGAGAGTTTGTTACTAGTAAACGACAATCGGGGGCAGAAATTGGTTTTGTACCTACTATGGGTTATTTGCATGAAGGTCATCTATCTTTAATGAGTACTGCTAGAGAAGAGAATGATGTAGTGGTGGCCAGTATTTTTGTTAATCCAACCCAGTTTGGCCCGGGTGAAGATTATGAAGAGTATCCAAGAGATTTAGAGAGAGATGCTGATTATGCTGCTAATGTTGGTGTGGATGCAATTTTTGCGCCTGATGTAAATGAGATGTATAATCCTGATCATGCTACTAAAGTTGAACTAGCGGGGATAACTGAAAAATTATGTGGTGCTTCAAGACCAGGTCATTTTTCCGGTGTCTGCACTATTGTAACTAAATTATTCAATATTATTAATCCAGATCGGGTTTATTTTGGGCAAAAAGATGCTCAACAAGTATTAGTGATAAAGAAGTTGGTAGCGGAATTGAATTTCAATCTTGAAATTAGAACTGTTCCTATTGTACGCGAAGAAGATGGCTTAGCAGTTAGTTCGCGGAATAAAAATTTGCAGAAAGAAGAGCGAAAAGTGGCTACAGTATTATATGAGTCATTACAGTTGGCCCAAGCTGAAATTGAAGCAGGGACTAGAGATACAGCTGTGATCAAAGAGAAAATGACAAATTTGATAGAGCAAGAACCATTAGCTAAAATAGATTATATAGAGCTTGTAGACCAGAGTAGTTTAGAGGAATTAGCGCGGGTCAAAGGAAAAATTTTGATTGCTATAGCTGTTTATATTGGTGATATAAGACTGATCGATAATTTGATGATGGAGGTCTAAATATGAAGCGGATAATGCACAAATCTAAAATTCATCGAGCCACAGTGACTGAAGCAAATTTAGATTATGTCGGTAGTATTACTATTGACAAAGATTTGTTAGAGCAGGCTGATATTTTGCCCAATGAAAAAGTTCAAGTTGTTAATAATAGTAATGGTGCCCGATTAGAAACTTATGTTATTGCTGGTGAGAGAGGCTCGGGAGTTATTTGTCTTAATGGTGCTGCAGCTAGAAAGGCTGAAGTAGGAGATGAAGTAATTATTATTTCTTATGGTTGGATTGATGAAGCCGAAGCTAATAGATTAGAGCCAGAAATTGTCATGGTAGATAAAAATAATAGAGTTATAGAGGAATAGGGGTGTAATAATGAATTTTGAAGCAAGAGAATTAGCGATAGTAGGTATTTTGGGAGCAGTAGCAATTATGCTTAGTTTTACTCCATTAGGATTTATTCCAGTTCCTACTGCAGCAGGATCAGCTACTATTATGCATATTCCAGTAATTATTGGGGCAATTTTAGAGGGGCCAATTGTGGGAGCATTGATTGGTTTGATTTTTGGTCTGGCTAGCTTTATTAGGGCTGCAGCTTTTTTTAGTGACCCCGTAGTAGCAATTGTACCTCGCATTATAATTGGAGTTGTTGCTGCTTATAGTTATTCTATTAGTAAAGATATTGTGGGGCAGACTGGTGCTGTTATTCTTTCAACTATAATGGGGACTGCTACTAATACTATTGGCGTTCTATCTTTAGCTTTATGGCGGGGGTATATACCTAATTTTACAACAACTATGGTCATTGGAGCTACGCATGGTATTCCGGAAATAATTATAGCTGTTTTAATTACAGTAGCAATTATTAAAGCTATAAAAAGGGCTAATGTTAGTAGTCTATAATAATAAATTTGGCTAACAATAGAGTGTTAGCCTTTTCTTATTTTTTGTGAATTGCTTTTGACTAATTTTGAAAAAAGTTTTATTTCGGTTGTTAAAGATGATATTATATTAATGTTACTCATTTTTGTTAGAGGAAGGTGATTTTATGCGAAAAAAATTAACTAGAAGGACTAAAGTTTTAGAATTGTTATATAAAAATAATAGTGGTTATTTATCTGGTGAAGAATTAAGTAAGCAACTAGATGTATCGCGAACAAGCATCTGGAAGTATATAAATTATTTTAAAGAAGCTGGTTATAAAATCGAATCTTCTTCTAAACTAGGTTATCAATTGGTTAAGCCAGCTGATATTTTATTACCGGAAGAGATAGATTTAGAATTAGACACTAAATTTATGGGTGATAATATAATTCAGTATGATCAGCTGGAGTCAACAAATCACTTAGCAAAAGAAAAGGCCGATGATGGTGCCCGAGAGGGGGCAGTTATAGTAGCAGAAGAGCAGACTGCGGGCCAAGGTCGAATTGGTCGTGAATTTTGTAGCCCCCGTGGTGGTATTTGGTTGTCTTGTATTTTAAGGCCGGATTTGAAACCTGTTTTAGCTACTAGAGCTACTTATGTTGTATCATTAGCTGTTGCCAAAACAATTGATCAACTAACCGAATTGGCCCCTAGTATCAAATGGCCTAATGATATTTTGATTGATGATTGTAAAGTAAGTGGTATCTTAACTGAGATGGGGGCTGAATTAGATCAAATTAATTATTTAGTAGTGGGGATTGGCATTAATGCTAATATTAAAAGAGTAGATTTGCCTACTGAGTTACATAATAAGGCTACCACCTTATATCAAGAATTAGGTTATAAAATAGATAGAGTAGAATTTGTACAAACTTTATTAAAAACAATTGAAGAAGTTTATTTAAAGATAAGAGATTTTAGTTCTGTTTTAAAAGAATGGAAAGAGTATGCTTATACTTTAGGACAGGATGTTGTGGTTACTAGTTCTCGTGATCAAATTTCTGGTAGGGCAGTTGATATAGCAGATGATGGAGCTTTGCTAGTGGAAGTAGATGGCACTAAGGAAAAAGTTTATTCTGGTGATGTCTCATTGCGTCATCGTAATTTAAAGTCTGAAAATTAGAGGTGAAAATTGATGTTATTAACGGTTGATGTGGGAAACACTAATACTGTATTAGGTTTATATGAAGAATCCAATTTAGTAGTTGATTGGCGAATCTCTACTGATAAGCAAAAGACGATTGATGAATATGGTATTTTGTTACTTAATTTATTTTCTAGTGAAAATTTAGAATTAGAAGCTGTTGACAAGATAATTATTTCTTCTGTAGTGCCACCTATAATTAATATGTTAGAAGAAGTAGCAGTTCGTTATTTTGGTATTAAACCTTTAATTGTTGGCCCAGGTGTTAAAACAGGAATGGAGATTAAAGTAGATAATCCCAAAGAGGTAGGTGCTGATAGGATTGTAAATGCTATTGCTGCGCATGAGTTATATAGTGGGGCAGTTGTTATAGTTGATTTTGGAACTGCGACTACTTTTTGTGCTGTTTCCAATGATGGAGCTTATTTAGGAGGCTCTATTGCTCCAGGAATTGATTCTTCTGCAGATGCTCTATTTTCACGTGCTGCTAAATTGCCTAAAATAGAATTAGATGTTCCCCAGCAAGTAATTGGGAAGAATACTCATGATGGATTGCAAGCAGGAATTGTGTATGGTTATATTGATCTGGTTAATGGTTTAGTAAAGAGAATGAAAGAAGAGTTTGCTCCTGAAGCTAAAGTAGTAGCTACAGGTGGTTTATCTGATCTAATTAGTCCTCATGCTGAAGAGATAGATATTAACCATCAGTTTTTAACTTTAGAGGGTTTGCGAATTATTTCTGAGCGAAATTAGAATAAACAATTGATAATTGACAATGGAAAATGGAGAATTAAAGTTTAAACTTTAAAGTTGGAAAGCTAAAAATAAAATTTAGTTTATAATTAGAAGAAACCAATAATATAATTAATGAATAATAAGATTGTATAGTTTTTTTTAGCAATCAGTGATAATAATTTAAAACTAGTTATTAATTAAAGGTTCAATGTTTTAGATTTTAATTATTTTTTTGAATCTATGTACTTAATTTTATGGTTTTAATTGTCAATTCTACATTGGCCATTTTCAATTAGGTAAAGTGAGGTGTTTTAATTTTGAAAATAGGTGATATAAAGATAGAAAATCCGGTTTTTTTGGCCCCGATGGCTGGTATTACTGATCTTCCTTACCGCTGTTTAATTAAGGAACAAGGCGGTTGTGGGCTAGTTTATACAGAGATGGTTAGTGCTAAAGGTTTGGTTTATGGGAATGAGAAGACTAAAGAGTTATTAACTATAGATGATAAAGAGCGTCCAGTAGCATTACAATTATTTGGGAATCAATCTGAAGTTTTAGCTGAAGCTGCTGAAATAGTAGTAGAAGAGGTAGACCCGGAGTTAATAGATTTGAATGTAGGGTGTCCTGCGCCCAAGATAGTGAATAGTGGTTATGGTTCTGCTTTGATGAAAGAACCTAAACTATTAGGGCGAATAGTTGCTGCTATGAATCAAGCAGTTGCTACGCCAATCACTGTTAAAATCAGAGCGGGTTGGGATAGGGAAAATCGGAATGCAGTTCAAGTAGCTAAAATTGTTGAAAACAATGGGGCAGCAGCACTAGCAGTTCATGGTCGGACAAGAGAAGAATTTTATAGAGGTCAGGCAGATTGGGAGATAATCAAAAAAGTTAAAGATGCAATAGAGATTCCTGTGATTGGAAATGGAGATATTTTTAGTCCTCAAGATGCTCAAAAGATGATAGAAGAGACTAATTGTGATGCTATAATGATTGCTCGAGGAGCAAAAGGAAATCCATGGATATTTAATCGAGTTAGTAAGTATTTGAATTCAGGTGAGTTAGTTGCCCCTCCCAAACCAGAAATAAAAATTGAAACTGCAATTAATCATTTAAAAAAATTAGTAGAATATAAAGGAGAATATGTTGGGGTTAGAGAAATGAGAAAACATACTGCTTGGTATATAAAAGGTTTAAGAAATTGTACTTCTATAAAAGATAGAGCTAATCAAGCTGAAGATTTAGCTGAAATGATTGAAATTTTGCAAAAATACAAGGCGCAATTTAATTAGCTGCACCTTGACAAAATTTACAAATTTAATTATAATGATTTATTAGTCCATTTTAAAAAATAACTGTGTAGCTAAGTATGATTTCAAATATTCAGTTAGGAGATATTAATAATAACGAAAAGGGGTTTTAGATATGTCAGAGGAAAAAGTTCTGATTTCTGAGGAAGGTTTGGAGAAGTTGGAAGAGGAATTGCATAATTTGCGAGGACCAAGACGGAAAGAAATTTCGCAACGGATTAGAAAAGCTAGAGAATTGGGAGATATTAGTGAAAATTCTGAATATGAAGATGCTAAAAATGAGCAAGCGTTTATCGAGGGGAAAATTAGAGAAATAGAAGAGATGCTTAAACATGCTGAGGTTATTGATGAGGATGAGATAGATACAACTGAAGTTAATGTAGGTACAATTGTTACACTTAAAGATATGGAATTTGATGATGAGATAGAATATGAAATTGTTGGCCCGACTGAGTCTGATCCTGATGAAGGTAAAATTTCTAATAAATCACCAATAGGTAAAGGTTTATTAGGGCATGGGGTCGGAGAAACTGTTACAATAGAGGTTCCAGCAGGAGAGATTAAGTATAAAATTTTAACTATTAGAAAATAGTATTAATATGGAGGTATAGTAATATGTCAAATGAAAATACAGAAATGAATGAGTTGATGAAAGAGCGCCGTAATAATTTAGAAAAATTACAAGATGAGGGAATTGCTCCTTATGGTACTGATTTTGACAAAGTTTATAGTACTCAAGAAGTAAGTGAGAAGTATGATCAATTGCGAGAAGATAGTGTAATGGTTAAGGCAGCAGGTAGGATTATGGCTGTTAGAAATCATGGTAGCTCAATTTTTGCTGATTTAAAAGATATGGCTGGTGAAGTACAGTTATATGTCAAAGCTTCTAATATTGGCGATAAGGAGTTTGAAATTTTTGATGATTTAGATATAGGAGATCAGATTGGGATAGAAGGTTTAGTCTTTAAGAGTGGCGAAGGAGAAATAACTATTCAGGTAGAAGATTTTGATATACTTGCTAAGTCATTGCGTCCTTTACCCGAAAAATGGCATGGCTTAAAAAATGTTGAAAAAAGATATCGACAAAGATATGTTGATTTAATTGTAAATGATGATGTAAAAGAGACTTTTGAGATTCGAAGTAAGGTGTTACATAGTATTAGAAGGAATTTGGAAGAACAAGATTTTTTAGAGGTCCAAACTCCTTTAATGCATGAAATTCCTGGAGGAGCAGAGGCTAAACCGTTTGTGACTCATCATAATGCTTTGGATACAGATTTATATATGAGAATTGCACCTGAGCTTTATTTAAAAAGATTATTGGTCGGTGGATTTGAAAAAGTATTTGAAGTTGGTAAAAACATGAGAAATGAAGGATTATCAACTAAACATAATCCTGAATTTACTTCTTTAGAATTATATCAAGCTTATGCTGATTATAAAGATATTATGGAACTGACTGAAAATTTAATTAAAGATGTTGCTAGAGAAGCTTTAGATAGTCTTCAAATTCAGTATGGTGA
>JBNJDB010000104.1:0-7202 GCA_051744465.1 Bacillota bacterium | reverse complement strand
CGTTATCAGTATAAAGGGAGATTTGAGCAGATTAAAAGAGATAAATTAGCGCAAGAATTTTCTCTGGTAGATTATTTCCCAACTGTTTTTCAGCAAGGTGGTTTTGATTTAGTAATTGGCAACCCGCCTTATATTGGTGAAAAAGGAAATAAAGATATGTTTAGGGAGCTAAAAAAGTATGCTTTGCGTGACTTTTATAGTGGTAAGATGGATTTATTTTATTTTTTCTTTCATTTAGGTTTAGATATTGTCAAGGAGGGCGGGCAGGTTGCTTTAATTACTACTGATTATTATTTAACTGCTACAGGAGCTTATAAACTACGAACTGATTTAGAAGAGCGAGGAATAATCCGCAGATTGATTGATTTTAATAACACGCGATTGTTTCCAGCAGCTATGGGCCAACATAATTTGATTACAATTGTTAAGAAAAATACGACAGCTAATCAATCTACTTTAGCTAAAACCACAATTACTAATCGGGAAGGAGATGCCTCGCGCCGGACAATATTAGATATTTTAGCTGGTGAAGATAAACAGAGTAATTACTATTCAATCCCTCAGAAATTATTGTATCAAGGGTCAGAAAAATACTTACAACTTGAAGTGGGAGCAATAGATGAACTATTAACTAAAATTAAAGTACAAGGTCAACAGTTAGGAGAGATATGTTCAGTTAACCAAGGGATTGTAAGTGGTTGTGATCGTGTTTCACCACGACATATTAGGAACTATGATTTAGCAGATGAATTAAAAGGGCGCGGTATTTTTGTTGTAGATGAAGCAGAAGTAGCAGAATTAGATTTGCAGGGGGCAGATAAAGAATTACTGCGACCGTGGTTTAAAAATTCTGATATCGAGCAGTACTGGTGTCGTAGTAGAAATAAAGGAGAATATCTGTTATATTTAGACCAGGAATTAAAGGAATTGCCAGCTAGTATAGCAGATTATTTTGCGCCCGTTGAAGAAATTTTGCAGAGTCGAAGAGAAGTAGAAGCAGATCGTTTAGCTTGGTGGCAATTACAATGGCCTCGGTGTGCAGAGATTTTTGCTGGGGCTAAATTAGTAGTTCCCCAACGTAGTAAACAAAACACCTTTGCTTATACTGAAAAACCGTGGTATGCCAGTGCTGATGTTTATTATATTACGCAGCCGCAAGCTGAAATTGATTTAAAATATATATTAGCTCTTTTAAATTCTAAATTATACTTTTTATGGTTTTATTATAAAGGAAAGAAAAAAGGAAAGTTGTTAGAATTATATCAGCGTCCTCTGACGCGAGTACCAATTAAGCCAGTATCAAGTGCCAAACAACAAATTTTTATTGATTTAGTAGAGCAAATACAGACTAATAAACAGGAGTTATTAGAGAAAAAACAGATTTCGTTGCAAACAATTCAGTCTGAATTTGAGTTAACTGGTCAAACAGCTCTTCAGACTATTGTTAGTAATTCTAAGCATTATAAACAGCATTATCAGGGTCAAGCTAGTATTGTACGTAATTTTAAATTAGAGATTGATGATGATTTGATGATAGTTTATAGTGCTAAGAGTAGTGAGGGGTATTATAAATTATTTGAATTTGAATTAGCAGATAGCTTATTACAGAACTATTTACAAATTTATTTAGAAAATTTAACGGACCAGCAACTAGCAGAGATTAATCAAGCAGAAATTTCTACTCTGGTAGAGCGAGTATTAGCCATTAAGATTCCCAGTTACCACAAAACAGATCAAGTACAGGTTTTAATGGACAGGTGGCAGAATATAGAACAAAAAATTACTAATTTACAGACTGAAATTAATGAGTTACAAGAGGAAATAGATTATTTAGTTTATCAGCTCTATCAATTTAGTACAGATGAAATAGATTGTTTGACAGAACAATATGCTAAAATTAAAGATTATTAAAAAATGATAAAATAAACAGGAGAATAGAAGGTACTTGTCTAAATATAAAAGATAATAAGTAATGTAATATTTATGATTTTATAGTTGTCATTCATATTTTTAAAAAGATAAAAAAGACTTCGTATAGTTCTAGATATATTTTTTTATTGCTAAATTGATTGCGTAAGTTAGATGTTTTATCTTATTGCTTGGTTCATTCTTTCAATTGTCAATTATCCATTCTCAATTTTCAATTTATTTGAGCTTGGATGGTAATTTGTAATCTAGTTGAGTACTATGATAATACTGGCAAATTCAGATGAAAGTATTATATTCTACCTGAGGAGGAGCAGATATGTTAGAAATTAAATTAACTGGGGCTGATTGTTCATCGTCATTGTTGGAAACTAGTAATAAAAAAATAAACTTACAGTTTGAATTGAAAAGTCGAGACCAATTGAAAAAATTAATTTTAGAAGCTATTGATTTATTATTAGAGAATGTAGATAATGCTAAACGGAAACGCTTTTTTGCTCAGATATTTACTGACGATCAAGATTTCAATGATTGGGGTCGGGCAGAGGTTGAATACTTAACCTATGAGTTATTACGAGTAGCAGACAAAGATGATTTTTGGGATTATAATCTAGTAATTAAATTAATTAATAAATTTAATTACACGTCTGGCAAACAGGAATTAGCAGCTATAAAAGAGCAGCTAAAGGATTATTTTAGTCAAATATTATCTAGTTTAGAAGAGGATGTTTATGCTCTAAATCAAGCGCAGGATTCAGAATTAGCTACAGTTGTTAATTTGGTAATCAGTTTGGTAGAAGAAAAAGAATTAAACTGGCGACCTAAAGATTTATTGTTAATTAAATTACAATTAATTGATCTGGATTTAAGACCCCAGCAAAAGATAAACCTCAAGGCTTTTTATGGCTATCTCAATAGTAATCCAAAATTATGTACTAAATTTAGATCTGAAATATCTACAGAGGAGTATCAAAACTATAAAATGAGAGATATTCCCTTGGTGGCTGGAATAGTAGAGTTGGAAAAATTAATTAACAATGATGATTATTTATGTCAAACAGTAGTCGATAAGATCAAAGGTTTAGGACTTAATTATGACCAACAGGAATTCAATTTAGAAATTTTAGAAAAATGTTTGCGAGGTCATGCTAATTTTGACTTAAATCAAGATTTAGAATTATTTAATTTGATTGTAGAGTTAGTAACTGATTTAACGGCAGTATCTAAAGTACGAGAAGCCAACAAGGCCGGGCAAAAATTAATTAGTGCAATCAAGAATGAAAAATTTGCGCGAGCTAAAGAATTGATTGCTGAGCAAGCGGAGGTTAATCTGACTGATGAGCATGGGAAGACGCCTTTGATTTGGGCTGCTGAGGTAGGAAATGAAGAACTGATTTTTGATTTAATGGAAGCGGGGGCTAAATTAGATGTTACAGATGAGCAAGGACGAACAGTGTTGAGTAAAATCCATAATTGCTATCAAATGCAGGTCATGCAACGGTTGAATCGTAATAATAATTGATTATTATCTGTTAGCACTTGACAAGAACCATTATTAAGAGGTATAATTATATTTAACCGGTTAGAATTAGTTAGTTGCAATCCAGTATAATCTTAATCAAAATTAGGATATAGTTTTCTTTAAATTATAGTGATGGAATTTTAAAAATTTAATATGGAGGTATTCTAAATAATGGCTACTATAAGAGATGTTGCTGAACAGGCAGAAGTTTCAGTTGCGACTGTTTCAGCTGTTATTAATGCAGATTCTAATGTTAATGTTAGCCAAGAATTAACTAACAGAGTTGAAGAGGCAGTTAAAGAATTAAAGTATAGACCAAACAGAATAGCAAGGGCTCTTTCTAGAAAAGAAACTCATACTTTAGCTTATATTGTTCCTACAATAGATAATAATTTTTTCTCTCAGATGGCTAAATATGTTGAAAATTTAGCTTTTGAAAAGGGTTATAGTGTTTATCTATGTAATACAGAAAGTAAAGAGCAAAGATTAGATTTATACAAAAGAAATTTATTGGAAAATAGAGTTGATGGAATTATTGTTACTCTTACATGGGCAATTAGTCAAAGTGATTTTATTACAACTGCACTTGAAGAAGGAATACCCATAATTGGATTAGCAGGTGCGCGAATAGTTGATGGAATTGATACTGTTACAATCAATGATTTTGAGGGAGGAAGACTTGCTACTAATCATTTGCTTGAAAAAGGTCATTCGAAGATAGGTTTTATTGGAGTTGATGAAAGTAAAACTACTGATAAAAGATTTAATGGTTTTAAAACTTCTTTAGCAGAAGCAGGAATTGATATTAATTCAGATTATGTTAAGTTGGGAGCAGGATTTTCTCGTGAAGAAGGATTTAAGTTGACCGGGGAATTAATTGAGAACAATCCTGAATTAACTGCTATTTTTGTTTACAATGATGTAATGGGAGCTGGGGTTGTGGATAAATTAAATCAGCTAAAGATGAAAATACCAGAAGATATAGCAGTTATAGGTTTTGATGATAGTGTAGCAACATATATTAGACCTAATTTAACTACTATGGCGTTACCAAAAAAAGAAATGTCAAAATATGCTATTGATAAAATATTTAGTAGAATAAAAAAAGAAAAGTCAGAAGTGGATCATAAAAGTGTTTCTCCCAAACTAATAAAAAGAGACTCAACTTAATTTTTATAAACTATTAGATTAGTGTTGCATTATGAAAAAGCTTTAATAGAAGTTTATAGAAATTTATTAAAAAATGTTTTTTAGTGAAATTTATGATTGTACTATTGACATTAATCAAAAAATTACATATAATATAAATATACAATAAATCTAATCGGTTAGAAAAGATGCCTTTTATTTTTTTCTATTTCTAATCGGTTAGAAATGATTTTATTAGTCAAGTTAGGGGTGGTAATAGTAAAAAAGTGTTTCGATTTAATATTATAATATTTATATAAGATATATAAGAGCTTTGTTTAAGAAATAATAGAATTAATTTAATTATTAGATATAATTAATATAAGTCAATAAGTGTATAATCCCCATAATTGTTTCTTGTTTTGTTATAAGAATTATTAGAAGAGGGGATTTTATTATTTTGCAATTGAAATTCAGTGATAGACTTAAAAAACAAGGAGGGCTAAAATGAGAAAAAATAAATATTTTATTCTGATAACTTTAGTCATTAGTTTGGCTTTGATTGTTGTTGGCTGTGGTGGTGGCGGTGGTGACCAAGCAGTAGTAGAAGAAAAAGAAGAAACTACTGAAAAAACAACTGAAAAGCAAGAAACAGCAACAGAAGAAGAGAAAAAAACAACTGAAGAAGATAGTAAAGATATTCAAGATGCTAATTTGAAACAGGCTGCTGAATTAAAAGAAAAAGTAGATGCAGGAGAATTACCACCTCTAGAACAGAGACTACCGAAAGAGCCAATGGTAATCGAACCTGAAGACAAGATCGGGAAGTATGGTGGAAATATTCAATTGACTCAGTTTGGTAACAATAGCTTAGGTATTCCTGGCCATGTTCTATCAGAGGCTCCGATGATGTTTAATAGAGATTTTGATAATTTAGAAACAATCGGAAACTTTATAAAGGAATGGGAATTTAGTAATGAAGGTAAACATTTAACGCTTAATATTCGTGAGGGAGTTAAATGGTCAGATGGAGAACCATTAACTGCTGATGATTTTATGTTCTGGTTTAATGATGTGATGCAGAATGAAGAAATCACTCCTTCAGTGCCTGGTTGGTTGAAACCGGGTGGAGAAATAATGGAGGTTGAAGCAGCAGATGATTATACTTTAGAATTTAGTTTTAAGGTTCCTTACTATGGTTTTATTGATTGGTTAAATTCTTATTGGTATCGTGGTATAGATTCTTTTTTACCAGATCATTACTTAAAGAAATATCATATCAAGTATAATTCAGATGCTCCTCAGTTAGCTGAAGAAGAAGGTTTTGATACATGGGTACAATTGTTTGATTCATATAATTCTGGTGGATTTACTGTTCCTAAACCAGTTGGGAGGCCACGACTTTCTGCTTGGATAGTTAAAGACGTAACTTCTACCGGACGGATTTATGAGCGTAATCCGTATTATTGGAAAGTTGATTCAGAAGGAAATCAATTGCCATATATAGATAAGATTAAGACAATTATTACATCTGATGCTGAAACACGAAAATTAAAAGTACTAGCAGGAAATGTTGATTACATTAGTTCATTTCTTTCTTTGGAAGATTATCCTACTTTAAAGTCGAGTGAAGATTCAGGAGGATATGATGCCTGGATAGGAGACTCAATTTGGGCTAGTAGAGTTACTTTAGCTTTTCAGCAAAACTATTTAGATGATGAGGTAATGTCTGAAATATTATCAAATAAAAAATTCCGTCAGGCTCTTTCTATAGGAATTGATAGAGAGGAAATTAATGAATTAGTATTCTTAGGTCAGGGAGAACCACGACAATTATCTTATACACCTGGTACTGTATCAACTTTCAAAGACGAATGGGCAAATTCCTATGCGGACTATAATCCAGAAAAAGCTAAGGAAATGCTTGATGAAATAGGACTAGTTGACGATGATGGAGATGGTTGGCGTGAACGACCAGATGGTGATACTTTATTAATTAATTTGACAGCTAATTCAAGTAGAGCTATAAGTGTAGACACAGCTGAATTAGCAAGAGATTATTGGGAAGACCTAGGAGTTAAAATTAATCTTAAGACAGTTGAAGAAGGAACTTTATGGCAGAGAGTGTGGAATGGTAAGACTCAGATTTCAACTCAATTCATGACCGGTGCTGCTCCGCCGTGGGATCAATACAACCCTCGTGCTAATACACATTTCACTTGGGGTAATTGGCTCGACTATTATGATGTGTTTAATGAAGAAATTGGAGATATTCCCGAAGATGCTGAGGCAGAAAAACCACCAGAAGAAATAATTAAGTGGTTTACTTGGGGCGAAAAGTTACCACATGTAAGTGTAGAAGAAAAAGAGGAATTAATGAATAAAATTGGAGATTATGTGGCTGAAAATCTTCCTGCTATCGGTACAGTTGGAATGACTGGTCATGTAGGTGTATCTAATAAAGGACTTGGAAATGTACGTAAGGTAGGGGATAACCCATCTGTAGCAGCAACAAGAAATGCTTATTTAGAACAATTTTATTGGGAGGATGAAGAAAGAAGAAGAGAAGATTAATTACAGATAAATACAATAGCTATCAAAATATTTTGATAGCTATTGTATTTAT
>JBNJDB010000103.1:0-7206 GCA_051744465.1 Bacillota bacterium | reverse complement strand
ATTTAACTATCTATATATTTATTAAACAAATAAAATAAGACAGCAACTACCACGACATCTTTTATTAAACTAACATAAGGAATAGATAACATTAAAATTGAACAAATAACTATTACAATAAATAAGGCCTGGAAAAATATCATTAAATCATTTCTTTCTTGATCCATTTCACAAGTCACTCCTTACTAAAATGTCCTTAAATCAATATCGGTCTCCTGTTGGTCATTACTTTCAATAGTAATTGCAAGTTTGACTGGCAAACAAACAATCATTTGATGTGGTTGGCTAATCCAACCCATTTCAGCATGAATTGCACGGGGAGATATATCTTCACTTAACCTTTCTAATTTTACTCGGCCTGATTTAATATTTAAAGTTCCCTGATAATTAGTACCTTGAATTTGAAAATCAAAATTTTCTTTAGTTAATTTTGAAGTATCTCTCAATTTATAGCGATAAATTTCTTGACTATCTAAAGTAATTACTATATCTTTGTTTGCAGTTCCTCCAGCAGTCAATTTAGGAGTCAAAAAAATCAATCCAAAACTAAATACTAGAATACAAATTATAGCAATTTTATCGGCCATAGTTAATAACTTTTTTAAATTTTTTAATTTTTTCAACATAATAATCACCACAGATTAATAAATTTAAGCACATTATAACTTGTTTTAGTAGAAATGTCAATCAGCTAAAAATTGAATGACTTGTTTATGAATCTTATCTTTTTCTGGGCCAACTGTACAAACATGTCCTGATTCCTCTAACCACAAAATTTCTTTTCGCTTACTAGCAATTGAATCATAAATTATTTCAGCACTTATTGGCTTTACTGTCTCATCTTCCCAAGATTGAACAATTAAAGTTGGACAATCTATTTGATTTAGACCCTGTTTAGCCTGGCGCATTAGTTTTAATAATTCAGGAACCGACTTAACTGGCATTCCTGAATAACCAATATCATAATCATCTTCAGCTGTACCAGGCCACCTATCAAATCGTTTGAAATATTTCAAAATAGGAGTTAAGTAAGCTAATTTATTCTGAATCTTTACTGGCGCAGCAATCGGCACAATCTTATCTACATCATACTTTTCAGCTAACAACAAAGATAAAACTCCACCCATTGATAATCCTAGTACATAAACTTGATCCTTCTTTTCTTTCAAACTCTGATATTCCTCTTCAACTTTAGTTAACCAATCATTACTATCTGTAGTTTCCATCTGTTCTAAGCTAGTACCATGACCTGGCAAACGAACCCCCCGCACAGCATAACCTTCATCATTTAAGCTTTGGGCCAAATATCGCATATGAGCTGGGCTACCTGTAAAACCATGAATTAGCAAACATGCCTTTGAACCTCCACTTTTATAAAAACCTCCCGCTAAATCATCTAAAAATTCCATTCTCTCTACCACCTCTATCTAAAGAAAAATAATCTAATCTAAATTTCGTAGTGTCTTCGTTTGCAAATTCAAAATTTCTGGACTACCACTAGTTGTACTTTCCTCTTCCATCCACGGACCATCTTTAGGCACTTGCTCACTAGAAACAAATCTCCAATTAACCTTTATATTTCCTTGCGCTGGCTCCTCATTATCTTCACCTGTTAAATACTTCATTGCTGCAGGTGAAATATCCAAACCAGCTTTATTAGTTGAACGATAGCCATCACTACTCCAACCCATATCAATTCCCATTTCCGCATAGGGACGTTGGTCAGTAGCACTAAAAACATAATGGGGATCATAATAATTCCACGGGCCAACATCCTCCCATTGAGCATAAACAGACTTATCTTCAGCGGGATAATAAATCTCAATCCAGCGATTTTTAACATCTGTCACTCCATAATAATCTTTCCGTACTGGATCCTCAGAATCATCAACATAATAGTAAAAATCTCGATACGGCAAAGCAAAGTAATAAGGGTTTTCTTCTGTTAAATCGTTCCCCCACGTACCTTTAGCTGCAGTCCCATCACTCTTAGTAGGATTAAAATAAGTAGTAACAATATTCTTATGCCAATTTGCTAACAGAGCCGGATTATCTTTAGTAGTCACTTTTGATTTGAACTTACCATTAATAATTAATTTAAGTTCAAAATATAAGCTACCCGATGACAAATTGGAATCAATGGATTCCAAATCAAGTTCAGTAAAGGAAAAAGTTTGGCTTTTATCTGTTAATTGAATTGATTCTGTTAATAATCCTCTTTCAGTTCCTAATTCCCTAATATTCAAAACAATAGTTATCTCTCTATCTTTAGAATTAGTAGTTAAAAACTCTCCTTTAACAGTCAATTTTTCTCCTACTGTTAGTTGAGTTGGGTACTGAGTTAAATTCAATTGCGAGTTAGTACTATTACTGCACGCAGCTAATAAGACTAGCATCAATAATATTAGCAATAATTTATTAGTTTTAGCCATCTAGTACCCCCCCTATAAATTTCAAGAATACTTTCAACTAAATTGACAATTGGTAATGGTTTCTTTTAGCTGAGAAGACTCTTTTAAATTTAATTTTTTAACTTATCGCAACTATACTAACTACTATTTAACAATCTATATATTAGTGATTACTAGGATTGGTTTCACCTGCTTTAGTAACTGCATATTTGGTTGCAAATGGACCAAATATCTCGGTTAAAGCAGCTGTGAATAATAAAGTATTAAAGACTAATAATCCTACTTCCGGACTACTAGCAAAATCTTTCTGGACAGTATAAGCTAAGGCAATTGCTACTCCACTTTGGGGAAATAGACATAATCCTAAATATTTTTTGACCTTTGGTGGTGCATTACTAATTAATCCTCCTAAGAAGGAACCTCCTACTTTACCAATTACTCTAGCTAAAGTATAAGCGGTAACAATTATAAAAAATGTTTTATTAAACATATTACCAAACCTAATTTCAGTACCTGCTAAAATAAAGAAGATTGCATATAAAGGAGTTGTTAAGGTATCTAAATACTTTTCAATCCCTAAGTTTTTAGTAGCAAAATTACGATAAGCAAATCCAACTGCCATATTAGTAATTAACGGAGATAAATGAAAGTTAACAGCCAGAGCAGAAGCGCCTAAAATCGTAGAAAAAATAGTTAATATCTTTATGGTACTGTCTTCCCAAGAAACAATAAACTTTTGGGAGACAAATCCAATTACTAATCCTATCCCAATCGAAGCAAATATTTCAAACAGTGGCTTTCCTAAAGTATTAACAAAAGAAATTTCTCCGGTACCAGAATAAAGCAATAAAGCAACAGGTTGAATCAGACTAAAAATAATTAAAGAAACTGCATCATCTAATCCTACAACAGCCAAAATCATAGATGTCAAAGTTCCTTTAGCATTATATTCTTGTAAGACCATTACGGTAGCTGCAGGAGCAGTAGCAGAAGCAATCGCTCCTAACAGCAATGCTAAATATAAGGGCTGTCCAATAGCTAATATACCAAATGTTACTAATAAAAAAGCTCCTGACGTTTCCAGCAAAACAATAAAACCAATTTTTTTACCTAATTTTTTAAATAATTCAACTGATAATTCACTTCCTATAGTAAAAGCAATAAAACCTAGAGCGACTTGAGGCACATAATCTAAAGACTTAATAATAAAGCTATACCAGCCTGTTTGAGTTTCACTTAAAAATGGTAATAACTTAACTAAATCAACACTCAACAATATTCCTAAGAAGACATAGCCGACTACTATCGGTATCTTGAATTTTTTAGTTATTAAGACAACAAATAAAGCTAATAAAAAGAAAGTAGCAACTAAAGTAATAACTTGATTCCCAGCTTCACTAGCCATAAACCATTCTTCTATAATTTCTAATTGAATTAATTCTTCTAAAGCCATTATCTTGTCTAAAACTTCCATTTTAAAGACCACCTTTAATAGTAAATTGATTTGTCATCAACAATAAATGTTTTGGGGTTGCTTTAGAAACAACATTCTAAATTACTAACTTAATTTGTTTAATCAATTAATTTTCTGCTCCTACTTCTAATAGATAAAATAATAAGTCAGCTCGTGAGATATAACCACGTAACTTTTCTTCTTGATTAACAACAAATAAATAAGACTCTTCATTATCCAACATAATATCAGCTACATTATTCATTTTATCATCTTCACGTACTGTTAATTTCTTTTTAGACATAAATTCCGAAACATCTCTACTTTTAATATCAGCTAAATTTTCTGCAGCTTGATTAACTTCATGTAATAAACGTCTAGTTTCTAAAAAACCATATTGTTCTGGTAAAACATTCTTTAAAATATTCTTACTATAAATTGTTCCTAAAAAATTATTTTCGCAGTCCACTACAGGCAAAACAGACATTTCAGTTTTATGCATTAATCGAATTACATCTTCTACACTATCAATTGTACAGACTGAATTTAGAGTTCTCATCATATAATCTTTAACTAAATGCATATTCTATTTCACCCTTTCTACATTAATTTTAGGTAAAATATCTCTGATCTCTTGTCTATCTTGAAGAAAAATATCTCGCTCTTCAGCTACAACTAACGCTGCTGCTCCTGCATATTTATTTGCTTCGATAAAATCAAATTCATTATTTAAAATATAATCAAAAAATGCAGCATTATAGGCTTCACCTGCTCCTAACCAATTCAGTAAACAAAAGTTTTCAGCAGAAATAGAATGAACCCCATCTGGAGAGAAAATTAATCGATCACAATGAAAAGGTATCATTACATATTCTGCCCCCTTTTCTTGCAAACGTCTTCCTCCTTCAATATAGTCCTCAAGTGTCTCTACTTCTTCATCTAAAATTTTATTGGTATGCTTAAAATAAGGAACAACAAATTTAGGCTCGGCAGGCAAAGCCTGTTTTAATGCTTCTCCACTGGCATGCAAATAAACAGTTTTTTCTCTTTCATTTGCAATATTAATCAATCTTCTATAAATATCAAAGTCTACACCTTCAGGTATAGAACCAGAAATCATTACATATTCACTCTCAACAATACCTCGCTTATATCTTTGAATTAATTTTTCTACATCTCGTTCTTCGACCCGATATGTATAATCATTATAATGAGTATAAGTTACTGGTTCTTTTCCAATTACGAATATATTATTTCTAATTTCATTATTAGTATAAACATAATTAGTAGTTACTTCATAATTTTGAACCATTCGTTCAAAAAATAATCCTTGTTTCCCGCCTACAAAACCAATATTTTGGACATCTGGGTAACCAATATTCCTCAAATTAATTGCACTTAGCAATCCTTTACCACCAGGTGATACCCTGATATCATTACCTTCATAAATATATTGATGTTCACCTGGATCATTTTCTTCTACAAAATATTCCCGGTCAATCGCTGGATTTAAAGTAACTGTTGCAATCATTTTTTTACCCCCTGATTTATATAATTTTGCTCTTCGCTTAAAAAATCAAAATTGATTACTAATTATATAATAACAAACTTCTAGTATCTTTACTAGAATAATATTAAAAAAACAAACTGTCATATCGTATTATCTGAATATAATGATATAACCTATTTAAACTTTTGTCAAGTGATAGATTACAGACACAGAAAAACAAATAACAGAGGATTAATCCCCTGTTATTTGATATTAATTAAATTATTATTTAACTCAAATCAGAAATAACTTGATCTAATTTATCTATTACTTGATCAACATGACTTTCTTCAATAATTAACGGTGGAACAAATCTTAATACATTCTTGCCCGCCTTTAAAATAAGAATATCATTTTCGAACATCTTATCACGAATCAACTGTGGATCAAGATCTACTTCTACTCCTAACATCAAACCTTGCCCTTTAACTTCTAATATCAAATCATGTCTTTCTTGCAAATTCAGCAGTTTTTCTTTAAAGTAAGAACCCACTCTTTGAACATTAGAAATTATATCTTCTTCTAAAATTGTCTTCAATGTAGCATGAGCTGCTCTACATGCCAAAGGATTGCCACCAAAGGTAGAAGCATGGTCACCAGGCTCAAATGCATCAGAAACATCTCCACGGGCTAACAACGCACTAACTGGCACTCCATTGCCCAAAGCTTTAGCAGATGTGAAAATATCTGGCTCGACATTATAATTTTGATAAGCAAATATTTTACCAGTCCGTCCAATCCCTGTCTGCACTTCATCAAAAATCAATAGAATATCATGTTTGTCACACAAATCTCGCAGGCCTTGCAAATAATCCACACTAGCAGGATTAACTCCACCTTCACCCTGGATTGGTTCCACAACAATTGCTGCAGTCTCATCTGTAATTTCCTCTTTAATCGCTGCTAAATCATTATAGGGAACAAAAGAAAACCCTTCTGGTAGCGGTCTAAACGGCTTTTGATATTTTTCTTGGCCCGTTGCAGCTAAAGTAGCCAAGGTTCGACCATGAAAAGATTTACTAGTAGCAATAATCTGATACTTATTTTTATTTTGTTTTTTAAAATATTTGCGGGCCAACTTAAAAGCACCTTCATTAGCTTCAGCCCCACTATTAGCATAAAATACTTTATCAGCACAAGTATTTTCTACTAATAGCTCTGATAATTTCGATTGAATCTCAAAATAATATAAATTAGACGCATGCAATAAATTTTCAGCTTGATCTTTAATTGCAGCAGTCACCCGCGGATGATTATGTCCTAAAGCATTAACAGCAATCCCCGCTGAAAAGTCTAAGTATTTAGTTCCTCTATCATCATATAGATAAACACCCTCACCTTTTTCTGCTACCATAGTGCGGTCTCCAAAAACATTCATAAAATATTTCTGGTCTGCAGCAATAATTTCTTCCTTATTCATTTTTAAACCTCCCAATAAATTAAAGTTGATAAAAAGTACTCAAGCAATAAAATAATGCATATAGGTTGCACAATTAATTAGCAATAAAACAATCTAACTAGCACTACACGAAGTGTTTTTTGCTTTTTAAAAAACACGAAGGGACGATAGTAAAGATAGTGTACAGTTTACAGTTAGCAATCAAGAAATAAAACAGAAAATATAGCTTGCAGGTTATACTTAAGAATAAAATAAATTGAAAATTGAGAATGGATAATTGACAATAGAAAGAACTCAACCATAAAATCAACTTCAAAAAAATGTCTAATTATTCCATTATTCCATTATTCCATTATTCCATTATTCCATTATTCCATTATTCCATTATTCCATT
>JBNJDB010000102.1:0-7225 GCA_051744465.1 Bacillota bacterium | reverse complement strand
ATCTCATCAGCAGTGGGTTATAATCAAGAACGTGGTGATGATATTACGATTACAGGAATGCAGTTTGATGATTCGGTAGCTCAAGCTACTAATAGAGCTGAACAGTCTGCAGCCGCAGCACAACGACAGAGGTTTTATCTAATAATTGCTGGTATAGTTGGTTTATTAGGATTAATCATATTCTTATATCGCAAAAGTAAATCTACTACTAATCAATCTCAAGTACCACAAGGTGTCGACTATACTGTTGATGATGCGGAATCAGAACAAGCAGCAACTAGTGAATTGAGTGAAGAAGAACAGGCTAAACGAGAAATGCAAGAAGAGTTACGACAGTTGGCTCAAGACCAACCAGAAGAAATTGCTGAATTGTTGCGTAGTTGGATGGCTGAAGATTAACGAGGAGGTGAAATTGTTGTGGCTAAAGAGTTATCTGGGAGCGAAAAAGCTGCTGTGTTGATGGTTTCGCTAGGTAAGGAAACCTCGGCAGAAATATTTAAAAATTTAAATGATGAAGAAATAGAAGACTTAACTTTAGAAATTGCTAATTTAGATAAAATTGATTCAGAAACTAAAGAACAAGTAATGGATGAATTTCATCAAATGTGTGTGGCTTATGATTATATTAGTCATGGAGGAATGGATTATGCAAAGGATGTATTAGAAGAGGCTCTTGGAGAGAATGAAGCCAATAATATTATTGATCGGTTGACAGCTTCATTACAAGTAAGGCCCTTTGATCAGTTAAGAAAAGCTGACCCTGGTCAAATCTTGAACTTTATTCAAAATGAGCATCCTCAAACTATTGCTTTGATTTTAGCTTATTTAGATCCAGAACAGTCTGCTACAATTTTATCTTCTTTAACAGATGAGAAGAAGACTAAAGTTGCCAAACGAATAGCTACTATGGATCGTACTTCACCAGATGTGATTAAGGAAGTAGAGCGAGTTTTAGAGCGAAAGCTATCTTCTTTAGTTACAAACGAGTACTCTCAGGCAGGCGGATTAGATTCAATTGTTGATATTCTAAACCTTGCTGATCGGGGTACAGAGAAGAATATTTTAGATGAGTTAGATACTGAAGATCCTGAATTAGCTGAAGAAATTAAACAGAAAATGTTTGTATTTGAAGATATAACTTTACTAACCGATCGCGATATACAAGCTGTTTTAAGACAAATTGATACTGATGACTTAGCTTTAGCATTAAAGACTGCAAGCGATGAAGTTAGTGAAAAAATATTTAGTAATCAATCTGGTCGAGCCGCTGAAATGTTAAAAGAGAATATTGAGTATTTAGGACCGGTTCGGATTAGTGATGTAGAAGAAGCGCAACAAAAGATAGTCAATGAAATTAGAAGATTAGAAGAGACAGGAGAAATTGTTATTAATCGTGGTGGAGAGGATGAGCTAATTGTCTAATGTTATAAAATCAAACCAGATTAAGTCTGGTAAGAAAGTTAAATTAGATAATTCTAATTTAAATATTCAAGATAACAAAGCTGATGATTCAAATAAGAAACAGGATAAAGCTGAGACAATTATTAGCAAGGCAGAAGAGCGGGCTGATAAGATAAGAAAAGAAGCACAAGAAGCAGCAACAAAAATTAAAGAAGAGGCCCACCAAGAGATTGAACAGGACAAAGAAGAAATTTTTGCTGAAGCTAAAGAAGAAGGTTATCAAGAAGGATTAACAGAGGGGCGTCAAGCAGGGAAAAGAGCAGCAAAAGAGGAATTTAAAGAAGAGTTTATAGCTGTTATTGAAAAATTAAAAGAGCAGGTCCAAGAATTTCATCAGCAACTTCAAGAGCAACAAGAGGATATTAGAAATGATATTATTCAATTATCTATTTCAATTAGCGAAAAGATAATTGAGCAGCAATTAGAAGTTAACAAAACAGTTTTGAAAGATATGATAGAAGAAAAAATGAAAACATTAGAAACGGGCGAAAATTTAAAGTTACGAATTAATTCTAAAAACTTAAGTGCTTTGAGTGATTTTGAAGAAGATTTAGTAGCGGGTAATAATTATGTTGAAGAAATAAAGTTAATAGCTGATGATCAAATAGAAGATGATGGAGTTATTATTGAGACAGATTTTGGTGGCCTTGATGCTACAATTGATACTCAATTAGAAAAAATAAAAAGCGAATTACTGGAAGTGAATCATGATGAGTAATTCATTTTTAGATTTAGATAATATTTTAAATAGAATTGATGAACTATCCGTTACCCAGGAATTTGGTAAAGTAAAAAAAGTAATTGGGTTGATAATTGAATCGGCTGGGCCAAGTAATGTTCATGTTGGTGAAATCTGTTTTGTTGAGCCGCGCTTTGGTTCTGAAACTGTACAAGCTGAAGTAGTTGGTTTTAAAGAAGATGGAGTCTTATTGATGCCCTTAGGTGAAATGAGTGGAATTGGCCCGGGTTGTAAAGTATTTTCGACGGGTGATTCTTTAGAAATAAAAGTTAGTGATAATTTATTAGGAGAAGTTGTAAATGGTTTAGGACAACCAATGACTGATTTTGATTTTTCTGATGACAGTGCCCAGTATTATTCCGTCGATAATTCACCGCCAGATCCGTTAGAAAGAGAAAGAATAGAAGATGTATTACCACTAGGAATTAGAAGTTTAGATGGTTTATTAACTTGTGGAAAAGGACAACGAATGGGGATCTTTGCTGGTAGTGGTGTCGGGAAAAGTACTTTGCTAGGTATGATTGCTCGGAATACAAGTGCTGATGTAAATGTAATTGCCTTAATAGGTGAGCGAGGTAGAGAGGTTAGAGAGTTTATTGAAGAAAGTTTAGGCGAAGAAGGTTTGAAAAAATCTGTAGTTGTAGTAGCTACTTCTGATCAGCCAGCTTTAGTACGGGCCAAAGGTGCATTTGTGGCCACTACTATAGCAGAATACTTTAGAGATTTAGGAAAAGATGTAATGTTAATGATGGATTCAGTAACTAGATTTGCTATGGCACAACGAGAAGTAGGTTTGGCTGTAGGAGAACCGCCGGCAACTAGAGGTTATACACCTTCTGTTTTTGCTAAATTACCTAAGCTAATGGAACGAGCTGGGACTAGTTCGCACGGGACAATCACTGGATTATATACAGTTTTAGTAGAAGGAGATGATATGACTGAACCGATTGCCGATGCTGTACGAAGTATTTTAGATGGACATATAGTTTTATCAAGAGATTTAGCTGCTCAAAATCATTATCCAGCTGTTGATATTTTAGAAAGTGTTAGTCGAGTTATGAATGATGTAATTACAGAAGAACAACAAGAAGCTGCAACTGAATTACGAAAAGTATTGGCGACTTATGAAGAATCTAAAGATTTAGTTAATATAGGAGCTTATGAAGAAGGTAGCGATCCGCAATTAGATTATGCATTAACAAAATTAGATCAAGTTAATGATTTTTTACAACAAGGGGTTAAAGAAAAGATGAGTTATCAAGAAACTGTTCAACAATTAATTAATATTTTTTCTGGAGAGTGATTTAAATGAAAAAATTTGAATTCAGATTAGAACCCTTGTTGAATTTAAAAGAACAAGAAAAGAAAAATTTACAAAAAGAATTAATGAGTTTAAGAAATAAATATCAGCAGACCGAACAAGAACTTGAGAAATATAAATTGGACAAACAAGGCTGGCAAGAAGAATTAACCGCTAAACAATCAGCTGGTATTAATTCGAAGGAGTTAGTAAAATATCGTAATTATATTGAATATTTGATTGATGAAATTGAAGAAGTTAAATTAAAACTTGATTATTGGCAACAAGAGATTAAAGACTGCCAGGAAAGATTAACAGAAAAGTTACAAGAGAAGAAGAAGTTATCTAAATTAAAAGAAAAAGAAAAAGAAAAGCATTGGGCAGATTTTTTGCAAGAAGAGAGAAAACAGAGTGATGAAATAGCAACTAATAATTTTAATCATAAAGATGATGGGGCAGATGATACTATCCTTTAGTAAAAGGAGTAATTAGAAGATGAAAAAACTATTTTGGGGACTCATAATATTAATATTATTAACTGGTATTACAATCTTTTTATTAGACTTATTTGGTATATATAAGATAGAGACTGTAAAACAAGAAATTATAACAAGATCCAGTCAGATTCCTGTTATTGGGGAATTTATTGGGCTAAAAAAAGAGAATCAAGAATTAAAAACTGAATTAGAAGAGATTAAATCTGAACTATCTGATAATCAAGCCGGTAATTCTGATTTAGAAAATAGATTGAAGACTAAAGAACAAGAAGTAAACAATTTAGAAGGGGAAGTAACTGATTTAGAAGAACAATTAGAAGAGTTAAGAACAAGTCAGTCTGATTACCAAACTAGGATCGCTAAATTAGCAGATATTTATAATGAGATGGAAGCTGCTAAAGCAGCAGAAGTACTAGCTGAGTTGAGGACTAAAGCAGCAATTGATGTTTTAAGAGAAGTTGATAATGATATAGCAGCAGAAATATTAAACCAACTACCAACTGCCAAAGCAGTTGAGATTTCTGATAGATTATCAGTTGATGAGTAACAAATAATAAATATAAGCTTTCATTAGTTAAATGAGATAAAAGCTTGTTGAAATTATTTTGTGTTGCTTTAATAATTGTTATTTTTTGAAGTTGGTTTTGTAGTTTTAATTGTCAATTCTCCATTCGTAATTATCAATTTTTTGAAAGGAGGTGATATACTATGTTAGCTGGAATGGCAAGTCTTGATTTCTCAGATTTGAATTCTGAGATTAAATCTAATAATAGTAATTATAATAATCAGTCTAATTCACAAAAAAATGCAAGTAGTAATTTTTTATCTTCACTTAAAAAGAAGCAAAATAGCTTTAAAAAACAGAGTAATTACCAACAGCAAAATGTTAATAATGAGAACCATAATAATTCCAAACAAGAAGATAGGATTCAGAGACAAGATGATATTAGAAAACAAAATGATAGAACCCAACAAGGTGAAGTTGAAGAACAGAATGATAGCAAGGAAGCAGATAAGATTCAACGAGATGATTCTAGTAGTCAAAATAAAGTTGAAGAAGCTGATTTATTAACTGATGAAAAAGTAGATAAATTAAAAGAATTATTAAAAAAAGATATTGAAGAATTAAGTACTGAAGATTTAGAAGCATTGTTAGCAAATTTAAATGAGTTGTTACAACAAATTAGTGAGCAATTAAAAATTAAGGATTCTAATGAGGGAGCATTGAAAGAAATAGTAGAGTCAATTAGTGCTAATGCTGAACAATTGGAGAAATTAATTAATGATGCCAATACACAACAACAGGATAATCCGCTAAAAGATCTAATTAAAGAAATGAAATCTATTCAAAAAAAATTATTAGCAACACAGCAAAACCAGGCAAAACAATCACAAAATAAAGCTAAGCAACAAGATTTAAAGAATGAGCTAAGTGCCAATTTAGAGAAGTTGAATAAGTTATTAGAAGAAACTAATGCTAAATTAGTTAAATCTAGTACTAATTCGAATAGTAAAGCAAATTTAGCAAATAATAAGTTAGCTCAACAGTTTAGTTTAGCTCAGAGAAAAAAAGTTGAACCCAAAAAGAAACAACAGACTAATCCAATTAATTCAACTAAAGATATTAATTTGGATAAATTATTACAACAAACCGGTATTAATCCACAAAAATTAAATTCCGTTGGAGAAGCTACTAACTTAAAAGTTGTAACAAAAAATAATGAATCTAATCTTGACTTTAATAATTTGAGTGATTTCAAAGCCGGTCAATTTAAATCAAATCCTCAAACTACAAGTCAATCAATTAGTCAAAAGTCTACAGCAACTAAAACAGTAGATTTCCAGAATATTTTAAAACAAATGAATAACAAACTTGATTTTAGCGCCATGAAACAAGGAAAGAAAATCACTATGCAATTAGAACCTGAGTTTTTAGGGAAAATGCAAATTAAAATTGGCGTGGAAGATGGTTCTGTAACTGCTAAAATATTAGCCGAAAGTAATCAAATAAAAGATTTACTGAGCGGTGATTTAGCCAAATTAAAATCAAATTTAGAGCAAAAGGGAATTGAAATAGATCAATTTGATGTGTCAGTGGGATATCAAGAAGGAGAATTAGAAGAACAGAATAATTCTCAGCAAGATTTTCTATTTAAACAACAACAAGAAAGAAATAAGCTAAAAAAGTTTAGCTTGGAATCTGCAGATGGAGAAATGTTTGCTGAAGAAATTAATGGTTCATTAGAACAAGAAGAATTTGCTAATGATGAAGTTGACTATAGGGCTTAATTAAAGTAGTGTTCTTAACTAAATGCGATAAAATCTGCCTAAATTTATTTAAGAGGATAGAGGGGGGGCGTCTTGATGATTAGTTTACAACAGATTCAAGCCCAACAAGCAAGTCAAAGTAGTGAAAGTTCTGATTCTAAACCTGATAAATTAGAAAGTGATCAGATGGGTAAAGATGAATTTTTGGATTTATTGGTAACTCAATTAAAAAACCAGGATCCACTAGAACCAATGGATAATAAACAATTCATTAGTCAAATGGCACAGTTTAGTTCTTTAGAGCAAATGAATAATATGAATTCAAGTATGAATGATTTTTTAGAGTTTCAAAAGATATCTCAAGCAGGTAGTTTAGTAGGTAAGAAAGTAGAAATATTAGATTCAGATACAGGTCAAAATACTATTGGCTTGATTGAAAAAGCAAATGTGAAAGAGGATAGTGCTACAGTTACTGTTAATGGTAAGCAACATTCAATTTCTAATATTCAGGAGATTTTAGCTGAGGGGTGATTGGTTGTGACTAAGATATATTCAAACCAACCATTAAGGTCCAATCCGCAACAAAGTAATAAGTCAACTAATAAAGCTAGTCAGCCTAATTCTAATTTTAAGGCTTTATTAGAAAATAAGTTACAAACAAAACAATTGAAATTTTCTAAACATGCTAAACAAAGATTGAAATCTAGAAATATCAATTTAGGAAAAAATGATTTGAATAAATTAGAGCAAGCAGTAACTAAAGCTAAAGACAAAGGTGCCAAAGAATCTCTAGTAATGGCTGGAGAGAATGCTTATATTGTTAGTGTCGAGAATGATACTGTAATTACTGCGATGAACAAAAATAATATGGATAGCAAGGTTGTAACAAATATAGATAGTGCAGTTGTGATGAAATGACTGGACCCAATTTGGGAAGTCATAGGTCGTGAATTGATAGAA
>JBNJDB010000101.1:0-7226 GCA_051744465.1 Bacillota bacterium | reverse complement strand
TAGTTGTTACTATGACAGGCTGTTCGAGTGATAAGATTGTTCAGAACCAAGAAAAGGTGCAAGAAGAACCTGTTAAGATTGTTTATGTCAAGTGGGATTCTGAAATAGCTAGTTCCAATGTAATTAAAGCTGTAATCGAAAAGAAATTAGGCTATGAAGCAGAACTGTTGCCGGTTACTTTAACTGCGTTGTGGGAATCAATTGCAGCTGGAGATCAAGATGTAACAGTAGCAGCTTGGTTACCTTCGTTGCAGAAAAATGCAAAACAGAAATATGGAGACCAGGTGGAAATCCTTGGCCCGAATTTGGAGGGAACGCGGATTGGATTAGTTGTTCCTGATTATGTTCCTGTAGATTCCATTACAGAATTAAGGGGGCATTCGGACAAGTTTTCCGGTAAAATTATTGGTATTGAGCCTGATGCAGGAATTATGAGAAAAAGTAGAGAGATGCTAGAAGAATATAAAATAGATAATAAACTTGAATTAGTAACAGGTAGTGATTCAACTATGACTACAGTATTAGAAAAATCTATTAAAGAAAAAAGATGGATCGTAATCACAGGTTGGACTCCGCACTGGAAGTTTGCTAAATGGGATTTGAAGTATCTAAAGGATCCTAAAAATGTTTATGGAGACCAAGAGCAGATTAGTACTATTGTAAGAAAAGGTTTGAAAGAAGATAAACCTAAAGTATATAATTTTTTGGATAATTTTTATTGGGCACCAAGCGATTTGGAAGAAGCAATGATGTTGATCCAAAAGGAAGACAATACTCCACAAGAAGGAGCTAGAAAGTGGGTGGAGGAAAATGAAGATTTGGTAGAAGAATGGATTAGTCAGTAAGGCTTGAATATTGCAAAGGAGCTGTTAATTAGGTTATGATGGAAACTAATAATTTGCAAGAAAAACTTAATATGAAAAATTTTTTTGTTAATTCTAATCCTTGGTTTATACTTTCTGTTATAATAACTATATTTTTGTTAGTAATTCTTACGTGGAATGTAATTAATTCGTATCGGATGATTAAAAATATTGAAGAGCAAGAGTTAGCCCTAGAAAAGTCAGCGGGGCAACTTTTATTTCATAGCAAAAGTTTGGAAATGTCAATTTTTATGGCTGCCTCGACAGGTGATCTTCGTTGGAAGGATAATTATGAAAAACATAAGCCCCAGTTAAATGAAGTTATTAATAAAATTAATCAATTAGCTGAAGTAAAAGAGGCAACTAGAGAAACTAGTAAAATAAAAAAGAAGTTAAAGACCATAAGTAGAATTGAAGATAAAGCTTTTAAACTTATCAGTCGAGGTAATAAAGGAGAAGCTAAGACACTTCTTAAAGGGTGGACTTATACCAAAAATCAGTTAGATATTGAAGGAGCAACTAAAAATTTGCGAGATGTTTTAGATAGGCAGGTTAGCGAAGCAATTGCTAGGGAAAGAAGGAATATTTTTCTATTATCTATTTTTGTTGTGATTTCTCTGATTATTTTGATTATAGCTTGGTATATTTTTATAAATCAGTGGCGGTCAAATAGGAAAGCTAGAAGAGAAAAGGAAGAAAAAATAATGTTTTTAAGTTATCATGATCATTTGACCGAACTTTATAACCGGAGATATTTCATGAAAAATGGGCAAAATGAACTTAGAGAGGTGAAAAAAAAGGATGAAGAATTAGCAATTATTATGATTGATCTTGATAACTTCAAAGAGGTTAATGATAATTTTGGTCATGATATAGGAGATTTAGTATTGCAAAAGACTGCTTCTCGGCTTGAGGATATTTTTGGGGACAATGATATTGTAGCAAGATTAGGGGGCGATGAATTTACTATAGTATTAACTGATATTAATTTTAAAGAAGATATTAAACAAGTTGTTAATAGGCTAATTAATTATTTTAATCAACCATTAATAATTAATCAAAGTAAGTTATTTATAAGTATTAGTGTAGGAGTTAGCATTTATCCAAATGACGGCGAAAATTTAGAAGAGCTTATTAAAAATGCTGATAATGCTATGTATAGGGCTAAAAAACAAGAAGAAAATGGTCTGTTTTATAGTAGTTAGAAGTAACAAAATAGATTATTTTTTAGATAATTTTTAGATTGCTTTGTTTTACTTACTATATGTATATTTATTTTTAGAAAATCAACAATAAATATATTATAAAAACAGGGGGGGTTAATATGAAATTTGATATCAATAATTTGGTTAAAAGTAATTTGCTTATTAAAGTTGTTGGGTTTTTATTTATAGTGTTATGTATTGTTATGTATTTGGTTACCCAGCAGGTGAGTGATTTGTCAATTGAAGAAATTAAAAGTTTGAATTATGAGAAGAATTCAAAGCAAGCTCAAACTTTACAAAATAGGGTTGATACTGAATTAGCAAAGGTCGAATCTTCTTTGAATTTAATAGCTGACATTAATACTGCTAAGTTTACAAATCCAGGTGAGTTTACAGAAATATTAGAGGAAATAAAATCTAGTCATCAACAATTTAAGCTTGTTTATTTTGCTGATACAGATGGGAATTTACATACTGAACCGCAGGTTGATCTGCCCGATGATTTCGATTCAAGAACTAGACCATGGTATAAACAAGCTAAGTCAAAGCAGGAATTAGTCTGGACTGACCCTTATGTAGATGTAAATACTAATAAACCAATTATTACTGTGGCAATGCCTATTTATAATCAAGAAAATAAATTATTAGGTATATTAGGAGGGGATTTTTCCCTAGCAATATTGTCTGATTTGGTAACAAATCAAGCTACAGGAGAGGGTAGTTCTGCTTATATAGCTGATCAGGGAGGTCAACTAATTGCTCATCCTAATCTAAAATATGTAGAAGAAGAGTTTAATCTCCAACAATTTTTTAATATGGATAAAATTAAAGATAAAGAAAAAGGGACTATTAGATATAGTTTTGAGGGAATAGAAAGATTAGCTTCATTTACTAAGATTGATAGATTAAATGGTGTTATTTTCACTCAAATTCCAGTAGATGAAGCATTTGCTATGCCGGAAAGAATAAGTCAAATATTATATTGGTTAATGTTGGGAACTGCTTTGTTTTTGATTATTTCGTTAGTGATAATAAATAAATTTAATAAGCAGCTGATTATAAAACCACTAGCTGAATTAGTAGAAGAAGTAAAGCAGGTTGCAAATGGTAATTTGCGAAATGAAATTAAAGTTTCAGGTCAACAAGAAATAGAGGATTTAGCAGAAAAAATAAATCAGATGAAAGAAAGTCTGCGAGTCATGGTCACTAGTTTGTTGGAAACAGCTGAAGATTTATCTTCATATAGCCAAGAATTATCTGCTTCTTCAGAAGAAGGAAATGCAACAATAGAAACAACAAATAATTTAGTAGAAAATATTTCTAAGAGCATAGAAAGTATATCAGCTAGTGTACAAGAAGTAACAGGTTTTGCCCAAGAATCTAGCTCAAAAACAGAAGTTGGTAATCAAAATATAGAAGAAACTCTAGTTAGTATTAATGATATTAGTCAATCAACAGAAAAGGCAGTAGAAGTGATTAATGAATTAGATGATACCTCCCAAGAAATAGATAGTATAGTTGAAATGATTACTAATATAGCAGAACAGACAAATTTATTAGCTTTGAATGCAGCAATTGAAGCAGCTAGAGCAGGTGAAGCGGGCCAAGGATTTGCGGTGGTAGCGGAAGAAATTAGAGAATTAGCTGAAGAGACTAATAATGCAACCGAGAAGATTGCTAAATTGATTGATAAAACACAAACTAAAGCTGAAAATGGTTTGGAAGTAATTAAAGAAGTTGATAAAAAGGCAACTAAAGGAGAGAAAGTAGCTAGAGAGACTGAAGAAGTATTTTCAGAAATCAAAGAAACTAGTGAAGAAACTGCTCACCGAATTGAAGAAACTGCTAATGCGACACAGAATTTGGCAGAACAGAGTGAACAAGTGCGAACTAGTACAGATGATATTCAAGATATGTCTAATGATATTACCACCTCAGCCCAAGAACTTTCTACAATGGCAGAAGAATTACAGCGGTTGGGGGATCAATTTAAGGTTTAAGCTAGCAAATGATTTTAGTTAAATGATAGCTTAAGCTAAACTATAGAATATTATTTTATTAAGAAGGGTGATAACATGGAGAATAATCGTTTTAAATTGAGTCTTATTTTCATAGGTGGATTTTTGGCTCCGCCTGCAGTCTGGAACTTTATTATGTGGTACTATGGGATAGTTAATACAGAAGAAGTTTTTGCTATGGCTAGTGTACCTTTACAAGGTATATATGCAATTGCCTATATTACTTTTGTTATTTATTATGTCAATAAAAAGACCAAATTGATTGCAGATTATATTGATGATAATAATAGTAATGATTTAAAGGAAGTACAAGAGAGTATTAATTTTTTACCTAAATTTTATATTATCACTGCTATGATTTATTGTGTCATAGGGCCTAATACAGGGATGTTGATGGTAGATTTTTTAGATAAACAAGACTATATTTTAGGCTTATTATTAGCCTTACCTCTGATTTTATTATTTACTTTGCCGTTCTTTAGTTTGGTAGTGTATAGATTGCAGAAGTGGACTAAAGATATTCCGTTATCAGAAGAAAGGAAATTTTTAACTCTAAAAACTAAACTTGCGATTACGATGTTAGTTACAGTTTGTGGGGTCTTATCTTTATTTGCGATTTTTAGTATTATGAGTTTTAAAGCAGGTCAAACTGGAGTTTCATTAGGACAAATAATTAGAAAAAATATTATTATGGTAGTAGTAAGTATTGGAATTAGTCTAATTAATTTCAATTTATTGGCCAAACAAGTTGTGACGCCCTTGAAGAATTTAATTAGTAAAGCTAAAGAAGATAATTTTGACGGGGAAGTAACAATTACTATTAGAGATGAAATTGGACATTTAGTTAGTCATTTTAATCAAATTATTTCTGATATGCAAAATTTAATTTCTAATGTAAGTCAGGCAGTGGATGAATTATCCGCCTATAGTGAAGAATTATCTGCTTCAGCTCAACAGGGGAATGCCACTATAGAGAATAGTGATTTAGAAGGTATTTCTGCTAGTATCCAAGAAATATCAGCAACTACAGAAGAAGCAACTACATTTGCTGAAAAATCTAATATGAGAACTGAAACAGGTAATCAAAATATTGAAGAAACTATGGCAAGTATGAAACATATTAATTATGAAGTCCAAGAAACAGTTAGTATAATTAATGATTTAGACGATAATTCAGCTAAAATAGGAGAAATTATTAATTTGATTAATAGTATTGCTGAGCAGACTAATCTTCTTGCCTTAAATGCAGCAATAGAAGCAGCAAGAGCAGGCGAACAGGGCCAAGGATTTGCAGTCGTAGCTGATGAAATTAGAGAATTAGCTGAAGAAACTTCTGATGCAACAGAGAATATATCTAATTTAATTAATAAGACGCAAGATAAAACTGAACAAGCTTTAAAATCAATTAAAATGGTAGAAGAACAAACAGAAGAAGGTCAAGTTACTGTTGAGGAAACTGGAGAGGTGTTTAGTGATATTGAACAATCTAGCCAACAAACAGCTAATCGAATTAAGAAAACAGCAACAGCAATTCAAGACTTAGCTCAAAATAGTGATCGGTTAATCAGCACTTCTGATGAGATTAATACTATGTCTAATGAAATTAGTACTTCGGCTCAAGATTTAGCAAAAATGGCCGATGATTTACAAAATATGATCGATAATTAAGATTGGAAATGAGTAATGGATATAATAATTTAAATAGTTAAACAACCTCTTAGTTTACTTTTCAGGAGGTTGTTTTTTAATTTGCAATTTACCCTAGTTGCATTATGATTTTTAGCTCAAGAATAAGAACAACCTAAGCTTAGATTCAGACTCAAACTAAGGAGTGATAATATGGGAATAATTAATCTGCTAACTGAGGATTTAATCAAACTAGAGACTAAAACTGAGGATAAAAAAGGTATTCTACAAGAAATGATTGCCAAACTAGCTAAGGCAGGCAAAATAAATGATCAAGAAGAATTTTACCAAACTATTTTAGCGCGAGAAGAAAAAAGTAGTACCGGAGTGGGCAATGGAGTAGCTATCCCACATAGTCAAAGTAAAACTGTAGTTGAACCGGCTCTGGTTTTTGCAAAATCAGCCCAGGGAATAGAGTTTGCTAGTCGTGATGATCAACCAGCTAGAATTTTCTTTATGATTGCAGTACCAGAAGATGGAGCTAGTGATCATTTAAGTGTTTTATCTAAATTGTCGCGTAAATTGATGCATCAAGACTTTCGCGATGATCTGTTAGCAGCTGAGAGTAAACAAGAAATAATTAATATAGTAACAGAGTAAAAGTAAACCATGATTGACAATTGATAATTCAAGCCTGAGAGTTGATAATTCAAATAAGAGATTATAAGCAGATTCAAAGATTTGCTTATCAATTGGAAATTATCAATTATTATTGGAACAGTTGTAACTGCATCATTAGTAAGTGCTTTGAAACCAGAAGTTCAGTAGTAACTTTTGCTAAAAAATAAGTAATAAATTTAATCTTTAAATAATTATAAAGTCAACAGTACTATTCTAGATTGAATTAATGCTGTTGGCTTTATAATTTAATTTTGTAAAATGGTTGAGAGAAGATTCGACATAAAGGTAAAGCAGTTGACAATTAAAATTTAAAAGATTATAATTATTTTAATAATGATTATAAATAAAAAATATATGAGGTGATTTTAATGAAAAAACAAACAGTAGTAATTCAAAATGAAACAGGACTTCATGCGCGACCTGCTTCGATGTTAGTAGATATGGCTGGAAATTATGAATCTTCTATTAATTTGGTTTATGATGGTCAAGAAGTAAATGCAAAAAGTATTATGGGAGTAATGAGTTTAGGAATTAGTCACGAAGGTGAAGTAGTTATAGAAGCAACTGGTCCCGATGAAGAAGAAGCAGTGCAATCAATTGTAGAGTTAATTGAGAGTGGATTTGGGGAATAAAGGAGGTCTCTACTGATGAGTTATAAGTTGAGCGGGGTAGCAGCATCCCCGGGAATAGCAATTTCAGAAGTATTAGTCCTTGAAAATGAAGTATCATATGAGGAAAGAACAATAGAAGATACTGGAGCAGAAAAAGAGAGATTGGCAACAGCAATTGAAGAGTCTAAAGAACAATTGACAGAGATAAAGCAAAAAGTTGAG
>JBNJDB010000100.1:0-7433 GCA_051744465.1 Bacillota bacterium | reverse complement strand
GTTGCAAAAAGACTAACCCCCAATGGGGTAGCCTTTTATCTAATTTGAGGTTGAAAACTAATTTGCAGACCTGGTTGATAGAGTAAATAACTAGCTGGATTAGAACTAATTATTCTAATTAATTCTCCAGACTCAAGGTCGACTTCCATGATTACCCCATTGACATTAATCTGTTGTCTAGTAGTAAACATTTCTTCCGTTACTCCTGCTGTTAATTCATCTTCAGCAATTATTGAATAATTCAATGTCGCTCACCTTCTAACTTTTCAATTGATTTTTGCGAAGTTGCTGTACCTCCATCTTGGTCTCCAATTAAAGTTCGTAACTTGTTAATCGTCTGTCCTAGTCCGCCTGTTTCATCAATTAAATTCCTTTCTACAGCTTCATCACCAATTAATACTGTACCCACATCACGAACCAATTCTCCCCGTTTGAACATTAATTCTTTAAACTCTTCTTCTTCAATACCAGATTCTTGAGCTACAAATTTAACAATTCTCTCTTGCATCTTCTCCAAATATTCATAAGTCTGTGGTACTCCCAAAACCATTCCTGTTAGCCTAACTGGATGGATTGTCATTGTTGCAGTTTGAGCTATATAGGAATAATCTGTTGCCACAGCAATCGGCACTCCAATACTATGACCTCCTCCTAAGACTAATGAAACTGTTGGTTTAGATAAACTACTCAACATCTCAGAAATAGCTAATCCTGCTTCTATATCTCCACCAACGGTATTCAAAACAACTACTACACCTTTAATCTTGGGGTTTTCTTCAATTGCAATTAATTGTGGTAATAAATGTTCATACTTAGTTGTTTTAATTTTGGGTGATAGTACTTTATGCCCTTCTATTTGGCCCACAATTGTCAAAGCATGCACGTCACTATCTATCTGAGGCACCTTATTAGTCTGCCCTAATTGTTTTAGAGATTCTAAGGCCTTTTGCTTTTTTTCGTTTGCACCATCTTCTTGATCTGGACTAGGACTACCACCAGGGTCTAAAGTAGTCTGTCCTCTACCAGAAAAATTTTCAATTCTCATCTGAACTCCCCCTTTTGTCTACCATCATTACTTATTATTAATTATTGGAGGAAATATATACGATAAAATTATTAATTAGCACCAAAAAAATAAAAAAACTACCTCAAAAATATGAGGTAGCTAAATTAAATCTACTTTTAATAAACACTAATATCTACATTTTGTCCCTTATGAGGATGACTAGATTGATTAATCTCAGTTGAACCTAGTAATTTGAGTATATTTTCTCCTTGTTGCTCCATTTGATCTTTTGCCATCCCTGCAGTTTTAATAGAGGAGTCATACATCAATTGTTGATGTTCCATAATCGTAGAACGAGCAGCTGCATCCATATTATCCCCCCTTTAATCTAATAATTCAAATTTGTTACTAATTACATTATTCTATATTTTTCTACTATTTCCTGCCTGGTTTTTAACTTATTTTTAAATTTTCTTGTTGAATATTATTTCGCAAACTATTAAACTCATCATAATTATCAACAACAATCTTAACTAAATCAACATCTAATTTATTATTCTCAACCATAGATTGCAAAACAGAAATAGCTTTTTCTTTATCCATACCATCACGATAAGGTCGATCTTCTGTAATCGCAGTAAACACATCAGCTACTGCCATCATCTTACTTCCCGCCGATAAATCACTAATTTTAAACGGATAGCCTGTTCCATCAATTCGTTCATGATGATAAGAAGCCCATCTTTTAATCTCATCTAAGCCTAGCATATCTAAAGAATGATAAGTATGAAAAGTATGCGCTCTAACAATGCTGAACTCTTTTTCGGTTAGCTTAGCTGACTTATCTAAAATTTCTTTAGGTACACTTAGTTTCCCTAAATCATGTAAGTGACCGGCGATTCTTATTTTCTTCCTATCTCTAGCAGACCAATTTAATTTCTCAGCCAATTTACTAGCTACCTCGGCCACTCCCTGAGAATGAACAAAAGTAAATCTACTCCGCAAATCAATAATATGGCTGAAAAATTCACTAACTTTGAGTAATTGATCCAAGCCTAAAGTTACATTTAAATCAATCTTATTGTTATTTTTTAACATTCCTTCTATTATTTTAGGATTATCCAAAGTTAGCCAAAAGCTTTCTTTCTCTGCTACTTTCTCTAGTATTTCAACTAATTCTGGAGCAAAAACTGCAGGAGATTTTTCTTTAATAGCAGCTAATATTTCATCTTTTTGATTTAGAGTATGGCTATGTTGTTTAGTTGAAATTGCTACGCGGTCAGCTAAATGAAGAATATGGCTACCTTTAATATCTTTAATTTCTTGAGAATCACTTGGATCCTTAATATCCCAAGCGTCATGATGATATTTAATCACATCAATCATTCCCTCAAAATTAAATAACTTTTGGAATTTATCGATTAAAACTGCTCCTATTTTAGCATGGTCTGCTATATCTTCAGTATCATTTAATTCAACTTGCTTAATCACATCAATTTTTTCATGTTCTAAAGTTAAAATTCCAATATCATGTAATGCTGCAGCCATGATTAATACTTTTTTCTTCTGCTTAGAATAATCTAACTTCCCTAAAAGTTGACAAGTTATATAAGCAACTTTTTCATGATGCCATTCTAAATCTTGATAGATCAAATTTAAATTATGCGATATACTTAATACAAAATCAAATAAAGAAATTTCAAGTTTTTCTTGACCCTTCAAATCTTTCAATTGATCTCTATCACTTTGCATCTCAATCAACACCTCTCTAACAGTCAAACAAATTCTCATTAAATCATTACAACTTGATGTAATTATATCAGATATAATCACTTTTTTAAATTATTTTGTCGAAAAAAATACTGGATTTCCAAATTAAAAACCCTGAGTAACCAGATTGAAACTGGCAACTCAGGGTTTTAGAGATTAAATTAATTCATTGCTAATATTTTTTAAATAACACCTTGGTCTAACATTGCATCTGCTACTTTAATAAATCCAGCAATATTAGCACCTACAACGAAATTATCTTCTTTATCATATTCTTTAGCAGTTTCACTAATGTTTTGATAGATATCAGACATAATACCCTTTAGTTCTTGATCTACTTTATCAAAGCTCCAAGAATCATACATTCCATTTTGTGTCATCTCTAGAGCAGAAGTAGCAACTCCACCTGCATTAGCAGCCTTACCAGGTGCATATAAAATATCATTATCTAAAAAGACTTTAACTGCTTCTGGAGTAGATGGCATATTAGCCCCTTCGCCAACTGCAATTACATTATTAGCTACAAGTGCTTCAGCAGATTCACCATCTAATTCATTCTGTGTAGCACATGGTAACGCTACATCACAATCTAATTTCCAAATATCAAAGCTTTCTTCATTATAATCAGCTTCAGGATATTCTTCTAAATATTCTTTAATTCTTCCTTCTCTTACTTCTTTAATCTCTTTTACTAAATCCAAGTCAATTCCAGTTGGATCATGCACAAAACCACTTGAATCGCTTAGAGCAATCACATTGCCACCTAGTTCTTGTACTTTTTCTGTAGCATAAATTGCTACATTTCCTGAACCAGAAATAACAACATCTTTACCTTCTATGTCAGTACCATGATCTTGCATCATTTCCTGTACTAAGTAGACTAATCCATAACCAGTAGCTTCTGTTCTAACAAGACTACCACCCCAGTCTAATCCTTTTCCAGTTAATACGCCAGCTTCAAATGCATTAGCTAGCTTTTTATATTGACCGAAGAGATAACCAATTTCTCGACCGCCAACTCCAATATCTCCCGCAGGCACATCTGTTTGGTCACCAATATGACGATATAATTCACTCATGAAACTCTGGCAGAAACGCATGATTTCACCATCAGATTTTCCTTTAGGATTAAAGTCACTCCCACCTTTACCTCCACCAATAGGTCGACCAGTTAAAGAATTCTTAAAGATCTGTTCGAATCCTAAAAACTTAACAATACCTAAATTGACAGAAGGATGAAATCTAAGTCCACCTTTATATGGTCCAAGAGCACTATTAAACTGGACTCTAAAACCACGATTAACTTGCGTATTACCTTCATCGTCTACCCACGGAACACGGAACACAATTTGTCGTTCTGGTTCGATAATTCGTTCTATAACTCCTGATTCTTTATACTCAGGGTTTTCTTCTAAAACTAAAGATAATGATTCTAACACCTCATCTGTTGCTTGATGAAACTCAGGCTGCTCAGGGTCTCTATCTTTAATCTTTTCCATTATACTTTCTACATAACTACTCACTAACATCACTCCTCATATGATTTTAATAATTTAAACTTTCCATAAAAAATATTTCTATAGTCAATAAAAATTACCTTTTTTTATTTTCAGTTATTTCTATTATTATTGATTTTTCTTCTGAATATACTCATCTATAGCCACAGCAGCATCTTTTCCTGCCCCCATTGCCTCAATTACAGTAGCAGCTCCAGTCACAATATCACCGCCGGCGAAAACACCTTCTTTACTTGTTTCACCTACATCATCTGTCTTGATTGTCCCCCACTCTGTTGTTTCAATCTCAGGACTATCATCTAATAAAATCGGATTGGAATTCTGACCGATTGCCATAATTACCATATCGGCATCCATTTCAAATTCTGATCCTTCAATTGCTAACGGTCGCTTTCTACCTGACTCATCAGGCTCACCTAATTCCATTTTAATACATTCCAAACCAGTTACAAAGCCTTCGTCATCTCCTAAAATCCGACGCGGATTGCGCAATAATTTGAATTGTACTCCTTCTTCTTCAGCATGCTCAACTTCTTCTTCGCGAGCCGGTATTTGTTCTCGCGAGCGACGATAAACAATCATTGACTCTTCAGCTCCTAAACGCAAAGCAGTTCGAGCAGCATCCATTGCTACATTTCCCCCGCCAATAACTGCTACTTTATTGCCGACATAGACAGGCGTCTTATACTCGGGGAACTTATAGGCTTTCATCAGATTTACTCTAGTTAAAAATTCATTAGCTGAATAAACGCCATTCAAATTTTCCCCTTCTAGACCTAAGAATTTAGGTAATCCTGCTCCGGTACCAACAAACACAGCTTGGTAATCCTCTTTTTCTAATAGTTCATCAACACTTTTTATCTTACCAATCACTTTATTTAATTCAATCTCTACTCCTAATTCTCTAATCTGTTCTATCTCGTCTTGGACTATTTCTTTTGGTAATCTAAATTCAGGAATTCCATAGGTCAATACTCCACCTGGTTCATGAAAAGATTCAAAAATAGTCACTTGATATCCCATCTGAGCTAAATCAGCTGCAGCAGTTAATCCAGCTGGTCCTGCTCCTACAACTGCTACTTTTCCTTTATCTTGTACAATATCTGGTGTCTCTTCTGAAGTATATTCAGCCGCAAATCGCTCTAAACGACCAATCGCGATAGGCTCTCCCGTTGCTTCTAAGACACATTCTAGTTCACACTGGTCTTCTTGAGGACAGACTCGTCCACAGATTGCTGGCAAATTATTTTTCTCTTTTATTTTAGCTGCTGCTGCACTAAATTTTTCTTCTTCAATTAATTTTATAAAAGCTGGAATATCAATTTGAACTGGACAACCTTCCATACATTTAGGATCATCACATTGCAGACATCTTGTCGCCTCTTCTACTGCTTGTTGGGCAGTATAACCTCGGGCAACTTCTTTAAAGTTAGTTACTCTCTTTTGGGGATCAACTTCTTCCATTTCCGTTCTATTCTGATTGGACACGACATCCTTCACCTCCAACATGATGATCTTCTATATCTGATTCATGGTCTTGATAAAATTTCTTTCTGCGTTTTTGTTCGCTAAAATCAACTTGATGACCATCAAAAGCTGGTCCATCTACACAAGCAAATTTTGTTTCATCTCCTACAGTAACTCGACAGCCGCCACACATACCTGTTCCATCTACCATCAATGTATTTAAACTAACTATAGTTTTCAAATCATAGTCTGCTGTTAAATCTGATACTGCCTCCATCATGATCATTGGCCCGATTGTAATCACTGCATCATAATCATCATCTGCAGCTAATAAATCAGCCAAGACAGTTGTTACAAAGCCTTCTGTACCTCGTGATCCATCATCAGTTGCTAAGTATAATTCGTGACTCAATTGAGAAAATTCATCTTCCCAAATTATTTTTTCTCCTGTTTGAGCTCCTAAAATAGTAGTCACTTCAGTTCCATGCTCCGCTAAAGCCTCTACCTTAGGATATAGAGGTGCTGCTCCTAAACCTCCGGCAACACAGATAACTCGATCATAATCTTCTGTTTCAATTGGTTCTCCTAAAGGTCCTACTACATCTAAAAATTCTTCTCCCTCAGCAAAATCACAAATTTGTTGACTACTAAAACCTACCACTTGCACAACAATATCAATTGTACCACTATCACGATCATAATCAGCAATAGTCAACGGAATTCGCTCTGCTCTCTCATTTGCTCTTAATATCAGAAAGTGGCCTGGTTGAGCTTTAGCCGCAATTTCTGGTGCTTCAATTTCGAAATGAAAAATTTCTGGTGCCAATTTTTCTTTTACTCTAATTGGATACATCCTATCTCCTCCTCAATACTTTCCACTATAATTACTCACTTTTTTTGACTCTATTTTAACTGAGTCAAACCCAATCTGATTATACCATATAAGATACTAAAATCAAACCTTCTCTAGTCAATAGAGCAGAAAAAAAGATGCCCACCAGGGCATCTTAAAAAATTTAAATATTTAAATCCAAATCGTCTAGTTCATCACCATATTCTTCTTGTAACTGCTGTTTAACTTCAGGAGCAATTTCTTCACCTTCGTCATTATCTTCAGTAGTACCAATCGTCGGTAGATCTGTTCCTGATACATCAGAAAACATCTCTTTAATTCCACCTAATGAACCTAAGACTCCTGTAGCTTCATATGGCAAGAAGACTGTCTTTGTATTATTACCACTAGTAATTTCATCTAACTTATCAATATACTTAGTAGCTATTAAGTATTGAGTTGGATCTCCACCAATTCCTTCTAAGGCTTTAGAAACCTGTTTGATCGCATTTGCTTCCCCTTCTGCTACCTTGATTTTTTCTTGTTGCTCTGCTTCGGCTCGCAAGATACGTGCTTTCTTTTTACCTTCAGCCCGTTTAACATCAGACTCTTGTTCTCCTTCGGCTTTCAAAATTGCTGATTTCTTTTTACCTTCCGCTTTTAAAATAGAAGCTCTTCTATCTCGTTCAGCCCGCATCTGTTTTTCCATCGCATTTTTTATATCTTGTGGAGGAATAATATCTTGTAGTTCAACTCGATTTACTTTTACTCCCCACTTATCTGTAGCCTCATCTAAAATTTTACGTAACTTTTTATTAATTGTATCCCGAGAAGAAAGTGT
>JBNJDB010000099.1:0-7474 GCA_051744465.1 Bacillota bacterium | reverse complement strand
TAAACACTAGAGAGACAAAGATTAAAATGGTAGTTGATTAAAGCATAGTGAAAATTAATAGTTATTTTTATTCTCCTGGGGCTTGGCCCTGGGATTTTTTGTTTCAAAAATACATTTTTGGCAGGATAAAACAACATAATATAGAAAATATAATAATATGATGGATAAATTATAATATCGAACTAAGGGAGTGGTAAAGTGACAAGGATAATATTATTCTTTTTAATTGTATTATTGCTATTAGGTTTAGAGGACAATGTATTAGCGATGAGTAGCCAACCTGATGAGGTAGATGTTACTTTTGAATTGACAGAGATACCCGAATATACGCCTGAGAAAGATGATATTTATATGGTAGGAAATATGAGTAATTGGATGCCTGGAAAAGAAGAGTATAAGCTTAAAAAGAATGAAGCGGGAAATTATGAAATAACTTTAACTGTAAGTGAGGGAGAAAAACTGGCTTATAAATTTACTCGAGGGCTTGGTTGGTATTATGAAGAAAGAGATTCAGCTGGAAATGCTACTGATAACAGAATTCACAGAGTTAAAAAACAAAATGAAGTTGTTGAAGAAAAGATACATCATTGGAGTGATATGATGGTAGATTATATTCCAGAAGATAAAAATACTCTTACTGGAAATGTAGAATTTATTCAAGGATTTGAGATACCGCAATTAAATAGAGAAAGAAATATTTGGGTTTATTTACCTACCGATTATGATGAGAAAAGTGATAAAGAATATCCAGTTGTATATATGCATGATGGACAGAATATTTTTAATGAAGTGACTTCTAATTCTGGTGAATGGAAAGTTGATGAAAACTTAGAAAGACTTTTTGATGAGGGGGAAACCGATGGGGTAATAGTTGTAGCGATTGATAATAATCCTGATAAAAGATTTCAAGAATATATACCTTGGTCTGTACCATATGATCCAGAAGAGACTGAATGGATGGATAAATCTGAGGCAGATGAATATATGAAATTTATAGTAGAAACTTTAAAACCTCATATAGATAGAGAGTATAGAACCTTAGAAGATAGAGAGAACACTGGGATTATGGGCAGTTCTCTTGGAGGGGTTATTTCACTTTATGGCGGGTTTAAATACCAGAATGTTTTTTCTAAAATAGGTGCCTTATCACCATCGTTTTTGGTTTTTGAATACAATGAAGAATATTTTAAGAAATTAAGTAAAGAAAGAGATATGCAAATTTATATTGACTATGGAACAAAAGAAAGTTCTAATGAGTCTTACAATAAACATAATATTGAATTAGCTAAATTAGTTAATCAAGAATTATTAGCTGCCGGTTTTAAAGAAAGTTCAATAAAAATGGTGGTTGATGAAGGTGGAGAGCATAGTGAAAAGTATTGGTCACAAAGATTTCCTGGAGCATTTTTGTGGCTTTATGAAAATTAATAGTTATTTTTATTCTCCTGGGGCTTGGCCCTGGGATTTTTCTTTTTTGTAGCTTTTAATCTAGCTTAACTTTAGATATAATATAAGATAAGATTAATAAGAAGCAGATAAGGAGAATTAGAATTAAGCTAAGTTAAAAGAGAATAATAATGAATTTTAAATAAAGATGAGTACTATGATTATAGTAATTAATTTAATCGATATTATACGGTAAAAAAGATGGGAGTGAAAATTATGGAGCAAGGATTTTTAACTTTAGGAATTGAGAGTTCCTGTGATGAGACTGCTGCTGCAGTAGTCAAAGATGGTAAAGAAGTACTATCTAACATAATTTCTTCGCAAGTGGATTGGCACCGTAAATTCGGTGGTGTAGTGCCTGAAATAGCTTCGCGAAAGCATGTGGAATTGATTAATCCAGTGATTGAAGAAGCATTAGAGGAAGCAGGGGTTAGTTTTAGTGATTTGTCAGCAGTGGCTGTTACATTTGGCCCGGGTTTAGTCGGTGGATTATTAGTTGGGATTTCTGCGGCTAAGTCAATTGCTTATGCTTATGATTTGCCTCTGATTGCAGTTAATCATATTGAAGGTCATATTTATGCCAATTTAATTTCTCACCCAGAGTTAGAACCGCCAGTTGTTTGTTTAACTGTATCAGGAGGTCATACTGATTTATTATATTTTAATCAATTAGGAGATTATGAGATTATTGGTAGAACAATAGATGATGCTGCGGGAGAAGCTTTTGATAAGATTGCTCGAGTGATGGAGATTGGTTTTCCTGGTGGCCCGGCTATTGATAAATTGGCCCAACAAGGTGATCCGAATGCAATTGATTTGCCCAGACCGATGATCCATCATGAAAATTATGATTTTAGTTTTAGTGGGCTAAAAACAGCAGTATTGAATTATATAAATAATACTAAGCAACGAGGAGAAGAACTAGTTAAAGCAGATTTAGCAGCTAGTTTTCAGCAGGCTGTGGTTGATGTGTTAGTTGCTAAGGTAACTAAAGCTGCTAGAGAAAAAGATGTTACTAATGTTTTATTATCTGGTGGAGTAGCATCTAATAGTCAATTGAGAAAACAGCTGCGAGAAAAATTAGAAGAAAGAGGTAAAGAATTGTATTATCCTGAAACTAGAATTTGTACTGATAATGCAGCAATGATTGCTAGTGCTGGTTATTTTAATTGGCAGCAAAATCATGAAGCGGCAAGTTATGATTTGAATGCGGAACCTAATTTGCAGTTGAGCTAATTTCATAAAAATGTTAGAAACCCAATGTGTAGAAAGAATTGTGAAAGCTATTTCTGTAGATGAAAAAGCAGTTTTGCCAATACACGAGTCAGCTGAGTCGTTAAAGGGTACTATTAAGGAAATATAAACTGTAAGCTAGGGCTATGAATCCAATCATAGCCCATAGCCAACAGCTAATTAGTAAGTGCTTGAATTGGCGCTGGTATTCGTCCGCCACGATTAACAAATTGCTCAGAACTAAAGTCACTAACTTCCATAATTGGTGCTGTTCCTAATAATCCACCAAATTCAACTTCTTCTCCTAATTCTTTATCTGGGGCAGGAATAATCCGAACAGCAGTTGTTTTGCTATTGATCATACCAATTGCCATTTCATCAGCAATTATTGCTGAAATAGTTTCAGCAGAAGTTGCACCAGGTACAGCAATCATATCTAAACCGACTGAACAGACTGCGGTCATAGCTTCTAGTTTTTCTAAACTAAGCGCCCCTACTTTTGTAGCTTCAATCATCCCTTGGTCTTCACTAACTGGAATAAAGGCCCCGCTTAAACCTCCTACTGCCGATGAAGCCATAGAGCCACCCTTTTTAACAGCATCATTTAATAGAGCTAGGGCAGCGGTAGTCCCGTGTGTTCCACAATGCTCTAAGCCCATCTCTTCTAATATATTAGCTACACTATCGCCAATTGCTGGTGTAGGAGCTAATGATAAATCAACAATGCCAAAAGGAATGTCCATCATATTAGAAGCGGCATCGCCAATTAATTCTCCCATTCGAGTAATTTTGAAAGCAGTTCGTTTAATTTTATCAGATAGCTGATTTAAACTTTTATTAGGCATTTCTTCAATTGCATTTTTAACTACTCCCGGACCACTAACTCCAATATTCAAGACTTCTTCTGGTTCTCCTGTACCATGAAAGGCACCAGCCATAAATGGATTATCTTCGGGTACATTACAGAAAGTAACTAATTTAGCGGCACCTAAACCGTCATCTTCAGCAGTTAATTGGGCTGTTTTTTTAATAACTTGGCCCATTTCTGAGACTGCATCCATATTAATACCAGCTTTAGTAGTAGCTACATTGATTGAAGAACAGACACGGTCAGTTGTAGCTAAAGCTTTAGGAATTGAATTAATCAGATTTTGTTCTCCCTTTGTATAACCTTTATGAATTAAAGCAGAAAATCCCCCGATGAAATCTACACCTACTTCTTTAGCAGCGCGGTCTAAAGTTTGAGCGATAGAGCTATAATCGGTTTCCTCACAAGCATCTGCAACAATAGAAATAGGAGTAACAGAAATTCTCTTATTAACAATTGGTATACCAAATTTAGTTTCAATTTTATTAGCAGTTTCAACTAAATTTTCGGCTGTAGAAGTTATTTTATGATAAATATTTTCTTTTAATATTTCAATATCAGGATGGGCACAATCTCTTAAATTAATACCTAAAGTAATAGTTCGAATATCAAAATTTTCTTCTTCTATCATTTTTACTGTTTCTAATATTTCTCCTGAATTAAATAGCAAATTAGTCCCTCCCTTTTTTAAATTCTATGCATATAACTGAAAACTTCTTCATGTTGTAACATGATCTTGACTTCTAATTCTGTACCTTTTTCTTCTAATTCTTGATTTAAAGTTTCAAAGTCAGTATCTAAATCATCTAATTCAACTAGCATAATCATTGTAAATAAATCTTCAAGTAATGTCTGTGTAATATCTATGATATTAGCATTATGTTTAGCTAACAGATCAGTTATTTCAGCAACAATACCAACCTTGTCGCTTCCTAATACTGTAACTACTGCTCGTTCTTGCTCTTGATTTTCTGCCATTATTATGACCTCCTCAATATCTACTTATAAATTTAAAGAATTTAGTGTATATCATATATTATTTATTCCTGAATGTCAATTATTCGAGCTTGACTGAATTGTAAATTGAAATCATCTAATTCAAAATAAAAAATATTAGTTAGTTTAAGGGAGAAAAAGTGATTAAAGATTAGCTAATTTGATTTAATGCTAATTTAAGACTATAAAAGGCATGCTAGTCAACTTGATTTTTTCTAATAAGTCGGTTATTATTATTTGTGTAATGATTAGCACTCGACAAAAGTGAGTGCTAATAAAAAACCAGATTGAGTCAAACTAAAATTAAATCTATTAACATAAAAGGAGGAGGAAATTAATATGGATATTAAGCCATTAGGCGATCGAGTAGTTATTAAAAAGGTAGAAGCTAAAGAAGAAACTACACCAGGTGGAATTGTAATTCCTGATAGTGCAAAAGAAGAACCACAAGAGGGCAAGGTAGTTGCAGTTGGCCCAGGGAAACAATTAGATACTGGTGAAGTAGCTGAACCACAGGTAGACGAAGGTGATGTTGTGATTTATAATAAGTTTGCTGGAAATGAACTGAAGCGAGATGGAGAAGAGTATTTAGTTGTAAGCGAAAAAGATATTTTAGCAATTGTAGAATAAATAAATTCAAGGAGGGTGATTACATATGGCAAAAGATATAAAGTTTGGGGAAGACGCACGACACAAGTTAGAAGATGGTGTTGATTCTTTAGCTGATTCTGTAAAGGTAACATTAGGTCCTAAAGGTAGAAATGTTGTATTAGAACAAGGTTTTGGTGCTCCATTAATCACTAATGATGGTGTAACTATTGCAAAAGAGATTGAACTAGAAGATAAATTTGAAGATATGGGTGCGCAGACTGTTAAAGAAGTTGCTACTAATACAAATGATGTTGCTGGTGACGGAACTACTACTGCAACTGTATTAGCACAAGCAATCTTTAGTGAAGGTCTTAAAAATGTAGCTGCTGGTGCAAATCCAATTGGATTAAGAAGAGGAATTCATAAAGCAGTAGATACAGCAGTAAAAGAAATTCAAAAGGTAAGTAAGCCTGTTGAAGATAGAGAGTCTATTTCTCAAGTAGCTTCTATTTCTGCTGGTAATAATGAAGAAGTGGGTAATTTAGTTGCAGATGCAATGGAAGAGGTTGGAGAAGATGGAGTTATTTCTGTAGAAGAATCTAAAACTATGGGAACTGACTTAGAAGTTGTAGAAGGTATGCAGTTTGATAAAGGATATCTTTCTCCATATATGGTAACTGATGAAGAGCAGATGATTGCTGATTTAGATGACCCATATATTTTAATGACAGATCAGAAGATAAGTTCTGTTCAAGAAATAGTACCTCTATTAGAACAAGTTGCTCAAGAGAATAAGCCATTATTAATTATTGCTGAAGAGGTTGAAGGTGAAGCATTAGCAACATTAGTTGTTAATAAATTACGTGGAACATTTGATTGTGTAGCAGTTAAGGCACCAGGATTTGGTGATAGAAGAAAGCAAATGTTAGATGATATTGCTGATTTAACTGGTGGTCAAGTAATTACTGAAGATCTAGGGTTGTCTTTAGAAAATGCTGATATGAGCATGTTAGGGCAAGCTCACAGTGTAAAAGTTACAAAAGATGATACTACAGTTGTTGATGGTGCAGGAGATGAAAAGAATATTGAGCAAAAAGTTTCTAAATTGCGTCGTCAAATAGAAAATACAGATTCTGACTTTGAACGAGAGAAGTTAGAAGAAAGATTAGCTAAGTTAGCTGGTGGAGTTGCAGTTATTAGAGTTGGTGCTGCTACAGAAACTGAAATGAAAGAGAAAAAATTAAGAATTGAAGATGCATTAAATTCTACTCGCTCTGCAGTTGAAGAAGGAATAGTAGCTGGTGGAGGAGCAGTATTGATAGATGCATTATCATCACTAGAAGATTTAGGTTTAGAAGGAGATGAAGAAACTGGTGCTGATATTGTAAGAAAAGTATTAGAAACACCACTAAGATTAATTGCTGATAATGCCGGATATGAAGGTGCAGTAATTGCAGAAAAAGTTAAGCAAAAAGGTGAAGGAATCGGGTTTGATGCTTATACTGGAGAATTTGTAGATATGATTGACAGTGGAATTGTAGATCCAGCTAAAGTAACTCGGTCTGCTTTACAAAATGCTGCTAGCGCTGCTGCTACATTATTGACTACTGAAACAGTTGTAGCAGATAAGTCAGATGATGATGAAGACGCTGGAGGTGCTCCAGCTGGTGGAGGAATGCCAGGTGGAATGCCAGGTATGGGAGGAATGGGTGGCATGGGCGGCATGATGTAACGCCCCCACCTTTAGAAAGAAAATATAGATTTTAAACGGCTCTTGCTTTGTAGGCGAGAGTCTTTTCATTTTTTGTAGATTAAGCTATTATTTAAAAATTAGAGAGGAGTCAAAATTGGTTTGTAGTAGAAGATGTCTTTGACATAATTAATAATATAAGGTATAATTAAAAACAATATAAATGAAATTGATTATCATTTATGCAAGTTAATTAATTGTAACTAGCAGAAATTAATATAAAACTTTAAAAATAGGTAAAAATTATGAATAGAAAGGATGGAGCAATATGAATGTTTTCCGACATCATTTATATGAATTTGAGAAGGGGCTTAGGAATCTTATTTTGCATACTACTGAAGCTAAGAAGAAAAAATTTATTGAAAAGCGACTAAAGGATAATAATATTCCCTATATTATCTATAATGTAACATCAGAAAAAATTAATGTTTTCTTTGGCAATGAAAGTTGTATTAACGTAGTGAAACAAATAGGGAAAAGTGATTTGAAAGACTATACTGATGAAGAAGATTTTATGTTAGGAATAATGCTTGGCTATGATCGAGTTAAGCAATGTCAAAGATATATGAAAAGACAGTCTGCTAGAGAAG
>JBNJDB010000098.1:0-7627 GCA_051744465.1 Bacillota bacterium | reverse complement strand
TTTTTATAATAATACTTTTAATTACAAAAAATAAAAAAGTAACTGCAAGTTAAAAACTCACAGTTACTTAATTTACAAATAAAGACTGATTTGTTCTAAACCAGTTGTCTCCTCCCAGCCAGCCATCAGATTTAAGTTTTGAATAGCTTGCCCCGCTGACCCTTTAACTAAATTATCGATTGCTGAGATGATTACTACTTGGCCCCGCTCTCTATCTACTTTCAATCCAATATTACAATAATTCGACCCTACTACATATTTCAATTCTGGTAATTTATTATCCAAGATTTGCACAAAATTAGCTGTGTCATAAAATTCATTGTAATAATCAAGTATTTCTGCTGTAGATTTATCACAAGTCAAATCAGCATAGATTGTAGCTAAAATACCTCGCTTAGCCGGTAGTAAATGAGGCGTGAATCTGATTTCTATCTCATTCTCATGTACTAAAGATAACTTTTCCTCTATTTCAGAACGATGGCGATGATTTCCCACCTTATAAGCCTTAAAATTACCTGCCGTTTCAGAAAAATGAGTTCCTCGAGATAATTTTCTACCTGCTCCTGTAGTTCCTGATTTAGCATCAATAATAATATTTTCATCAGCAATTAACCCCTGCTCAACTAAAGGCAATAATCCTAATAGAGAAGCTGTTGGATAACAACCTGGATTGGCTATTAAACTACTATTTTGAATCTGAGTTCTATTTAATTCTGGCAACCCATAAGTTCCTAACTCCAATAATTCCCCACTACTATGTTCTTTATACCAGTGCTCATAAGTCTCTAAATCTTGATAGCGATAATCTCCACTTAGGTCAATTACTTTAAGCCCCTCCTCCACTAATTGGGGAACGATATCCATTGATATGCCATGGGGCAAAGCAGTAAAGGCAACTTCAGTCTCTCTAGCAATCTGCTCTACATCTAATTCTTGACACTCCATATCTACTATTCCTGTTAAATTAGGATAAATATCAGAAATTTCTTCTCCCACAAAACTATTCGAGGTTACTATTTCTAGTTCCACCTTAGGATGTTGCGTTAATAATCGAATTAATTCTGCTCCAGTATAGCCTGTAGCGCCAATGATACTAACTTTCATTTTTTCCGCCTCCTATAATTAAATATTTAATATATTAATAATTATACATAAACAGGTATAAAAATACAACTTTTCTTTTAAATAGTCTACATAATTTAATTAAACCATAGCCAAACTAAAGTTGCAACAATTATTCAACACCAATTTAGGAGGTTTATTTATGACCAAAGAAAAATTAAAGCAAGAAATAGAAAACTTAAGAAAAAAATTAAATCAAGCTAGCCAAAAAGAAAATCTAGCCAAAAAAGAGCTACTAGAAATTAGTCAAAAGCTAGATCAACTAATTAATCAATATTACGATTAACTACATTGCAAATTTCCCCACTTAACAAATTAGCCTTGAGGCTAATTTGATCCTCAAGGCTAATTTAAGCACAAATCTATAACTAAATTTAATGAAAATAATTATTTTGTAATTTTGATAATTCGCTATTGGAATGACCTAAGGCATCCACAATATTATTATCCTGATTATTAACCAATAACTGTAATTGATCTCCAGTTACTGCTTCGAATAAATTAGTCTTTTGCAACAATAAATTTAGTATTTTTTCTTCAACTGTACTGGCAGTAATTAAATTATAGACTACAACATTATTAGCCTGCCCTAATCGATCAACTCGCCCAATTCTTTGTTCTAGCTTCATTGGATTCCACGGCAAATCATAATTGATAATTATATTACAAAACTGCAGATTAATTCCTTGGGCCCCTGCCTCGGTACTAACTAAAACATCCCCCTGTTGAGAGAACGTATTCTTGGCCCATTCTTTTTGATTATCAGATAAATCTCCACTAAATAAAACAGGCGTATAGCCTTCCTGTTGTAAATAATAGCCAATATATTCTTGCGTAGCTTTATACTCAGTAAAAATAATTACTTTTCCATCACTTGCAGACATGATTTCCTCTACTACTTTCATTTTTTCATTATTTGCAATTTGATTAGCAAACTCTAATAATTCCTCTAAATCATCCTTAATCCCTTGGTAACGGTCTTTATCTAACATTCTCTGTAATGATTTAACAACCGCAAAAGAACTACTACAGACTTCTCGTTGTAAATTTAATAATTGAAAAGAACTCCCTTGTAAAGAGCCTTGTTGTTTTTCTTGAATCAAATCAGTTATCCGCTCATATAATTGTTGCTCTGCAATTCCTAATTCTACCGGTATCAATTCTAACTCTCTATCATTATCCTGATTTAAACGAACATTCTTTCTTTTATTCCTAATCATTAATTGGGATAACTGGTCTTGTAACTGTTCTAAATTCTTCACTTGTTGCTTACCTCGGACATGATCTTGCTTAAAATGATTATAATTATTATATAATTCTGGTCTTAATAAACTAATCAAATTATATAATTCTTCTAAATCATTTTGGAGCGGAGTTGCAGTTAATAATAACAAATACTCTTTAGGAATATCATTGACAAACTTCCAATTCATAGTCTCTCTATTCTTTAGGCGATGAGCTTCATCTACAATAACTAAATCAAAGCCCCGTTCATATATTTCTTGGCGATGGGGGTTCCGTTTAGCTTTGTCTAATGAAGCAATTATTATATTAAAATAATGCCATCCTGTGCCATTCCGATTATTATACAAATCTATTTTAAACTTATTATTTAATTCTCTCCACCATTGAAAACCTAGGGAAGCTGGAGTTAAAATCAAACAAGTCTCTACTACTTCTCGCAGTAAATATTCCTTCAAAATTAAGCCTGCTTCAATAGTTTTACCTAAACCAACTTCATCAGCCAATAAAGCTCGACCATCCATTTGATTGATCACTTTACTAACAGTTTGAGATTGATGAGGTAATAGATTGAAATCTTTTTTTTGCCAATAATTATCTAATTCTTCTACTGCTAATAATTTATTTAGTTGATTGATTACCATCAATTTCACCTCATTTAATTAATTTTTTGTCTACGAAATTCTAAATAGCTCCCTAATAATAAATGAATTACAAAGGCTAAAACTAAAGTTAAATATACATTCCAATTGAGATACCTTCTATATTCTGTTATAACAAAAATATATTCACCTATTGTAGTTATTAGTGCAAAAGAAAATATATATATTAATTTACCCCAAATCGAATTTGTAATTGACCAGAAATAAGCAAATATAATAACAGGTGGTATCCAACTTAATGAAACCCCCAGTGGAGTATTAAATATTTCAACCCAACCATAATTAAACTTCCACCATCTAAAAACATTAACCGCAAAATACTGTAAAATAAGAGCTACCACAAAACCTCCTACTAAACCAAAGGGCAACAAATTTAAAATTTCTTCCCGCGGAACAAGCAAAAATAAAATTAAACTAAATGCTACAAATAAATAAAACCAAACTAGGCTAGTAGCCACAACAAAACCACTCCTATCATAATCAAAAATTCTCTAGAATTATTAATTAGTATATACAATCTCATAATTTTAATACAAAAAAAGCACCTAATCAGGTGCCAAAATTTAAAATTTTCTTTTGAACTTTCCATTTTCCCCTAATATAAACTTCACCTGTTCTTCTTCTTTAGATATTCCTGTGATTATATCATCCATGTTTTTTAAGACACTATGCAATGTCTCCAAATCATTATGCTCTACCTCAACTAATATATCAATTCCTTCATAATTAAAATCAAATTTCATATTAGGTTTTTGATTACAGTTACTCCCCTTACTAACTACTTCTTTTAAATTATTCCAAATTTCTTCACCTATTTCCTTTAAAAAACCTGTGGTTATTGTTCCTAAGATAAAAGTGATTGTTGGAATCATTGCTAACTCATCAACAAATTCTGTTCTAGTTATTGCATTTATTCTTCGCTGCCAACTAGTAAATGCTTGAGTAACTAATTGAGAAATTTCTTCTCTCGAATTATCACTTTGACATCTTATCTCAATTTTTTTCTCAATGATAATCACCTACTTTCTAATTTAGTTAAAATACCTAAGCCCTAAATCATATTAATTCCAATCATCCCACCTAAAGCAGAAACTAAACAAGCAATTAAAACACGCAATAACAACCCACCTGAAAAAGACAAAGTAGTAAACAAGCTGCCTAATAAAATTAATAGTAAGCAATAGATCAAACCTGACAAAGCACCATTAAGCCAACCTCTACTTTGAGAATGATAAGCTGCTATTAAACCCCCAATGAAAACAACTGCATAATTAATTCCTACCATTATTTTATCCGTTGTAAGACTAGCAATATTAATAAAATTAATCATAACACCTACTACTATCGTAGCACTAAAAAATAAAACTAGACTTACACTAAAGCCTACTATAACCCCAGTTAATTTCAGTTTTGCTCCATTTTCATTTAAATTAACCATAAAAAAATCTCCCCCATGAGCAGTTTATTATAAACTATTCATAGCGGAGTAATTTATGACTCATATATTCCAATTTTTTAGTTCATCAAGATTATCATGAGAAGTTAAATTAAGTTTTATTGGTGTAATTGAAATGAAATTATTTTTAGCCGCAGTAACATCTGTACCGGCACTAGTTCCCTCTTCTATCAGTTCTCCAGCTAACCAATAATATCTTTCACCACTAGGATCTAATCGCTGTTCAAAACTATTAGTGTAACCCTTATCACCTAATTCAGTAACTTTAGTTCCTTCTTCATAATCAATAGGAATATTAATATTCAATAAGACATCACTTTTCAAACCACGCTGTTGATATTCTGTTACAAATTTTCTCATATACCGAGCACTATCTTTAAAATCCCAGTGATCAGTGGCTACCAAGGAAACAGCAATAGAGGGCAAACCTAATAATAATCCTTCAATAGCTGCTGATACTGTTCCTGAATATAAAACATCTCGCCCCAAATTAGGGCCAATGTTTATACCTGAAATCAATAAATCTATTTCTTCATCAATTAAGGCTTCATAAGCAATTTTTACACAATCCGCAGGAGTACCATCAACAGCAATACATTTCGATTCAACATCATCAAATTCCATTTCTTTAGCGCGCAATGGATAATGAATAGTAATCGCATGTCCAGCTGCACTTCTCTCTCTATCTGGTGCTACAACAATTACATCATGGTCTTTTTCTAACTCTTGGCATAAACACCTAATTCCTGGTGCAAAAATACCATCATCATTTGTTAATAGTATTTTCAATTTAATCTCTCCTTCTATTCTAATTCTAAATATTGATAAACAGTTTGAGCACGACCCACTAAAAATCCAATTATACTTCCTAAAACTACTGATAAACTAAGATTAATTCCATATATCTCTGAAATTAAAATTATTGTAGCCAAGGGGACATTTGCTACAGAAGATAAAATAGCAGACATGCCAATTACAACTAATAAATTTAAAGGTAAGGGCACCAAGTAATGCAATAGGTTACCCAATAACCCCCCAGTTAATAAGGCAGTATCTACCATTGCTACACTACCACCACTACTAACAACCACAATAGTAATTAATATTTTAAACAATAACAAATAAAACAAAATCTTAACTGCTACCCCCGAAAATAAAATCTCTTCTATTTTTAGCTTAGTAACAACTCCATCAATATTAAATAATTTAATTAATAATCCAACTACTAAACCAGCTACAACTGGTTTTAATAAGGAACTAATCTGTAACTTTTCAAAAAAATCTCTAAAAAAATTATAAATTAAAATAATTCCTTGGCCCATAAATCCAGCAAATAAAGCTACTCCAATTGTCAAAAGAATTTCTTGGGTAGTCAAATTAGGTAAATCAATCTCATAACTCAAATTAAGGCGATGATGATGATAGAAAAGATTATAAAAAAAACAACCAAAGCTACCCGATAAAATAGCAGGGAAAAGATCATTATAATCTAAGGATGATTTATATAACACTTCAGTAGCAAAAATACCACTACCAATAGGAGCACCTAATAAAGGACCTAAAGCTGCGGCTGCACCACAAACATTTAAAACCCGATATTCAAATTTATTAATCAAATTAATTTTACACTTAATAGCCAATTGTTGCACAAACATTGCTAAACTACTACCAATTAATAAAATTGGCCCCACTAAACCTTGAACCCCCATCAACCCTAAAGTTAAGCTAGTATTAGCAAACTTACTGACTAATAATTTTCCTGGATGCGCAATTTTTCTATTCTGCTTTGCAAAATCAATATAGCGATTGGTACCTAAACCAGCTGATCTAAAATCAAAATAATAAATAATTAACCCGACTAATAAACCGCCGATTATTGGGGTGAGCAATGATGAATACTGTAACATGTTCCTTAAATAATTTATTACTAAATGCAAAACAAAAACAATATTAGCACCCAAAAAACCTAATATAAAACTAACTATTAACCATTTAAATATGTATAGTAAAATATGACGATAAAAGTTATTTTTCATAATTATCACCTAACCACATGGACTTTAATCAACCTACTTCCCATAATATATAAACTAAAAAAATTACGATACAATTCCAAGTACTATGTGCAATCATTGCTGGATATAAAGAACGAGTCTGCTCATAAATCCAAGCTAACGCAACACCACCAATAAATGTTGGGATAAATATCCAAAAGTTTAAATGAGCTACTGCAAATACTATTCCATTAATTAAACTTCCTTTGATTATACCTAATTTATTCTTACAATAAGGATAAATTAATCCGCGGAAAAATATTTCTTCTGTTATTGGCGCAATAATTATTATTAACAAACTATGTGCTATAAACCAAAATAAATTATCCGAACCTAATAAACTTCTAATCGTTCCCTGAGCTGGGGGATTAAAATCAAACAACTTAATAATAATTGAATGAATAAAATTATTTACAAACATAATTACTAACCAAATACTCATCCCACCAAGCAAACCATAATTTATAATCTTGATTAGTTTGGTCTTTTTTAAACCAAAATTAACTAAAGAATAATTATATTTAAATTTAACAAAACCTAATGTTAAAGCTACTAATAATAACGACTGTAGCAAATGAAACGAAAAATGCAATACTAAAGAAGATTTATTGACAGCTAAAAAAAATTCCACGACTCTATAAATAATACTTTTGCCACCAAAAACAATAATTATAATTAATAAAATATCACCTAAATCATAAGCCATATCTTTTTCCATGAAAACATCCTTCATTAAGGCTACCGCCTTCCTAATTTAAACAGATTTATTATACATAATATTACCTGCGAACAAATATTATTCATGGCTAAAATATTTAATTAGATTTAAGTGAATACTCTCTAACAACAACTTCTCCTCTTCTTCCTAAAACACCTAATTCTTGACCATTTTTAATAATCTTAATTCCTGCCGCATTACTAATCTTCACTTTTATATTTTCCCCAATAAATTCTTTACTTTCCCCCTCTTTAATCCGCCCTTTAAATACCGGTTCTTGATCTACTTCAATTGCAAGCCAACTATTACCTACCGCTTTAATCATCAGACGCATTTCGTCCTGAGTTTCGTCCTGAGTTTCGTCCTGAGTTTC
>JBNJDB010000097.1:0-7662 GCA_051744465.1 Bacillota bacterium | reverse complement strand
AATTAGCTCTACGCGATAGTTTAACTAATTTGTACAATCATGGGTATTTTCAAGAAATATTAAAGCAAGAAGTTGAAGAAGCTAAAGATTGTGAGGATAATTTGGCCCTGTTATTATTGGATATAGATAATTTTAAAAGAATAAATGATACTTATGGCCATCAAGCGGGAGATAAAATTTTAGCTAAATTAGCAGATTTATTGCAGAATAATACTCGTGATAATGATACAGTAGCCCGCTATGGGGGCGAAGAATTTGCAATTGCTTTAAATAATGTTACCCTTAAAGCTGCAGTCAAAATAGGGGAAGAGCTAAAAGGATTAATTGCTAATATGGAAGTGGTTTATGATGAAGAAATTATTACGATAACTGTTAGTATTGGAGTAGCATATTCTACTTCATCGCAAAACTCCTATGAGTTGATTAATAGTGCTGATGAGCAACTTTATCTGGCCAAAGAATCGGGGAAAAATTGTGTTAGTTATTAGGAGGACTAATGAAATACATAGCTAGAGTAATTAAAGATTCATTTCCTTTAAACATAATATATATTATAGTAGAGTTAATTTTGAGATTGTGATTTAATAGTTTTAATTCTTAATTGATAGGAGTCTTCTCAGTTTATTTTTATTATGCTTTTGAGTAGCTGTGATGTTATTATTTTGATTTTATTTTTTTGAACTTAATTATCAATTCTCAATTGTAAATTGTCAATTTATTAGAGAAAGGGGGGGATTAATATTAGAAGAATAAAAATAAAAAAAGTCTTATTATGGGCGATTAGAATCTTATTAGTAGCTGCTATAATTGGAGATGTAATTACTTTGCGGTGGTTAAATTTATTCACTGCTCTTCTGGCTTTATTTTCTACGTATTTGCCATATATATTATCGCAGAATAAAATTATATATATTCCATCTGATATGCAAATAATAATGATTATTTTTGCTTTTGCCTCACTTTATTTGGGGGAATTGCAGGACTATTATTATCGGTTCTGGTGGTGGGATACAATGTTGCATACCTTTTCTGGGATAATATTGGGACTTGTTGGATTTATATTGATTTATATATTAAATCGTGATGATCAGATTGATGTTGTATTAAGTCCTATTTTTATTGGACTCTTTACTTTTACTTTTGCGGTTTCTATTGGTGTTTTTTGGGAGATATTCGAGTTTGCTATGGATTCTTTTTTGGGGATGAATATGCAGAAAACAGGACTTGTAGATACAATGTGGGATCTAATAGCTGATTGTATTGGAGGTGGGATTGCTGCTGTTTATGGTTATAAATATCTTAAAGAAGATTTAACTTCTTATTTTGAGAAACTAGTTAATAAATTTTTGATTAACAATAAACAGTTTTTTAATGATTAAGTAGCCAGGTTATTATTAAATTTAATTAATATTTGGAAGAGATTTATCCTTTTGGAGCACAGGATAAATCTCTTTTTTTATTTTTTGTGCTTGAATCAAACGAATTAAAGTAATATAATAGAAGTTAAAGGAATATATTTACATCTAATTGTTACAAAAATAGGAGGGGAGAGTATTGAAAGCAAGACGAAGAATAATATTTTTAGTCATCTGTTTATTGTTGATTTTGGTTATGCAGTCCGCTAATATAGTTCAGGCTGAAGAAAAACAAGAAGAAACATTAGTAACAATAACTTTTTTTAGTACCGATATAAGGGAAGCTTTGCAAGAAATTTCATTACAAACAGGAATAAATATAATTCCTGACCAAACAGTAACTGGTCAAGTCACGGCTGAATTTGAAGAGATGCCCTTAGAAAAAGTATTAGATCGGATACTAGCTAGTGGTGGTTATACTTATCGTAAAATTGAAGATTTTTATTTAGTGGGGTTAGCAAATCCTAAGAATAATACTTTTAGTAAATTAAGTGATATAGAAATTATACGTCTAGACCATGTTAGTTCTAAGAAGGTATTTAATGTACTACCTGATTTTTTTAAACCTTATGTCCATGGCAATCGAAATGATGATATATTAACGATTAGTGCTGCAACTAAAAAATTAAAGAGGATTAAAGGTTTTATTGAAAAAATTGATCAACCGCGTCCGCAAGTTAAGATCAAAGTGATAGTTACTGAGGTTAACTCGAGTCAAATGGAAGAAATAGGGAATGAATTATTTGCTTATGATAAAGGACAGAAGACTAATAAAACAGCTAGTTATGATTTAGATGAAGGATTATTAACTTTTGAAGGTGATATTTCGGGGAAATTTTTAAGTAATTTGAAGATGCTAGAAGAGGAAAATCAAGCTGAAGTTAGAGCTGATCCACATGTGTTAGTAACTTCGGGGGAAGAAGCTAATTTGTTTGTGGGACGTGAAGAAAATATAGTTATTAATTCCGATACTGAAGATGATTATGATAATGATTCGAGAATCGAGGAGATAGAAGTAGGAATGAGATTGGATTTAAGTGCTGAAGTAAAAGGAGAGCAATTAATTGATTTAGAGGTTAGTCCTGAAATTAGTCATTTTTTAAATGAAGAACGATCTGATATTGTAGTTCGCAAAAATGAATTAACTACTAGTTTGCGTTTAAAAAATGGTCAAACTGCTATATTAGCGGGAATGACTAAACAAAGTAAAGAAAATTATGAAAGAGGAATGCCGGGATTTAATAAAATTCCATTAGTACGGTGGTTTTTTAGTAGAAAAAGAAAAGCAGAAGGCAAACGAGAGCTATTAATTTTAGTAACGCCAACAATTCAGGACCAAAATTTATAAATAGAGGTGAGTTAGTAGTGGTAAAGATAAAATTAGTGCTGATTATAACATTGGTTTTATTAATGAGTGTGATTTCTACAGTACAAGCAACAGAAGAGCCAGTTATAATTTATTCTTTAGATTTTATTGAACTTAGTTCTGAACTTGAACAGTCTTTAAGTATGGAATTTAATCAGCCAAAGGAGACGGGGAATGAGTGGGAGATAATTAAGAATCAAGATTGGATGAAGGATGTAGATGTTTCTGGGGAAGCTGGTCAATTTAGTGCTCAGGGAGCTGATAAAGAAGAAAAATCAAGACTAAATTATAGTTCTTGGGTGACTACCATAACTAATAAGCAGGCTAAACTTGAATTAACAGAGAGATTAATTGATTTTGAGAATAAAGAAGAACAAGGGCAACAATCTCAATTTAGATTTCTTATAGAGCCTAAAAAAATCATTAGCAACCAAAAGATTAGAACTGAAATCAAATTTAATTATCAGAGAGAGAGAGGTAATCGGGCTCAAATAAAGATGAATAGTCAAGTAGGAGCAACAAAAGAAGAACCTGTAGCTGTTTTAAGAAAGAAAATTACTGACAATGAGCAATTTAGTTATAAGTACTTTGCGCTATATTTAAAGGGAACTATTGTTGATGCTGATTCCCTAGACCAAAAGGATTCTGTGGTAGCAATGGGAAATATGAACGGAATCAATCAACTATTTGGAGAAAATAAGGATTCTAATGAACAAGTGGAGAGTCAACTTGGTCTTCATTTTTCTAAAAATAGAGAAAAAGTTAGTTATAAGAGATTGAATAATAGATGGGAAGTTGAACTAGAGGCTATTCATGGGGCACAAGAAAAGTTTTATTATGGTGACTTTAGCTATAGCCTGTTAGGAGACGAAAAATTATTTATAGTCGGCCGGATAAATGATGAAATTACTGAGCAATCAAGAGCAGTTTCTGCTTTTGGAATACGAGATCGAGTCGAATATAGTTCACTGCCAGATTTGGAAGTCTCCTATTTCCCTTTTCTCTATGAATTAGAGGGAACAGGAAAATTAGATAAAGATTCTATAATAGAAGCAAAATTAGAATTTGAAACGGGAAAGTGGTCTATTTCGTGTTTGAGACAAAAAATTGATGATGATTATTTTACTGGTGGGACTGTTAATTATAGTTTGAATCCTAATTGGGGCCTGAGAACTGATTGGAGTGAGGGTTATAGAACTGAAGAAGAAGTCTATTTTGGAATTGTTTTTAAGTTTAACGAATAATTTTAGAATTAATTCATAATATAAAGTTGGAGGAGAAAAAAGATATAGAATAATAGCTAATATGATTTAATTTTCTATTAGATATTGACACAGGAGTCTAATTACCATATAATGTAATTAGAATAAATTTATGTAATAGATAATATTGGTTGTCTCACTAAGTTAGTTTTAATTTAGTTGGGAAAACTAGTGTTTTTAAGGGGGTGATAAGCATAAAAGTAAGGGGTACATAGCAGATAGATAAAGTATCTGTTAGTTGTTAATAGGACTTGGGTGAAAAAATTTGAAATTTAAAAAACTTAGGGGGAATTTGTGATGAAAAAAGTAATGACTTTAATTTTAGCGTTGGTAATGGTGTTTGGAGTTAGTGCAGTGACAATGGCGCAGTTAGATAGTGGTAATGTAGATGTTGAAGTAACAGTTGATCAGTATGCTCAACTTGATCTCAAATCAGATTTAGTTGAGTTAGGAAGTATAGATCCTGAGAGTAATATTGCTGAAGGTGCAGTAGCATATGATTTGAAAGCTAATACTGCTGTAGATGTAAATTCTACTATTGAGACTAAGTTAACAGAAAATAGTGATCTTACTTTGTCTAGTAATGACGATGATAGTTTTGCTTATGAAGATGGAGGAATTAATACAAGTGATTCAATTGGAATTAAAGCTGAATTAAGTGGTGTAGACAATGATGATGCTGCTTGGGAATCAGTTGAAGCTGGAGATTATGATGGAACTATTACTGTTACTGTAGCAGCACAGTAACAAATAAAATCATGCTATTTAGATGCCTATTCTCTTTGAATAGGCATCTCTTTTTTTAATCTAATTAAGGGGGAGATTCCAATGGAGCAATTTTTAAAAAATAGTAGTCTAGTACTATTGATTATACTCTTAACAGCCGGAACAGTTTCTGCTAATCTTGCTTCTAATAGTAATCAAGTTGATGTTAATTGTAAAATAGATAAGCATGTTGAGATTAATTGTGAAGATATAGAAGAAGATGATTGGGTTAAATTTGATGAGCCCCACGATGATTCGGTGGATTCGTTGATGTATCGTTTGCTTAGAAATCAGGATACTACTAGTGGTGCAGGGTCTTCTTTTACTGGTAAAGGGGGCGAAGTTAAATGGGCTCGACAAGAGATTACTGTTAAAACAAACACGCCATTTTATATTAGTGCTAGTGCTGATTATCCTAAGCATAGTGGGGATAATAATTCAACTTTAAATAGTGAATATGGCAAACCAAGTACATTTTATAGTTATATTGTTCCCAAGAAATTTGGGTTAGGGTGTTTTGAGTTTGAGATTGATTTCCCTGTTCAAATTGTTCCTGGTGAAAGCCCACGAAAGTTGAAGCAGAATACAACTGGGACAAGAAAATATATTCTAGCGTCAAAGGTTGCTATGCCGGAGGAATTTTGGGAAGTCAAGTCGGGTAAATATGTAGGGAATGTGACTTTTACTGTGCAGGCTAGATAGTAGTAATTTGCTTTTGAAATCAGAAATTTAAGCGGAAATATAAGTAGGGGGCATGCGAGAATGATAACTAATAAAAAACAACTAATAATATTATCAGGAATAGTATTTCTTATATTAGTTAGTTCAGCTAGTAGTTATGCTGCAGGTGTGAAGCCATTAGTTATTGATATTAAGGCTGAAGCAGGAGAGGAAAAAGAATTTGATTTAACTTTAACTCCGAGCGAACAAGAAGAAAAAGTTGAATTTTCACTTTATAAACCGGTGCAAGCAATAACTGGTGGATTGAAGTATAAAAAAGAGGATGATAAGAAGCAATGGGTTAGTCTTGCTGAGGAAAAAGTTACCGTATATCCTGATCAACAAAAGAAAGTACAGGGTAGAGTTAAGATTCCTTTTGATGCAGGAGGATCATATACTAAAGTAATTATGGTTGAACCGCAGCAAACAACTAAGAAAAAAAATGGTTTAGAGGTTAAAGTTCGTTATGCAGTTAGAATTAATATTAGAGTTGATCGTCCTGGAATTTATCCTCAGGCTGATATAGTTGATTTTGGTTTAGAAGCGGATGAAAATAAAAAGCCAGTGGTAAATGCAGTCTTAAAAAATCCATCCCAGCTTGATTATTTAGTAAGAGCAACTGCTACCCTGCGTGACAAAGATAGGCGTTTGGTAGAGAGGGTCCTGTTAAAAAGTCCCGAGGGTAATAAACCGAAAAGTAATAAGACTCGGATGTATCCAGAGAGTAAAGTTAAATATTTAGGACCACTAACTAAACGGATAACTCCAGGTAGTTATAAGTTGCGGCTGTTTTTTAAATATGCTGATAATGGACAAATTATTAAATCTAGAGATATCGAGATTAAAAAGGGAGACTTTGCATTACCTAGCCCAGAAGAACTAGGAGCTTTGACAGTTCAGCAGGAGAAGTTAGATTTAAATTTGGCAGCTAAAGCACATAAAAGTGAAGTATTGCGTTTGAATAATGAGCTTAGTTCTGCTGTTAAAGTGGTAGCTCAAATTAATAAGAGTCGCAAAGATTATTCACATTCGTTGGCCAATTGGCTTAAACTGCGCGGGGAGCAGGAGTTCAAACTGGGGGCTAACAAGAGAGGACAGATTGTTTTAACTACTGTAGTGCCTGATGAGGTTAAGGCAGGTAGTTATCATGGGAGTGTTAGTTTAAAGGCATTTAATTCCCAAACTGAAGAATTTATTTCAAAATCAGAAGTTCCTATTACTGCTGTAATTGGAGAAGAACATGATTATCAATTGGAAGTCAAAAGTTTATATACTAAGTCAGTAGAAGAAGGACATTTGTTATCTTTAGATTTATTGAATGCCGGAGCAGTATTTGCTACGCCAGAAGCAGAATTAATAATTGAAACTGATGAGGGTGAGTTTGTAGAACGAGTAAAAGCAACTATTGTAGGAGATAAATCGCGGATATTACCTGAGACTAGTGGTCGTTTGCAAGGGCTAGCAAAGGAATTAAAAGCAGGTAACTATACAGCAAAAATTACTATTAACCAAGCGGGGCAAGAACTTAAAAAGGAAAAAATAGAATTTGAAGTAGAAGAGTAACGGGAGGCGAAAAATGTGAAACGAACTATTATTTTAGCTTTAATTTTTTCGCTAGTAATTGTTAGTTGCTATAATCTAAAGGTAGCAAGTAGCTCAGAAACTAAGATTCGCATCAAGTTTCCTACTAATCTTAACCGCGAGGTTAAACTTAATATTAATCCCCAGGAGAGCAAAACTGAATTTATTCGCTTACAGATAAAAAATCCGCAGCAGAAAAAGTTGGTAGTTAGTCTGGATGCAACTATAGATGGTGAACTGGATTTAAATGATGCTATTAAATATCGAATTCAGGATAATAGGAATAAAAAAACTAGTTGGAGTAATATCAATTCTAGAGCTAAAGTGCGAGAGAATCCTTTTGAGATAACTAACAACTATAGTGGTTGGGTTAAAATTAAGTTTAGAGGTTTAGAAGAATGGTGGAAATTAAAGGCGGGCTCTTATCAGGGCCAACTACGGGTTAGGGTACATGAAAAAGATAGACAAAATTAATTATCTATTATCCTAGTTTGAAGACTGGGATAATATTATTTTTTGACATAACAAGAGTCGACCAGTACTGGTCGACTCT
>JBNJDB010000096.1:0-7691 GCA_051744465.1 Bacillota bacterium | reverse complement strand
ATTTCTTCATTACCCTCAATAAAAATTTGACGATGTTTTTCCATTAGTTCAGCTTTCTTTTTGCCCATTATTCGTCGCAAAATATCAGCTTCACCAAGGGAATAACCAGCAATCTCTTGCACAATCTGCATTACCTGCTCCTGATATAAAATCACACCATAAGTTGGCTCTAATATCTCTTTTAAATCAGGATGAGGATACTCTACTTCCTGCTTACCATGGCGCCTTGCAATATAATCATCAACCATGCCACTACCTAACGGCCCTGGTCGGTATAATGCTAATAGAGCAATCACATCTTCTAATTCTTCGGGCTTTAACTTAGTGATTAATCTTCTAATCCCATCACTCTCTAACTGGAACACCCCTAAAGAATGACCAGAGCTCAATAGTTCAAATACCGCTCGATCATCAAAAGGAATCTCGTCTAATTCTAAATTAAGATCTTTAGTTTCCTCAACCAAATCTAAAGTCTTATCAATTACAGTTAAGTTACGCAACCCTAAGAAATCCATTTTTAAGAGACCTAAAGACTCTAAATCACCCATCGGATATTGAGTCGTAACTTCGCCACCATTTTGATAGAGCGGCGTATATTCAGTCAATTCCTCTTTAGTGATTACAACCCCTGCCGCATGAGTTGAAGCATGCCGAGGCAAACCTTCTAATCTAACTGAATAATCTAATAATTCTTCTACCTCTTTATCTTGTTGATACATCTTAGCTAAATCATCCGACTCTTCTAAAGCCTCAGTAATTGTGCCTCCTGGAATTGCTTTAGCAACCTTATCTGTCTTATCATAATCTATATCTAATACTCGTCCTACATCACGAACTGCAGCTCGAGCCGCCATAGTTCCAAAAGTAATAATTTGGGCTACTCGCTCTTGACCATATTCTCTTGTTACATAATCAATCACTTCATCCCGCCGCTCATAACAAAAATCAATGTCAATCTTTTCTACCCCTGATTTCTCAGTATTTAATAGGGAATAGACCATATCTTCACCTTATAATTAAGGTGTCTCCCACTTCGTCTTAGTCGTTAAGTTTAAAATTAAACTCAACCTCAAACTTTAACTCAGACTACGCTCCTTTGAGCTGGTCGTTGAACTTACTCCTATTCGGAATTTAGCTGCTGGTATCTCAATCTTTATAATTTTTTGACCATCACATCTAGGCTTATTTCATCCTTATACCAAGTCTTTAATTTGGTAGTCTGTTGTGGTTTATAAAGCTCTAAGAGAGTCCCAGCAATTCAAGAGACTTATCATTAACTGTTTCCAGTCAACTCGACATTTCATTGCACGAGCAATGATTTATCTGGCATCGAAACACGAGCAGGATTTAAAAATCTTTCAAATAACAAGTCATATTCTAATGGATCAATTGTGGTTATATCTAACAGATAAGAAACAATACTCGAAGCTGCACTACCCCTTCCCGGGCCAACTATAATATCGTTATCTTTAGCATACCCAACAAAATCCATTACTATTAAAAAATAAGCCGGATAACCCATTTGATTAATTATCTTTAACTCATAATCAATCCGCTCTTCTATCTCCTCAGTTACCTCTTCATATTTTTCTTTAGCACCTTGATAGACTAGTTTACGCAAATGGGATTCAAGATCCTCCCCCTCGGGAACATCATAATGAGGTAATAAAGTCTGATCAAAATCAAACTCTACATCACAACGTTGGGCAATCCGTTCCGTATTAGCAATCGCTGCCGGATAATCACTAAATAAATCTTTCATCTCCGCTTGCGATTTGAAATAAAACTGGTCATTAGGAAATTCCATCCGGTCCTCATCACTGACCTGTTTCCCTGTTTGAATACATAATAATACATCATGCGCCTGAGCATCATCTTGCTCTAAATAATGTGTATCATTAGTAGCCACTAGTGGTATATCAGTAGCTTGACTTAACTTTACTAGCTCCTGATTAACTTCTTTTTCATCTACAAGACCATGATCTTGCAGTTCTAAAAAGAAATTATCAGCTCCAAACAACTCTTTGTACTCTGTTACTTCTTCTTTAGCTAAATCAAACTGTCTATTTTTAATTAATTGCTCAACTTTTCCTGCTAGACAACTACTTAAAGCAATTAAACCCTCACTATTCTCGCGCAATAATTCTTTATCTACCCGCGGCTTATAATAAAATCCATCTAAATAAGCAGCTGAAACTAACTTCAATAAATTTCTATAACCCTGCTGATTTTCCGCTAATAAAACTAAATGATAATTATCTCTATTACGCGCATTCTTCTTTTGATGATCTTCAGCTACATATACTTCACAACCAATAATCGGTTTGATTCCTGCCTCTTTAGCCTGCCGATAAAATTTAATAGCTCCAAATAAAACCCCATGGTCAGTAATTGCTACTGCAGGCATATCATCCTTTTGGGCTTTATCAATCAAATTTTCAATCCGCGTTGTACCATCTAATAGACTATATTCAGTATGATTATGCAAATGAACAAAATCTGGCATTTATCCACCTCCCTTATTAATTGAAAATTTACAATTGAGAATTAACAGTTAAATTCAAAAAATAAATTCAAAATACTGAAACCACAACTACTTAAAAAAATAATTTTTAATGATCTTCTTTAGCTGAGAATGCTTGCTAAATTACTAATAAAAAATAGTTCTCCACTATATTAATTATTCAAGTATTTAAGGGATTTATCCTGCTTTAAATTGATTTAACTAACAACTACACTAAAAAAATCAAAAAACAAAGTCTAATTTTGCAGGAAATAATAAGGTTGTGTAGAATTATGGAAATGATAGATGCTTTTAACTTTCCATAATCAGAAGGAGGTTTTAATCTATGACTAACTGTCCTTTCTTCTCCAAATGTCCTTTAGCAGATGAACTATTGTTAACAAATGATCCCGACTTAATCAGAGAATATCTCCACACTCCAGGCGTATTAACAGCGGATAATCTTCAAGAATCTTATAACAACAGATACTGCAAATCAGATTATGAAGAATGCGCTAGATTCTCAGTAGTTAATCAACTCGGATTAACCTATCTACCTGATGATCTATTACCACACCAAACAGAACGAGCTGAAGAAGTAATAAATAAGAATTAATCAGCATAGTCATTATTTATGACGAGTCTATCTCGTCATTTTTTTATTTGCTCGATAATAAATTATAGTTCACAATTAATATTAGTAGGTGATAAATATGGAACGAATCTTGATTGTCTTTTTTATTTCTTTAGGAGTTGTATTAGGAGGTTCAATCATTGGTAGCTTAGGTGCTACCCTAACAAGTAACCCACCATTTAAAGCAATGCTTAAAATTAGTCAAGATATTAAGCTATGGGCCATAGTAACTGCTATTGGCGGTACTTTTTCTAATCTAAAAACTTTTGAGGGAAGTCTATTAGAAGGGAAATTCATGATTATTATCAAACAATTCATAGTTCTAACTATTTCTTTTCTAGGAGCGCAATTAGGAATTTGGCTTATTTCCAGTTTAACTGGAGGCAATTAATATGAGCTTTAACTTTTTAAGCATTACTAAAGCAGAGCTATTAGTTATTTGTGCTGCATTTATACTAGGTATAATTTTAGGCAGTAGTATCATTAATCTAGTTATTGGAGCGCAATTAGATCAATTATTATATGAAAAGAAAAAATTAATAGCCAAAAATAATAACCAACAGACTAAATTAAATAAACTCCAAGAAAGTTTGGCCCAAAGAAAAAAACCAGTCATTCAAAACTTAGAAATAGAAATTACTACCCAATTAGATAAACATACCAAACAAAATCTAGAAGAAAAATTGTTTGAACTACTCAATAGTTTAATTGGTCGCGAAATAGCAAAAATAGATACCCAGTTAATAGCTTCAACTTTAGAGAATAGGATTATTAAGACAGAAGATAATAATTATAAATTAAATTTAAATTGGCTAATCATCCATCCCACTACCACAATTAATTTTAGTCTCCAAAAAGAAACAGATTAGACAGCCTAAAGTTAGACTGCCTAATGGAATAATCTATTTAATTAAAGCTTTTATGTTATCTACAGCCTGTTGCAATTGTTCTTCATTAATTGCATAAGACAACCTCAAATAACCCTCTTTTCCAAAGAATGAACCGGGAATAGTAGCTACACCTGCTTGATGGAGTAATATATCAGCCAATTGTTGATCATTAGTTACTACTTCTCCACCAATTTCAGTCCCAAATACACCTTTAACATTAACAAACAGATAAAAGGCTCCTTGTGGTTTAACTGTTTTAAACCCAGAAATTGAATTGATTAACTCTACTAATAGATCTCTTCGCTCCTCAAAAGCCGCTACCATTTTTTTAGTAGGTTCTTGAGTTCCTGATAGAGCAGCTAAACTAGCCTTTTGGGCAATAGAGTTAGCATTAGAAGTACTATGACTTTGCAAACAGCCCATTGCTTCAATAATATTTTTGGGCCCAGCAGCATAACCAATCCGCCATCCCGTCATCGAATAAGATTTAGAAACACCATCAATTACAATAGTCCGCTCTTTAACCTCAGGACCTAAGGAAGCAATGCTCACAGCAGGTTGACCATAACTAATCTTTTGATAAATCTCATCCGAAATAATAAATATATCATTAGCAACTGCTACATCAGCTAGAGCTTGTAATTCTTCTTTACTATATACAGCTCCAGTAGGATTGCTCGGACTATTAATCATTACTGCTTTAGTATCTTCAGTAATTGCTGCTGCAAATTCTTCAGCTGTCATTTTAAATTCATTTTCCTCTCTAGCTTCAACAGGAACTACCTTAGCTCCAGCAAATTTAATCTGCTCAGGATAACTAACCCAATATGGAGCAGGAAGAATAACTTCATCACCAGGCTCAAGTATAGCCTGCTGAGCATTAAACAAAGCATGTTTAGCCCCACAAGTAACTATAATATCATCACTATCATAATCTAAATTTCTCTTTTCTAAATCTTTAGCAATTGCTGACCTTAACTCTTCAATTCCTACTGTTTGAGTATAACCAGTAAACCCATTATTAATAGCGCTAATTGCTGCCTGATTAATATGTTCAGGTGTTGCAAAATCAGGTTCTCCAGCTCCCAAACTAATTACCTCTTTACCAGAACGCTGCAATTTTTTAGCTTCAGCACTAATTGCTAAAGTAGGAGAGGCATCCAATTGTCCTACTTGCGATGAAGATTCCATCTTTTAAATTTCTCCTTTCCCATTCTAAATAACCGGTGATTTTAGAAAACAATTTAACCAAATTACTCGTTTACTTATTAGCCTTCATTCTCTTCTTTTTATTTAAAATCTTTTTTCTAAGTCTAATATTATCAGGAGTAATTTCAACTAATTCATCATTAGTAATATATTCTAAAGCATCTTCTAATTCAATTTCAGTAACTGGAGTTAACATCATTGCTTCATCAGAACCAGAAGATCTCATATTATCCAATTTCTTTTGCTTACAAATATTAATATTCAAATCTTGTTCCCGAGCATTAGAACCAACAATCATGCCTTCATAAGTTCTCGTATTTGGTTCAACAAAGATATCTCCGCGATCTTGAGCAGTGAAAATACCATATCTAGTAATTTCACCCTGTCTATCAGCAACTATTGAACCTCTTTCTTCATGATTGAATTCTCCTTGATAAGGGCCAAAGTGAGAAAAAGTATGTGTCAAAATACCTTCTCCTTTAGTCTTAGTTAAAAATTCAGATCTAAACCCGATCAAACCTCGCGCGGGAACATCAAAGAATAATCTTAACCTAGTCTGACTCAATGATTCCATATTCTGCATTTCACCTTTTCGTTTCCCCAATTCTTCAATCACAGTTCCCATATATTCTTCTGGAACATCAACTACAGCCTTTTTAATTGGCTCTAGCTTTTGTCCATCTTCTTCTTTAAAGATTACTTCCGGTTTAGAAACTTGGAACTCATACCCTTCTCGTCGCATTGTTTCAATTAAAATAGCTAAGTGTAATTCACCACGACCAGAAACTTTAAATGTATCAGAATCTATTTCTTCAACTCTTAGAGCTACATTTTTCTCTAATTCTTTAAATAATCGCTCTTTTAACTGGCGCGATGTAACATATTTTCCTTCTTGACCAGCTAATGGACTATCATTAGTTTTAAAGTTAACACTTACTGTTGGCTCTTCAATATTAATAAACGATAAAGCCTCCGGATTTTCTTTATCAGCAATAGTTTCACCAATATTAATATCCTTCATTCCTGCAATAGCAACAATATCGCCCATCTTAGCGCTATCAACCTCTACCCGATCTAAACCTTCATAAGCATAGAGTTTACTAACAGTTTTATATTCAATGCTACCATCGTTTTTGCAGATAGCAACTTCTTCTCCTTCATTAATTTGGCCCCGATTTACTTTTCCTAACGCCATTCGTCCTACATAATCATTATATTCAATAGTAGTTATAACCGTTTGTAACGGAGCATCAAGTTCTCCCTTAGGTGCTGGAATATGTTCTACTACTGACTCTAATAAAGGTGTCAAATCATCATTTTTTGTTTCTAAATCAGCTTGGGCATAACCTTCTAAAGCTGAAGCATAAACTACTGGAAATTCAATCTGGTCTTCGTTAGCACCTAATTCAATGAATAAATCTAATACTTCATCGACTACTTTTTCCGCTCGTGCTTCAGACCGGTCAATCTTGTTAATCACTACTACCGGCTTTAAATCAAGATCTAATGCCTTAGTCAAAACAAATTTAGTCTGGGGCATTGGGCCTTCAAACGCATCTACAACTAATAAAATTCCATCTACCATTTTCAAAATTCTTTCTACTTCGCCACCAAAATCAGCATGGCCTGGTGTATCAATAATATTTATCTTAGTATCCCCAAAATTTACTGCCGTATTTTTAGACAGAATTGTAATTCCTTTTTCTCGTTCCAAATCATTATTATCCATTACTCGCTCTTGTACTTGTTGATTTGAATGGAAAATACCACTCTGGTCTAATAAGGAATCTACTAAAGTAGTCTTTCCATGATCAACATGAGCAACTATTGCTATATTTCTAATATCATCTCTATCTATCATTATTTTCCCCCTTGAATGAAACTATATCAAATTTAGATTATAATATGCCAAAGCAATTGTCAACTTTTTTCATTAATCCAAGTCTACCATTTCTCTCTTTTGATTCTTAAATGTAGCTATTTTATCATATCCAATATCAACTAAAATATCTCGTACTTCTGCTAGGTTTTCGCCGACTCTATCAGCACGATGAGCATCAGAGCTCATTGTTACTTTAATCCCTAATTGATAAGCTTTTTCTAAAATATCACGGCTTGGATAAAACTCTCCGGCCGGTTTATTACGCCCATTAGTATTAACTTCAATAACTATATCTTCTTGGGCTATCACCTCTAAGGTAGGTGTTACTAATTCTACAACATCTGTAGCAGGTCTAAAGTCAAACACCTTAATCAAATCTAAATGACCTAATAATTGAAATAATCCTGATTTAGCAGCACCTTGCACTCGTTTGAAATAAGTTTGGTATAACTCATCTATCTCCCAATCATCATATTCATCTTTATAATCAGGATGATCAAACATCCAATCACCAAGAAAATGAATCGAGCCAATCGCATAATCTAAATCAAATTGAGCCAAAAATTCAGCAAT
>JBNJDB010000095.1:0-7806 GCA_051744465.1 Bacillota bacterium | reverse complement strand
CCTAATTTACCAGCTAATGCTCCTAGTTGATCATTAGTACCATCAACAATTAAAGAAATAATATTTAATCCTTTATCCTGATAAGGCAATCCCATTCTACCAACAATCAAATCGCCATACTGGCTTAAAATATCATTCACCTTATCAGCTGCTTTTTCTCTACTATTAATGATAATACCGACTACAGCTATTCTACGTTCCATTCTTCATCCTCCGGTTCTTGCAATAATTGATTAAACTTTTCCTCTATATTCTCTAAATCACTTTCTTCTTTTAAAGATTTGAGCAAAAAAGTAAATAAATGTTCAAAATCACTCTTTATTTTTTTCTCTACATCTACCACTTTCCTAACTCTTTTTTTCGATTGATTAATAATTCGTTCAGCCTTCAATTCAGCTTGATCTTTAATATTTTGTGCCTCTTCTTGCGCATTCTTAATTATTTTTTCAGCTTCTTGTTCGGCTTCTTTTTTTACTTTTTCTGCTTGTTGCTCTTTTCTTTTAATTTGTTGTTGTTGCTCTTCAAAATCTGATTTCATATCATTCATTTCTTCTTTTAATTTCTTATTTTTTACTAAAACTTCTTCATAACCAATTGATACTAACTCTAAAAATTCTTTTACTTCAGTATCATCATAAGACCATAGTGCAAAACTCTTATCAAATTCTTTATCTGCTATTTCTTCTGGCGTTAAATCCATAACTAGTGCCCCTCCTTATAAATACCTTTTTAAAGTTAATTTAATTCTTCCTTTTCTAGATTTACCTCTTAGTTCATCTATTTCTACTCTACCTCGTCCCCGAATTGAAAGCAAATCATCATCATCTAAAAAATATGATGGATCATCAACTACTTGCCAATTAACTTTTACTCTTCCTTGCTCGATTATTCGACTCATTTTACTACGTGAAGTACAAAAACCAGAACTAGCCACTGAATCTAATCTTAACGAAGCAACGGTGCTCTTGATTTCCTTTGTCCTTTCCGGTTTTACTTGCAATTGTTCAAAAGAAATTTCTGTTACCTCTACTCCAATCTTATGTACTTGTTCTAAATTATGAATAATATAATCCTTGATTTTAGGAACTATGATTGCTTGGCAGCCTCCCGGGTATAAAACTAAATCTCCTACCATATTTCGTTCAATCCCAGTTCCTAAAATAGCACCTAAAAAATCACGATGGCTGACATCTTGAAATTTAAACTGCCCATTAATATCTAACAATACTAAGGGAGCATCTATCATATCTTCTATATAATAATCCGGCATAACTCCCAGTCTTTTCCTTTCAGCCCCGTCATAACCCCCATATTCTAAATACTTCAAATCCCTAATTTGATCTAATAAATCCCGGGCCAAGTACAAATGATGCGGATTTAAAAACTTAGTAAATACAGGTTGATGTCTTTTCAAACTCGTTTCTACCTTATCTAATATCTTATCTAAAACAATTCTTTCCTCGCCACTAAATCTCGCTAATAATTCCTCTTTGTCCACTAGCATATTTCCACCTCAACTATTGAGTTAAAGTATATAAAATATCAGTTAAACCATTTACAATAAATTGCAACAATAATAAAGCTACTATCGGAGACAAATCAATTACTGGAATAGGAATCAACTGTCTCAGCGGCGCTAAAACTGGTTCCGTAGCCTGATAAACAAATTTTAAAAACTTTCTCATAAACTCATTATCTTTAGGCGGTTGAACCCACGAAGCTATTATTCTAGCTAAAATAATAAAACTATAAATTTCATAAGCAAAATGTAACAATTTAATTAATAATAATATCACTAATTTCACTCCTTATTTAATTCTTTTGACTTATTTGTTGCTGCTTCTACTGTTTTATATAAGATCCCTCGCAAACCTGATTCTTCTAATTGTTGCAAACCTTTAATCGTTGTACCTCCTGGTGAAGTTACCATATCTTTTAACTCTCCTGGGTGTAAACCTGACTCTTCTACCATTTTAGCAGCTCCGATTATGGTTTGTAAAGCTAATTCCCCAGATTTTTCTCGCGGCAAACCCATATTTACTCCTGCATCAGATAAAGCTTCAATAATCAAATAAACATAAGCAGGACCACTACCACTTAATCCCGTTACAGCATCCATTAAATCTTCTTTCACTTTTAATACTTTACCTACTACATTAAACAGTTCTTCTATTATTCTAGCTTCTTCACTATCAGCCGCACGACCAAGTGAATAAGCAATAGCAGCCTCACCAACTAAAGCTGGGGTATTGGGCATTAATCTAACTACTGCCACATCGTTATCTAAATGTTTCTCAATCTGTTTAGTTTCAATTCCAGCAGCTATTGAAAAGACTTTTTGTCCAGAGTCTATTTCAAAAGCCACTTCACATAATACGTCTTCGATAACTTGTGGTTTAACAGCTAGAATAACATAATCAACATTAGCAATCAAATCACTATTATCAGCTGTTTTATTAACACCATACTCTGTAACTAAGTCATCTAATCTATTCTGGTCAATATCACTAATATAGACATTTTTCACCGCAATAACATCATTAGCTAAAATACCTTCCAGTAAGGATTCAGCCATTGCTCCTGCTCCTATAAAACCAACTTTCTTTTCAATCACTACTAGTCACCTCATCATTAGTTATGGACTCATCTAATTCTATATTTCTAGGAGTAAATAAGAATATATTAGAGTCAATCTTTTCTAAATTATTGTCCAAAGAATAAACTGCTCCACTAATAAAATCCAAAATCTTAGTAGCTACTTTTCGCTCTACCAGATTCAAATTTAAAATCACTGTCTGCTTAGCTTTCAACATATCAATAACTTTTTTAGCTTCAGAAAAAGATTTCGGCTTAAGAATAATCACTTTTTCTTCTGGTAAATAATCAGCTTTTTCTTCACCACTAAATGTATTATTTTCTCTAGCAAATCCAAAAATTCTTTTTAAATCAGTCAGCAAATCTGATAAAGATTCCACTAATACACTCATTATTAATACCCCCTAGAACCAAACAGACTCCTGCCTATTCGAATTATAGTAGCTCCTTCTTCAATTGCTACTTCAAAATCATTGCTCATTCCCATTGATAGTTCTTCCATTTGAACATTAGATAGTTCTAGTTTTTCAGCTTGATTAGATAATTTTTTTAATCTTTTAAAATAAGGTCTAAGTTCCTCAGAATCTTCAACATGAGGCACAATAGTCATTAATCCTTTAACTTTAATATTACTAAAATTAGCTATTTTTTTCAAATAATCAATCAATTCTGTAGCAGCAATTCCATATTTGTTTTCATCATCAGCTACATTAACCTGGACTAATATATTCATCACTCGATCTTCCAGGCCAGCTCGTTTATTAATCTTTTTAGCTAAGCGATGGCTATCTACAGAATGAATTAATTGACACCGCTCCATTCGTGCTAAATATTTCACTTTATTTCGTTGCAAATGACCTATCATATGCCAATTAGCATCAGGAAATTGCTCATATCTATCTCTTAATTCTTGCACTCTACTTTCACCAAAATCAGTAATTCCTGCTTCTACTAAAGATTCTAACTTCTCTAACTCTTGATTTTTAGAAACCGCCACTAACTTTATATCATCTGGATTTCGACCAGCTCGCTCTGCAGCTGCTTTGATTTTAGATTGAATTTTAGCTAAACGCTCTTTACTATTCACTATTTAATCTCCTTTCTAGTTTGAATTTATAGGCCCCACAACAAAACTACCTGTGGAGCCTTAGTTTCTATGCTCTTTTGTCAAATATCCACATATTATAAGTGTTCTACCTTTTTTCTTAATCTTAGACTTAAACTTAAGCTCATTTTCTTTGAACTTTAATTCTTAATAGTACTTTATTAGCAAATAATCTTATTATTAATTTTCTAATTGTCGTATCTTTTTCTTTTAATTCTCCATTTTCAATTCTCAATTCTCAATTTTATTTTTATAGGCAACTTGCGCCTAGTTCCCTACGAGTTTTCATAATTCAGAAAACTCTCCGTGTAGTCCCAGTCACTATGCTTAGAGCGTATTATCTGCGCAATCTATATGCAATACTATAAACAACTTGCGCCTAGTTCCGCTAATTCTGATCGTTCACCTTTTGTTAAAGTAATATGTCCAACAATATCTTTATCTTTCATTTTTTCTACTAAATAGGTTAATCCATTACTATTACTATCTAAATAAGGATGATCAATTTGATAAGGATCACCAGTTAAAATTATCTTAGTATTCTCTCCTACCCTAGTAACAATTGTTTTAATTTCATGGGGGGTTAAATTCTGAGCTTCATCAACAATCATAAATTGATCGGGAATACTTCGACCTCTAATATGAGTTATAGCTTCCATCTCTAACAGATCTTTTTCTTCTAAATCAGCTAAAGTACTAGCAGCATTTTCCTCTCTACCGCCTAATAAAAATTCCATATTATCAAATATAGGCTTCATCCATGGTGCTAATTTCTCTCTTTTATCTCCAGGTAAATAACCTATGTCTTTACCCATAGGCATAATCGGTCTAGTTACAATCAACCTCTTATACTCTTTAGCTTCTAATACTTTCTGAAGACCAGAAGCTAAGGCTAATAATGTCTTCCCAGTCCCTGCCTTACCAACTAAAGTAACTAATTGAATATCATCATTTAATAGTAATTCAAAAGCTGCCTGTTGTTCACGATTACGAGCATTAATACCCCAAATATCTCGTGAACCAAAAATAAATGGTCGAATCAAACTCTGTTTTCTATCATAAACTCCTAATGCAGACTGTGAACCTCCTAATTCATCTTCTAAATTAATTATTTCATTAGCTAATGGTTCTTCTTCTAAGTCTAATTTATCTAGGGCCAAACCTTCTTGATTATAAAATTCATCAATTAATTCTGTAGCTAAATCCAGATCCCTAATACCTGAATAAAGTTCTTGAATATCCACTGCATCAGACTCATAATTTTCCGCTTCAATCCCATCTATAATACTTGCTTTAATTCTCATATTGATATCTTTTGAAACCAATATAACATTCAAATCTGTTTCTTCTGCAACTTTTAAAGCTGTTTCCAAAATGAAATTATCAGCTTTAGTCTCATCAAATAAAGATGGCAACCTAGTCAATTCCTGTACTGTCATTTCAGCTTTTAATAGGCCTCCATTATCTAATTTAGCCCCTTCTGATAATTTATATTCTTCTCGCAATTCATCTAAATATCTAGAAAAGACTCGAGCATTCTGACCTACAGAATCTTGACGCTTTTTCTGTTGGTCTACTTCTTCTAAGACAATCATAGGAATAATCACTTGATTATCTTCAAAAGAAAATATTGCTTTAGGATCATGTAATACTACATTGGTATCTAAGACATATATTTTTTCCATAGCTTATAGCCCCCTTTAATTTAAAATAACTTTTGTACCAGGATTAATACCTTTTTTGATTATAGCTTTACCATCTATTTCACCTTTTAGCTTTACTTCTTTAGTATAATCTTTAACATGGCCTCTAATTCTAACTTTTGTTTTATTATTTTCTTTAATGATAGCAGAAGAAGGTACTACTATTCCATGATATCTTCGTTTTATCACTTTAGCATCACTTTTTCTAATATCAACTAATTCATCTAAAAAGCTATCAATCTTAAGTACCATAATATTTTTAGGTTGATCTAAAATAATATTGTAAACTGTTGCATTAAAATTTTGTTCGGGCAAATCAACTAAAGATACTTCTACTTCATCAGCAAGACCATAGTTACTTAATTGATCTTGGGGCAATAAAATAGCTAAATAAAATTGAAAATTGTTGATTACTTTAAAAATTGGTCGTCCTGCATTAACTTGATCACCAGATTCAACAGCATTAATACTACCTTTCAACTTAGCAAGCTTTTTATAACCCAAATTACTAATATCTTCTACCTCTAAAGTATTTTCTAATCCATCAACTTTATAGCTAATAATACCTGCTTCATAATTATATAAATCATCACTTTTATTACCACCATTAACCCTAGCAATTAAATTGCCAGCACTAACTCTTTTTCCCTCAGAAGTATTTAATTCCACTTGACCTGACTGAGAAGTAAATACAACTTTCTCATCTCTAATTAATACTCCCTCAGACTCAAATTGCTTGCTAATTGTACCATAACTAGCTACTATTACATTATTAGAATTATAACCTGATAAATTAACCACTACTAATATCACTAAAGAAAATAAAATCAAAAACAATAATAATTTTATTAACCAATTAACTCTTTTATTAAATTTATTCTTCGAATTTTTAGCTGGGCTACTTAATCTACTATAATCTCTCACAGGAAACCCTACCTTTTATAATTTCACTTTATATTATGTTATTCTGTTTTAAAACAATAATACCTTCTTATTTGACTATAAAAAAAGAACCCCCCAATTAGAAAAAAAGGGGGGGGCACTCTCTTAATAACTAACTCTATCTGCAGTTATGATATATATAATATCCTCACAAATATTTGTTACATGATCTCCAATCCGCTCTAAATATCTACTAACAAAAATTAAATGATTTGATTGTTCAACTATATTAGGATCTTCCATCATATAAGTAAGCAACTCACGTAAAATTTGTTCATCTAAACTATCTATCTCATCATCTCTTTTGGCAACTTCTCTTGCTTTTTCACTATTTGAATTAACAAATGCATCTAATGAATCATGTACCATCTCTTCAGCTACAGATGCCATCTTAGGAATATCGACTAGTGGTTTGACATAATCTTTCCGTGATAATTTTTTAGCAATTTTAGCTATATTTTGAGCTAAATCAGCAATTCTTTCTAAATCAGTAGCCATTTTAGATACCATGTTTATTCTTCTCAAATCTATAGCTACAGGTTGCTGTAAAGCAGTTAAATTAATACATTCTTGCTCAATTTTCATTTGGTAATCATCTATATCATCATCATTATCAATAACTTCTGCTGCTATCTCTTCATCTTGTTCTTTTAAAGCAATAATTGCTTTATGAATTCTTTCTTCTACCATACTCCCTAACTTTAATAAATCTTCATTTAGATCTTCTAATTCTTCTTCAAAACTTTTTCTCATTATTATCCCCTCCCCAATAAAAGATCTCTATAACACTAACCAATTAAGCTTATATCTATTATATTCAATTTTGGAAAATTTATCAACCTTAAATCTATTACCCAAATCTCCCTGTAATATAATCCTCTGTTTTTTGATTATCAGGTTTTTCAAATATCTTTTGCGTTGGCCCATATTCAATTAAACTTCCTAAATAAAAGAAGGCTGTATAATCAGAAATACGAGCTGCCTGCTGCATACTGTGAGTTACAATCACAATTGTATAGTCTTTTTTTAGATCATCAATTAGATCTTCAATTTTAGATGTTGCTACAGGGTCTAAAGCAGAAGTTGGTTCATCCATTAATAAAACATCTGGTTTAACTGCTAAAGCTCGTGCAATACATAATCTTTGTTTTTGCCCCCCGGAAATACCGAAAGCTGATGCATCTAATTTATCTTTAACTTCATCCCAGAGCGCAGCTTTTTTTAAACTATTTTCTACAATTTCATCTAGAACATCTTTATCCTTAGTTCCATGGATTTTTGGCCCATAAGCAACATTCTCATAAATTGATTTAGGGAAAGGATTTGGCTTTTGAAATACCATTCCTATTCTTCTCCTCAAAGCAACAATATCAATATTATCTTCATAAATATTTTTCTTATCAATTAAAACTGTACCATCTACCGTAGTACCTTCAATTACATCATTCATTCTATTTAAAG
>JBNJDB010000094.1:0-7830 GCA_051744465.1 Bacillota bacterium | reverse complement strand
CCTCTTAATTTAAATTCAATCGGAAATGGCTTGATTAATTTATTAAATACCTCTTTTATATCATTCATAACTATAAACCCCTAACTGATATCAATCAGGGTAATTCCCTCCTTACTTTAAATAAAAAACCCCTAACACAAATAGTATTAGGAATTTCTTAATCATTATTAAATAAATTTTTACCAAATGATCATCCCATAAGGTGTTGGCCCGATATGAGCTCCTACTACTGAACCAAACCGTTTTTTTTGTACTGTATCCCAATCATATCTCTCAGTTAATTGTTCCCGTAAAATTTGTGCCTTATCCTCATACTGACCATATAAAATAATTAAATTATTAGATCCTGAAGTTCTAGTCTGACCCGCTAATTTTAAAAAATGTTTATATAATCTTCTCTGCCCTCTAACTTTTTTATAGGGCGCAATTTCAGAATCTTCAATTGTTAGCAGAGGACGAATTTTTAATAAATTACCTAAAAATGCTGTAGCTTTACCTATCCGTCCCCCTTTTTCTAAATAATCTAGTTCATCTACAGTAAAATAAATTGTAACTTGCTCTTTTAATCGAGTAATTAAATCCAGCAAATCCTCCATAGATTGACCTCTTTGAGCTGCTTTAGCTACTTCAGTAACAATTACACCTAAAGGAATAGTTACTGTCTGGGAATCAATAACTTCAATTTTCGCTCCTTCAACCATATTACTAGCTGTATTAGCAGTCTTTACAGTTCCACTCATCGCCCCCGAAATATGAATAGAAATAATATAATCATATTCTGCAGCTAACTCTTCATAAACTTCAATAAACTTCCCTAACGGTGGTTGAGAAGTAGTCGGCATCTGCTCAGCATCTTCTAATTCAGCTAAAAATTCTTCTGGTTTTAATTCCACCATATCTAAATACTCTGTATCATTGACAGTAACTTGTAATGGAATCATAGTTATATCATACTTCTCTAATGTATCTACTTCTAAGTCCGCTGTACTATCAGTTACAATTGCAACCTCCATCTTTTTCCTCCCTATCCCTATTCTACAGAAATAATATAATAATAAATTGGTTGTCCCCCATCATGGACCTCAATATCAAAATCGGGATATTTATCTTCTAATTTATTAATCAATTTATCTTTATCAGCAGCTGTTGTCTCTTCTCCTACATAGATAGTAATTAAAGAATCTAAATCCCCTACCATCTCTTCTATTAAATCTAAAGTAACTCTATTATAATCTTCAGCCACAACTTCAATATCTCCATCTAACAAACCTAAGATATCACCTTTAGTAATTTTCATATCACTTATTTCAGTATCTCTAACGGAATAAGTTACTTCCCCTGTTTTTACAAACTCCAATTCTTCTTTCATATCGCTACTAACAGTATCCAATCCTCCAGCAGGGTCAAACATCATCATAGCTGCTATCCCCTGGGGAGCAGTCTTAGTAGGTACAATTGCGATGTTTTTATCTGTTAACTCTTGCACCTGCTTTGCCGTAGAAATCACATTTTTATTATTAGGTAAAATAATTATATCTGAAGCAGTAATCTCTTCAATCCCCGTTAATAAATCCTGGGTACTAGGGTTCATCGATTGCCCACCCTTTAAGACGTAATCAGCTCCAATTTCTGTAAATATATCCTGTAAGCCATCTCCTATAGTTACAGCTAATACTGCTAATTGATCAGTGTTCTCTTCTTTATCAGTACTAGATTTTTCTTGAAGTTCCTCGTCTCTAATCCTTTCCCTATGCTGCTCTGACATATTATCTATTTTAATCTTACTTAATTCACCATACTTAGCTCCTAATTCTAACGCCTGACCAGGATGATCAGTATGAATATGAAGCTTTAATATATCAGCAGTTTTAACAACTACTAAAGAATCACCCAAGGCTGATATTTCTTCGCGAAAAGTATCACTCTCAACCTGAGCATCTTTAACAATAAATTCGGTACAATAGCCAAACTTTTCATCAGCTTGGCCCGTACGACGCCCCACAGCAAAAGAACCAGCAAAAATTTCTTCAAAATCTTCTTCTTCAGCTATGACCCCTTCTAATAAACCCATTAAAAAGATCTGATAGCCTCTTCCTCCCGCATCAACTACACCTGCCTCCTCTAAGACTTCCAATAGTTGCGGCGTTTGAGCTACACTCTCTTGAGCCTGTTGAACTATCTGATACATGAATTCAGTTAAATCATCACTATCAGATAAATCTATAGCGCACTCACCTACTTCACGGGCAACAGTTAAAATTGTTCCTTCAACAGGCTTCATAACTGCTTGATAAGCAACCTCAGCCGCCTGCTCTAATCCCGCAGCAAGATCTTTAACAGTTAATATCTTCGAGTCACCTATCCCATTTGATAATCCTTTTAGCAATTGTGATAAAATTACACCAGAATTACCTCTAGCGCCCATTAAAGCACCCATAGCTAATTTATCAGCTAATTCACCTACTGAATCAGTTTCAAGCTCTTTGATTTCTTGTACTGCATTAGATAGAGTTAAATACATATTAGACCCAGTATCCCCATCAGGAACTGGATAAATATTCAAATCATTAATTTTATCTTCAGCTTCTTTTAATTTTTTAGTTGCTACAATTAGCATCTGCTTAAATTCAGCTGCATTTATTTGTTTTATTTCTTGATCACCCTGATCAATTAACATTATCAACTCTCACTCCTTGAACGTTTATATTAATAGCTACTACATTAATTCCTGTAGTTTCCTCTAAAGTATAACTAACTCGATTTATAACATTGCTAGCAACTTCTGATATTTTTGTTCCATACTCCACAATAATATACAAATCTACTACAATACCATCCTCTACTTCCTGGACTTCAATCCCTTGATTTAAATTATCAGTCCCTAATAAGCGAGCAATTCCATCTTGAAAACCTTTGTTGGCCATTCCTACTAATCCATAACACTCAATTGCACTCAAACCAGCTATGATTGAAATTACCTCTTCGGAAATATTGACTTCCCCAATGTCATTATCTAAACTTTGACCTGTATTCACAGTAGACTCCTCCTTTTTTTGTTATCGAGGATATTATACTTTAAATCTAATTAGAGCTATTATCCTCAGTAGATTGCTTTGTTAGTTGATTCAATTCCTCTAGCAATTTATCAACATCAATTTCATTTGCCCTAGCAATTGTCTCCACATCTTCAAAAACTGCTCCAAAACAATTTGAACAACCTAAATCATAATCTACTAAAACTTTACTAGTTTGAGGATGTTTCTTTAGTATATTGAGCATAATAGTGTCTTTAGTAACTTTCATATTTTTCCTCCTATTTTATCCTCTTACTTTCAATGTTATTCAATATAACTTGGTCAAATTCCTTCTTAAAGCAGTAAAATAGTAATTTCCCCTTGCTAGTTAACTACTTTTTGTGTTACAATAATTAGGTGCAACAAAAGAATAACAACCTTGTTATTTAATCAAGGAGGTGGATACAAATGGCAAAAAGTTGTGAGATTTGTGGTAAAGGTTCAAATAACGTAAACTCCGTTAATCGTCGCGGTAAGGCTAAAAAGAAAGGTGGAGTTGGCCGTAACGTAACTGGTCGTTCCAAAAGAAAACAAAAACCTAACTTACAAAAAGTTAAAGCAAATGTCGATGGTTCTAAAAAAAGAATTCATGTTTGTACTTCCTGTCTTAAAGCAGGCAAAGTCGATAGAGCTTACTAACTAATAATTTATTGAATACTACTAGCAAGGACAAGCTGTCCTTGCTTTTTTTAATTAGTTAAACTCTTTTTCCAATTCCGAAACAGAAACTTCTCGCCTTGCTAAATCAGATTCCATAGCTTCTTGAGCAACAGCTAAAGCCACTTTATTAACTACTTGTCGATTAAACGATTCAGGAATAATATAATCCTCTGCTAACTCTTCATCAGCAATCAAATCAGCTACAGCAAAAGCAGCCGTAGTCTTCATCTTATCTGTTATCCGTTTAGCACGAACCTTTAGAGCTCCCTTAAAAATACCAGGAAAAGCAAGTAAATTATTAACCTGATTTGGATAATCTGATCTTCCTGTAGCAACAACCTTGGCACCACCAGCTTTAGCCGCTTCAGGTCTAATTTCAGGTACCGGATTTGCTAAAGCAAAAATAGTTGGATCCTCAGCCATAGTTTCTACCATCTCAGCAGATAACAGATCAGGAGCAGAAACACCAATAAATACATCACGGTCAACAATTACTTCTGCTAAACTTCCACTTTTATTCTCTTTATTTGTTCGTTCAGCCATTTCTGCTTGGGCCCAATTAATTCCTTCAGTTTCAGAAGTTATTGCCCCACATTTATCAACTAATATAATATCTTCAACCCCTACTTCTAATAATAAATTAGCAATCGATAAGCCAGCTGCACCCGCACCATTAATTACAATCTTTTGTTCTTTTAAATCTTTATCTACATATTTAGCAGCATTAATTAATCCAGCTAATACAACAATTGCAGTCCCATGTTGATCATCATGAAATACAGGGATTTCAAGTTCTTCTTTTAATCTATCTTCAATTTCTATACAACGAGGAGCAGAAATATCCTCTAAATTAACCCCACCAAAAGTAGGCTCTAAACGCTCCACCGTTTCTACTATTTCATCAGGATCTTTTGTGTTTAAACAGATCGGAAAAGCATCAACATTCGCAAATCTTTTAAATAATACTGCTTTGCCTTCCATTACTGGCATTGAAGCTTCCGGGCCAATGTCTCCCAATCCTAAAACAGCAGTTCCATCAGATACTACCGCTACTAGATTTCCCTTAGCAGTATAATCATAGACCTTCTCTTGGTCTTGCTCAATTTCTCTACATGGTTCAGCTACTCCAGGCGTATAAGCTAAAGTCAAATCTTTTTCTTCCTCCACCTGTACTTTACTAGTTACTTCAATCTTCCCTTTATTCTCTTTGTGTAATTTTAATGCTTCTTCTTTTAAATTCATGGTCCGCCTCCTTAGTTTTAACTATGTTTTAAATTATTAAATTTAATTAATTTACCACATATAAGTATAAAACTTTACTAGTAAAAAGTAAAGAACAAAGTCAGCTTAGCCTAACTCTGTTCTTTACTTTTCCAAAACTATCAATTACTTAATAAGTATAAATTTCATCAGCTGTAAAGAATAACTCAATTTCTCGTTGAGCACTATCTTTAGAATCAGAAGCATGAACCACATTTCCATGTTCCAAATCAGCTGCTAAATCGCCACGGATCGTTCCAGGACGAGCTTCAATAGGATCAGTAGCACCAGCCATATTGCGAACAACTTTAATCACATCTTGGCCAGCCAACACAATAGCTACAATAGGAACTTTAATTATATAATCTATTAGACGCGGGAAAAAATCTTTACCTTGGTGCTCCCCATAATGCTTTTTAGCTAATTCTTCATCTAGCCAAACCATTTTTAAAGCTTGAATCTGTAGCCCCTTCTTTTCAAATCTAGTAATAATTTCACCCACATTATTATGATTAACACCATCTGGTTTAATCAATACTAAAGACTGCTCCATAACTATCACTCCTTACTATTTATTTTGATTCTTCAATTACTGCAATCAAAACAAACTCTTGACTTTCTCTTTTAGCTCTTCTTTTTTCTCTTCTACTTTTTCACCAGCCTTTTCTTTAGCTTTTTTCTGTTCTTTACTCTTCTTATTTTCTAATTCTTGATTTAATCTTTCTTCTAATTTAGACTTATTTAATTTCAACTGTGGATTAGTTGTTGTACCTACTAAATCAAAATTTAGCTCCACTTGTTGACTATTATTAGCATATAGCAATTCTTTATGCTTTAAATTTAATTTTTTCGACCGTTGTGGACTCAATAAATAATTAATTTTATAATTTAAATCACCTGCTAAGTTAGAATAACCAGTAATCCCAATCTCGCTTTTATCAGCTAAGCTCTTTAGCTGATTTAAAAATAATTTACCATCAGTTAATTTTATGCCTCCCTTTACTGTACCTAATTCTAGTTCAGATTGATCCCAAATAGAAAATTGACTAGTCAGTTGCTCCAATATTTTTTCTGAACTTAACTTCGTATTGCTAATAGCCAAATTCCCCTCTGCAGTCGTTGATGTTACAGCTGTAACAATATCCTCACCAGTTGCTACAAAATCAAAGTCAAGTTCAAGAGTCCCATACAGATTATCCTTGAATTTAGTTACAGAAGTTAATAAGTGGTTAACTTCTACTCCTTCAATTTGCAAATTACCATTATATTCTGCTTCCGACTCGTTCAAATCTAACTTTGCTGCCCCACGAACTTCACCTTCAGCTCCCTTTAGTCCTAAATTTGATAATTCAATTACTCTATCAGCCGCTTTGAATTTAGTATTTAATTGCTCCATCTGCAAATTTCCATAATTCAACTCTTCTACTTGCAACCGACCATTAATTGCTAAATCAGAAATCCTTTCTCTTATAGAGCCAATTTCTTGAGAATTATTAGTAGAATTAGAACTAACAAGTTTATTCCTCCACTGATCAAGATTAATTTGGTCAGCAGTTAAATCAATCTTAACTTCTCCCGTCTGTTTCTTTTCTCTATCTACTAGCGACTCAAACATCTCTTTCCACGGGCCAATTACTACTTCCCCTTGCCAATCACTATCTAAAATATTAGCCTGCAGTTGACCAACCTTAATCCGCTTAGGAGCAATATTAATTTGAGCTAAGCCCTCCTTTAAATCAACAGGCAACTTAGGACTAGCCACCTCTAAATCTCTAAAATTAGCTGTCCCCAACAATTCTAAACTAGCAAAGTTAGTATCTATTTCCTCCAAATCGAATTGGCCCCGCAAATCAGTACTAAAATTACCTGCTAGATTATAATCTGATTTTAGCGGTAATTGTTCCACTAACTGCTCCAATTTCAAATCACTAGTTAGAGAAAAATAGAACATAGAATCAGACTTTAACAAAGCATTAAAATCAATCTTTGATTTAGCAACTTGACCTTTAAACATGCTTAGATTATAGCCATCCTCCACCGAGTTTAAAAGAAAATTACTCTTTAAATTAAAATCATTAATTGATACATCAAATTCTCGAGCTGACAATAAATTATCTTGCCAATCAAATTCTAAATCATGAACTAAAGAAAATTCCAACTCATCCTTAGCTAAATCAAATAAATCTTGTCCTGCTAAGTTAATTTCAGAAATATTAAGACTCCCAGCTGTTTTTATCTTCTTATCTTTAGCAGTTATGATTAAATTAGTAGAACCATTAATTCCACTCAAATTAATATTTTCTTCTTCCCTTAAATTATTATAATGGAGTACACCCTCTTCAACCTGCAAATCATCTAATTTTAATTCAAGTCCTCTATTAGCAGATTGGGCAGAACTATTATCCGCCCTAGATTCTCCTTCCAACTCTTTCAATAAATTTTGATAATTACTAAACCCAGTTTTTTTCTTAATCAAATTAAACCGCGGGTGACTTAGTTTGATTTCAGCAACCTCAATTTCTTTACTTAACAAAGGTACTAATTCTACCGCAATAGTAAACGAATCTAATTCAGCCAAACTGCCCCGCGAAAAACCAGCTGGATTAGCAACTTTCATATCTTCAATTACTACACCTAATTGCGGCCACAATTGTAAATCAATATCTGTAATACTAATCTCATAGTCAATAGTTTCTTCTAATTTAGGGACTACTAATTTCTTTAATCTAGAACTATTAAAATAGATTTGCAAAAAAATAAAAGTCATAGTTATAATCATTATAATAGTTATTAATGCATAAATAGCTATTTTTTTAGGTTCTAATCTATTATTATT
>JBNJDB010000093.1:0-7892 GCA_051744465.1 Bacillota bacterium | reverse complement strand
GATTACTAAGCTTGGTTGGGCTTGTGCTAAATAAGTACAAGACTGTCACTAGTTATTTACTAGTGTTGAGCTATCTTTCGTTGATTTCAAACGATTGGTAGTATTGCCAATCGTTTTTTTATATTACACTGAGAGGAGTGAGAAAATGAAAAAGAAAGTAGTTGTATCTGGAGCATTAGGCAAGATGGGTAAAGAAGTAGTTAAATTAGTAGATCGAACAGAAAAATTTGAATTAGTAGGAGCAGTTGATGTGGCAGAAGTTGGGGAAGAAATTCAAGATATCTTAGGTTTGGAGCAAGCTAAGGCTAAAATCACTGATGATTTAGTTAGTACTTTAGAAGAAGTAGAGGTTGATGTAGTGGTTGATTTTACTACTCCCCAAGTGATTATGGATAATATTAAAACAACTTGTCAAGCAGGAGTAGACATTGTAGTAGGAACGACAGGAATTACTGAAACTGATTTAGAAAAGATAAGAGATTGGAATCAGGATACTAATAATAAAGTAATTATAGCTCCTAATTTTGCTATTGGTGCTATTTTAATGATGGAATTTTCAAAGAAAGCAGCTAAGTTTTTAGATGATGTAGAGATTATTGAGCAACATCATGATGCTAAGTTAGATTCACCATCTGGTACTGCAATTAAGACTGCAGAATTAATCCAAGAAAATTTAGCGGAGCAAGAAGAAAAAGTAGAAGAGATTGAAAAAATACCAGGAGCACGAGGTGCAGAAAAGGATGGAATTAATATTCATAGTGTTCGGTTACCAGGTTTAGTGGCGCACCAAGAAGTTTTATTTGGTGGTGAAGGACAGACATTGAAGTTAAGACATGATTCGATTAATCGAAGATCATTTATGCCGGGCGTAGCATTGGCAATTAATAAATTAGATGAAGTTGATGGAGTTGTTTATGGTTTAGATAATTTAATTGAATTATAAATTAATTATCCTAGACAAGCACTACCTGATTTCTTTCTACATATAATAATAATGTCTTTGAAGAGGAATTTAATTTGAGAAAGGAGGGATAAGAATGAGCCATTACCTAGCTAATAAAAAAATTGCACTCTTAGGCGGCGATGAACGTGAGCAGACCTTATTATCTTGTTTGCAAGAAACAAGTGCTCAATTGCAAGTTGTTGGGCAACCTAGTAATAATCTTGCTGCTCAAGTAGAGGTGATTGATTCTTTATCAGCAATAGATAATGAAGTTGATACAGTAATTGCTCCGATGACTGGAGTTGATGAAAATCACAAATTGAAAAATACATTTAGTGATCAGCAACTATATTTGACTGAGGAGTTCTTCTCTCAGTTAGAGCCTAGTACTAAATTCTTCATTGGTTTTGCTACTGAGGAAATTAAAGAGTGGATATCCAAATATGATTTACAATTAGTTGAGTTGGCTACTTTAGATGAATTGGCAATTTTGAATGCTATTCCGACGGCTGAAGGAGCGATTAATGTAGCTATTAGTAATAGTAAACAAACACTGCATAATAATAACTCTTTTGTCTTAGGTTTAGGTAGAGTAGGCTTGACTATAGCCCGAATGTTAGATGGAATGGGTAGTAATACTTTTGGAGTAGCAAGAAAAGCAAAAGATTTAGCTAGAGCGACAGAAATGGGGTTGGAAGCAGTAGACTTCAAGAATTTAAAGTATGAAATAAGCAAAGCTGATTTCATCTTCAACACTGTTCCGGTCTTAATATTAGAGGAAGAAATTTTAAAAGAAGCTAAGTCTGATGTGACAATTATTGATGTTGCTTCTGCACCAGGTGGAACAGATTTTGAAAAGGCTGAAGAATTAGGGATTAATGCTTATCTAGCCTTAGGGTTGCCGGGAAAAGTAGCGCCTGAGAGTGCTGGCAAAATTTTAGGTGATATTATCCCTCGCTTTATTGAAGAAGAGTAGAACTCTTCTAAAGGGAGGTGCTTGTCTGTGGATTTGACTGATTTAGAGATTGGTTTTGCATTAACAGGTTCGTTTTGTACTTTGGATAAGGTGATGCCTGCTATTGAATATTTAACTGAGCAAGGAGCTAATGTGCAGCCTATTTTATCTGACCATGTACAAGAATATAATACTAGGTTTGGTACTGCTGAGAAGTGGAATCAACTAGTGGTTGAACTAACTGGAAATCAACCCTGGCTTACAATACCTGAAGTAGAACCTATTGGCCCTGAAAAGTTATTGGATTTATTGATTGTGGCTCCTTGTACTGGTAATACTGCAGCAAAATTAGCAAATGCTATTACTGATACAGTAGTAACAATGGCTGTTAAAGCACAATTGAGAAATAAAAGACCAGTTGTGTTAGCAATTGCTACTAATGATGCATTAGGGATTAATGGGCAGAATATTAGTCACTTAATTAATACACCGAATTTATATTTAGTTCCTTTTGGTCAAGATAATCCCCGCGGCAAAGAAAAATCTTTGGTGGCTAGAATGGATGCGATAGTTGATACAGCCGAGTTTGCTTTAACAGGTAAGCAATTGCAGCCAATGATTATTGAGCATAAAGGGATGTAGATAATTAAGAATTAATAATGGGAAATTAAGAAGGCAAAGAAAAGATTAGTAAAATAGTAAGGCGGACAGAAGTATATAGAGTTTGCTAGTTGAATAGAATAAATATAGTTATAAATAACTTTTTCCTACTAACAAAAGGAAAATAAAGTCAAGTGCAGAATAGATAGAAAATGGGATGTAAATAATAGTATTAAAGTAATTATAATTTTTTAATTCAAATCAATTTGGGAGGTATTTTTAGAATGGAAAAGGTAAATATAGCGGTAGTAGGAGCAACTGGAGCAGTAGGTAGAGAAATGGTTAGTATTTTAGAAGAACGAGATTTTCCTTTTGCAGATTTGAAATTATTAGCGACTGAGCGTTCAGCTGGTACAATTATGACTTGCAAAGGAAAAGATTATGAAGTTGAAGTAACTACTCCTGAATCATTTGCAGGAATTGATATTGCATTATTTAGTGCTGGTTCTAATGCTAGTAAAAAATTAGCTCCAGAAGCAGTTAAAAGAGGTGCAATTGTAGTTGATAATAGTAGTGCATATAGAATGGATAGCGAGGTTCCGTTGGTTGTACCTGAAGTTAATCCGGCTGATATTTTTACTAATAATGGGATTATTGCTAATCCAAACTGTTCTACAATTCAAATGGTAGCAGCTTTACAGCCGATTTATGAACAGGTAGGAATTGATCGGATTGTTGTATCAACTTATCAAGCGGTATCTGGTACGGGAAAGGATGCTATTGATGAGTTAGAAGAGCAGACTAAAAATATTGCTAATGATGAAGAGGTTGAATCTGAGGTATATCCTCATCAAATATCCCAAAATGTATTACCACATATTGATATTTTCTTTGACGATGGCTATACTAAAGAAGAAAAGAAAATGGTTAATGAAACTAAGAAGATTATGGGTGATGATCAGATAAAAGTAACTGCTACAGCTGCTCGAGTTCCTGTTTCAATTGGGCATGCTGAGGCGGTTAATTTGGAGTTGAAGGATAAGCTAACTGCAGAAGAAGCAAGAGAATTATTAGATCAAGCTCCAGGAGTTAAAGTAGTTGATAATCCCGCCGAAAATGAATACCCAATGCAGATTGATGCGGAAACAACTGATGAAGTATTAGTGGGACGAATTCGTGAGGATAAGACTGTTGATGCAGGTTTGGATTTGTGGATTGTTGCCAATAATTTGCGTAAAGGGGCAGCTTTAAACACGATTCAAATTGCTGAGGAATTGGTGCAAGAAAGTTAAGTTGAAAAAGTGAGGTGAATAAATGCGTGAAATTGTAATTCAAAAGTTTGGTGGTTCGTCTGTAGCTACGCCTAAACGACGCGACCAAGTGATTGATAAAGTGATTAATTGTATTAACTCTGGTTATAAGCCAGTAGTTGTAGTTTCAGCTATTGGTAGGGAAGGAGCGCCTTATGCTACTGATACATTAATTAATTTTGCTGAAGATGTGCATGATAAAATCAAACCTCGGGATAAAGACTTACTGATGTCGTGTGGGGAAGTTATTTCTTCAGTAATTATTACTCAAGCATTAAAATCACGTGGTTATGATGGGATCCCTATAACTGGAGCTCAAGCTGGAATTATAACTGATGAAGATTTTGGTAATACAAGAATTAAGGAAATAAATACCCAACGAATAAAAGAGGTTATAGATGATAATGAAATCCCAATTGTTGCTGGTTTCCAAGGGACTTCTGATAGTGGTGAAATAACTACTTTAGGTCGGGGAGGTTCGGATACGACTGCTTGTGCTTTGGGAGCGGCCTTACATGCTGAGATGGTGGAAATTTATACTGATGTAGATGGAGTAATGACTGCTGATCCTAAAGTTGTTCCTACTGCTCAAACTTTAAAACATGTTACATATACAGAAGCTTGTGAATTAGCGTATCAAGGAGCACGAGTGATTCATCCTCGAGCAGCAGAAATAGCTAAAAGAGAGCGGGTTCCAATAATTATTCGTTCTACTTTTAGTGATGCAGAAGGAACAGTTATTTCACATGCCTTTAAACAAGATGACATAGAAATTAAAGGAGACAAGATTATTACTGGAGTAACTAGCCGGAATAGTTTAGAGTTAGTTAAAGTTTTTCCGCATAATGAACAAGAACAAGCTACTGCTTTAGGTTGTTTTAGGGTTATGGCTGACGCAGGAATTAGTGTTGATTTTATTAATGTGCGGTCTGATTTCATTTCGTTTATGATTCGTAATGAGCAGGTTGAATTAGCTACAGAGTTATTAACTGCTGGTGAATATGATTATCAGATTCTAGATAACTTTGTTAAAGTTTCTGTTGTGGGAGCTGGGATGACTGGTGTTCCTGGAGTAATGGCTAGAGTAGTAGAAGCATTATCAGAAGATGATATATCGATTTATCAAACTACTGATTCTCATACGATGATTTCTTGTTTAGTAGAAGAGCAAGATCAGGCTGAAGCTTTATGTGCGTTACATGATTATTTTGAGTTAGGTAATTAAATTGCGGAGGTGTTTTTATGAAGTTTGGTGAAGTATTGACAGCAATGGTAACTCCATTTAATGATGATCAAACTGTTAATTATGATCGAGTAGGAGAATTAGCTGAACATTTAGTTAATAATGGTTCTGATGGCTTAGTAGTTTTAGGAACTACTGGTGAAGTTCCGACTTTATCTACTACTGAGAAGAAAAAAATATTAGAAGTGGTAGTTGATAGAGTTGGTCAGCAAGCAGAAATTATTGCGGGTACTGGTTCTTATTCTACTGCTGATAGTATTGAAATGACTAAAATAGCTCAAGATGTTGGGGTGGATGGAGTAATGTTAGTAACTCCTTATTATAATAAACCTCCTCAGGGAGCTTTAGCTAATCATTTTGAATTAGTAGCTCAAGAGACTGATTTGCCTGTGATATTATATAATGTACCTAGTAGAACTGGACGTAACTTGGCCCCTGATACAATAGCTGATTTATCTAAAATAGATAATATTGTGGCTGTTAAGGAGGCAAGTGGTAATGTTGCTCAGGCAATTGAAGTTAATTCTCTCACTGATGATAGTTTTGATATTTATAGTGGAGAGGATTGTTTAACTTTGCCTATTTTAGCTGTTGGTGGAACAGGAGTTATAAGTGTTGCTTCTCATTTAGTAGGTTCAGATATTAAAGAGATGGTTCAAGAATTTAAAGCTGGTAATGTTAGAGTAGCTAGAGAAAAAAATGATCAATTACAAGAAATATTTAATGCTATGTTTATGACTACTAATCCTATACCAGTTAAATCTGCTCTGAATTTAGCAGGGCATGATGTGGGAACTGTTCGTCCGCCATTATTAGAGTTAGATCAAGATTTGAAAAGTGAATTAAAGAATATTTTAATGGATAATAGTTTATTATAAACTATAATTACAGGCTACCATTCTGGTAGCCTGTTCTGTTATTAAAATCAATTTAATGATGTATAAATAAAATTCAATTCTTGTATTTAAAGGTAAAATCATTTATAATGTATAATAAGAATGCTTAAAAGGGAGAAAATAATAAGAAATTTTTTGTTTTAAGCATTGCTCAGATGACTAACGCCTAGGAATCTGAGGACGGGTTAGTAAAATATTATGGAGGAGTGTTTTTTTTAATGTCGCTTAACAATCAAATAGATTCGGTATCGGTATTACCATTAGGTGGTATCGGAGAAATTGGAAAGAATATGATGATCATTGAACAAAATGACGAAATATTAATTATTGATGCGGGTATTAAATTCCCAACGGATGAGCTGTATGGAGTAGATTATGTAATTCCTGATATAACTTATTTACTCAAGAACAAAGATAGGATTAAAGGAATTGCTTTAACTCATGGTCATATGGACCATATTGGTGGATTGCCTTATGTTTTAAAACAGCTAGGAGATATTCCGATATATGGAACAAAGTTAACTTTGGGTTTATTGCGTGGTAAACTTGAAGAGCATAATTTATTATCGGATACTTATTTACGACATGTATATCCTGGTCATTCAGTAGATATTGGTTCTTTTGAAGTAGAGTTTATTAGAGTTAATCACAGTATTTCTGATGCTTGTGCTTTAGCTGTGCATACAAAAGCAGGACCAATAGTCTATGCTAGTGATTTTAAGCTTGATCAAACACCAATTAGTGGAGATATTACAGATATCCATCGGTTAGCTGAATTAGGAAAAGAAGGAGTTTTAGCCTTGTTTTCAGATAGTACTAATGCTGAACATGAAGGCTATACTTCATCAGAAAAGGAAGTACAGAAAACAATTGAAAAATCATTTGCTGATGCAGAACAAAAAATTATAGTTGCTAGTTTCGCTTCTAATATTCACCGAATTCAGCAAGTTTTTGATGCTGCTAAGAAATTTAACCGGAAGGTTGCATTGAGCGGAAGAAGTATGCTTAATAATGTTGATATTGCAGGGGACTTAGGATATCTTGATATTCCTGAGGGAATATTAATTGATAGTAATGATGTTGATAATTATCCGCCCCATAAAGTAGTATTATTAAGTACTGGTAGTCAAGGGGAACCAATGGCTGCTTTAACACGTATAGCTCGAGGAGATCATTACCATATTAGTATTGGAGATGGAGATACAGTTTTAGTTTCTGCTACTGCAATTCCTGGTAATGCTAAAGCTGTAGGTCATACGATTAATCAATTGTTTGAACGAGGTGCAGATGTTATTTATGAAGCAATCTCAGGCGTTCATGTTTCTGGACATGCTAGTCAAGAAGAACTAAAGTTGATGCTGAACTTAACTCGTCCGCAATACTTTTTCCCAGTACATGGAGAATATAGACACTTACATTTGCATGCTAAATTAGCTAATGAGGTTTGTGTTCCAAAAGAGAATATATTTATTCCGGACTTAGGAGATAAAATTAGTCTAAGTAAGGAACAAGGTTATGTAGAAGATAGTGTTCGCGCTGGAAGAGTCTTAGTTGATGGTTCTGGTGTAGGTGATGTTGGAAATGTTGTCTTACGTGATAGAAGATTGTTATCTGAAAATGGTATTTTAATGGTAGTTGTGACTATTGATAGAAATGGTAAAGTCCTTTCTGGACCTGATATTATTACACGTGGATTTGTTTATGTGCGAGAATCAGGTGATTTAATTCGTGATGCTACTAGAAGAGCTGAAAAAGCTTTAGCTGAATGCGAAGAAGAGGGAATTACTGAATGGTCAACATTAAAATCCAAGATTAGAGATTCATTAGATGACTATATTTATCACCGTATTAAGCGTAATCCAATGATTTTACCTATAATTATGGAAGTTTAATTCTGTTGAGCGGCTCTTGAGCCGCTCATCTTTAATTAATAAACGGTTGAAAA
>JBNJDB010000092.1:0-7911 GCA_051744465.1 Bacillota bacterium | reverse complement strand
CCCATTCATTATGGTGAAGAGCAAGCAGGTTATGCTCCCAACACTGAAACTATGCTCAATGTGACAGATAGTAAAATTATTAAATTAGAAGTAGCGGGTGAAGAGTTTGATTTGTTGACGGGAGAGATATTAGATTATCGACGTAGTTTAGATTTAGAAAAAGGATTATTAACTAGAAGTGTAATCTGGCAATCACCACAGGGCAAAAGAGTAGAAGTAGAAATTGAGCGATTAGTTTCTTTGTCGAATAAGCATTTAGCTGCTATTAACTATCAAGTAACACCACTTAATTTTAGTGGGGAGTTGATTATCAAATCAGCTTTAGATGCTGCAGTTACTAATCAAGAAGCAGGAGATGACCCGCGGGTTGGTAGTGACTTAGCTGGTCAAGTTTTAAATTTAGAAGAGAAGGTTATAGAACCAGATTTTGCTGCTGTTAAACAAAATGTGACTAATTCAGGTTTTGATTTAGTCTGTGGCATGAAAAATGAGTTAGTTACAGCTAATGAAGTTCAGGGGCAGACTAATACTCCTGCCCAACAGATTGAACGAAAATATAGAATTGATGCTCAAAGGGGAGTAACTACTGAGTTAACGAAATACATTAGTTATTATACTAGTCGTGATTATCAACCATCGCAATTATTAGAACTTGCTAGCGATAATTTGTCGCTGGCAGCTAATAAAGGTTTTAAGCAACTAAAAGAAGAACAATTTAATTATTTAGAAGAATTTTGGCAACAGGCTAATGTTGAAATTGAAGGGGATGCTAAATTGCAGCAAGGTTTGCGATTTAATCAATTCCATTTACTACAATCGGTAGGTAAAGATGGCCAGACCAATATTGCTGCTAAAGGTGTCACTGGAGAAGGATATGAAGGGCATTATTTTTGGGATACAGAAATTTATAGTCTGCCGTTTTTCTTATATATCAAACCTGAAATCAGTCGCAAATTATTAGAATATAGATATAATATTTTAGATAAAGCTCGTGAACGAGCACGGACTATGGGGCATGAACGAGGAGCTTTATATCCGTGGCGTACTATTGCTGGTTCGGAATGTTCTGCTTATTTTCCGGCTGGAACAGCGCAGTATCATATTAATGCTGATATTGCTTATGCTCTCAAACAATATGTAGAAGTTACAGGTGATAAAAAGTTTTTAGTAGAGTATGGGGCAGAAATTTTATTTGAAACAGCAAGATTATGGGCAGATTTAGGCTGTTATAGCTCAAAAAATGGTGATCAATTTTGTATCAATCAAGTAACTGGACCTGATGAATATACAGCTTTAGTTAATAATAACTACTATACTAATGCTATGGCGCAACTTAATTTGGATTATGCCTATCAGATAGCTGAATGGATGAAAGAAGAACGACCGCAAAAATATCAAGAGTTGCAAGCTGAGCTTTCTTTAAAGGAGGCTGAACTAACTGCTTGGAAAGAGGCAGCCGAGGCGATGTATTTACCATATGATGAGCAACTAGGAATTCATCCTCAAGATGATAGTTTTTTAGCTAAAGAAGTATGGGATTTTGCTAATACAGATCAAGAGGAGTATCCGTTATTATTAAATTATCATCCGTTAGTAATTTATCGTCATCAAGTCTGTAAACAGGCTGATTTAGTTTTAGCATTATTTTTATTGGGCGAAGGGTTTAGTTTAGCAGATAAGAAAAGAAATTTTGATTATTATGAAGAGGTAACTACTCATGATTCTTCCTTATCTAGTTGTATTCATAGTATAGTAGCATCTGAAATCGGTTATCATGATCGAGCTTATGATTACTTTTTAGAGACTGCTCGGATGGATTTAGATAATTATCACAATAATTCGCAACATGGAGTTCATACAGCAGCTATGGCAGGAACTTGGATGTCTGTGGTCAATGGTTTTGCAGGAATGAGAGTCTCTGATGGCGAATTAAGCTTTGCTCCTTATTTACCAGAAGAATGGGATAGTTATAGCTTTAAAATAAAGTTTCAAGAGCGAATAATTGCAGTTGAAATTAGAGAAGAGGAAGTAATTTATAAATTAGTTTCTGGAAATGAGATTGAATTCAAGCATCGTGGAGAGTTGCAGACTTTAACAGATGAATTAAGCATCAAGTGATAAAAAAGTCTCGGTTTTCCGAGACTTTTTTATTTTAATAAAGGATATATGATAATGAACAGAAAATATATAATAAAGAAATCATTTTATAAAATATTAATTATTAATTTTTACAATATATTTGCTTTAGGTTAGGAGGGAAAATGAATTATGAATGGGATAACTATATTATATTTAATGACTTGTTTTTTTGCTTTATCTTTAGGAAGTTATTTATTATATTTAAATTATAGATCTAATATCAGCAAATTATTTTTTCTAGTCTGTATTACAGCTGGATATTGGGCTTTTGCTTATGCCTTTATGCAAGCAGCACCTACTGTAGAAAAGGCTTTATTTTGGCGGAAGGTTTCTGTTCCTGGCTGGTGTTTGCATTATGGACCTTTCTTACATTTCTTTTTATTGGTAGCCAAAAAGGAGAAATTATTAAAAAAATGGTGGGTTTATCTTGGAATTTATTCACCTGGGGTTATCCTAACATTTTCATTTTTGTTTTTGGAATCTACAACAAAACAAGAACATTTTTTGTTGACAGATTGGGGTTGGACTTATTTATTCTCTCAGGATGGTAGAGCTGTTTTTTTGGGATTTACCATTTATTATTTGGGGTTTACTCTGCTAGGGATGATAGCAATTATTTCTTGGTGGCGGAAGACTGAATTGGAAAGGGAAAAGAACCAAGCCAAGATTATCTTTTTTTCTTTTGTAATTGCTATTATAATTGGTTCTATTCCTGATATTATTTTATCTTCTTTTTCTATAAAGATACCACCGCTAGGGATATTAACTAATTTAATATCTTTACCAGTTATGTTTTATATTATTAAAGAATATAGATTCATGGCTTTAAGTACTGAACAGATTAATAAAGATATTTTAGAAACAATGGAAGAAGGGCTATTAACGTGTAATGTAAAAGGAAAAATTAAAAGTATTAATCCAAGTGCTGAACAAATGCTTAATTATCAAGAAGAGGAATTGATTGGGGAATCTATTATTAATATTTTCGCTAAGCACAGAGATAAACAGGCTTTTGAGCCCAATAATTTAAAAAATACTACCAAAGATTATATTTTTAAAAGTGAGGAAAAAGAAATATTAACAAAAGATAATAAAAATATTCCTTGCCTCTTCTCGACTTCTATTTTGCGGGATAAATGGGGAGGATTTTTGGGGTTAGTCTGTACTTTTCAAGATATTACTGAACTTAAAGAAGCAGAAAAAGAATTAACCTATTTGACCTATCATGATCAGTTGACTGGGTTATATAATAGAACCTATTTAGACCAAAAATTAAATAAAATAAATGCAATTGACGAATTAGAAGTAGCTACTATCATGATTGATTTAAACGGTTTAAAGCTTGTTAATGATGGTTTTGGACATGAAATAGGAGATAAAATTTTACAGAGGACAGCAGATCTTTTAAAAGATTGTTGTCGGTCTGAGGATATAGTTAGTCGGTGGGGCGGAGATGAATTTGTAATTGTATTATTTAATATTACTAATGATGCAGTAAATAAAATAAGGAAGAGAATTAAAAAAAGTTGTGCTCAATCACCACAAGATCCAATATCTATTTCATTGTCTTTAGGCAGTTCTATAAAAAAGAAAAAAGGAGAAGATATTTACGAAGTATTAAAAGAAGCTGAAGATGAGATGTATCAAAATAAATTAAATCAGCATAAAATTGTTCAAAGTAATAGTATCGATGCTTTATTAAAAAATCTGCAGTCTAAAAGTCATGAAAGTAAAAAACATATTGATCGTTTACAAGAACTAGCTTTTGATTTTGGAAAAAAACTTGAGTTTTCGGAAGTAGAATTAGAGCAACTTTCTTTACTAGTTTTACTACATGATATTGGAAAAGTAACTATTGCAAAAGAAATATTAAAAAAGCCTAACTCTCTTACTGCAAAAGAATGGGTAACTATAAAAAAGCATGCAGAAGCAGGTTATAGAATTGCATCTGCGACAGATGATTTTGCTCATCTGGCTGAGGCAATATTACATCACCATGAATGGTGGGATGGTTCAGGTTATCCAAAGGGGTTACAAGGAGATGAGATACCTATATTAGCTAGAATTATGGCTGTGATTGATGCTTATGAAGTCATGACTAGTGGACGGCCATATCAAGATGCGTTAAGCAAAGAAGAAGCTAAAAAAGAGTTAAAGGAATGCTCTGGTACACAATTTGATCCTCAATTAGTTGAAGATTTTTTACGGGTTATTTGAATTAAATGGAGATAATATAAAATAGTGATAATTAAATCGCCTTAGGGCGATTTTTTTATTTTTTGTGATTTAAAATTATTCTGTTGCATAGGTTTTGTAATAGTTAGTAGTTAATAAGGAGCGGGTAAAGATGAAAAAAATGATTGATAAAATTAAAAGGGTGAAGGATGATTTAGTCCAGTCAGGTGGTCGAACAATTATTGTTGGGGGGACAGAGGTTAGTATCCAACTGGCAGATAGATTAAGTCAATTAGGCCAAGAAATCATTATTATTGAAGAAGATAATCAATTATGTAAACAGATTCAAGAACGGCTTGATTGTTTGGTGATTCAAGGTTTAGCTACAGAGGTTGAAACAAAAAAAGAAGCGGGGATAGAAGAGGCTAGTTTGTTGATTGCAGTAACTGATGATGATCATTATAATTTATTATCAGGTATTTATGCTAAACAAGTGGGAGTCGGGCAAGTAATAATTCAAATCAAAGATGAAGAGTTATATGATAAAAAATTGCAAGAAGATAAATTAGGATTAGATTTAGTTTTAAATCCTTTTGTAATGGCAGTTAGAAAAATAAAGAATTTAGTTAATTCAGGTACTGAATTGGAATTAAAAAGAATCTTAGATGAGCGAGTTAAAATTAACAAATTTAAAATTTCTCATCAAAACCGTTTAGCTTACCAAGAAATTACTAAATTAGATTTAGGGTCAAATTCGTTATTAATTGCAATTTTACGCAAAGGTAGAGCTATAATCCCTGGAACAACGGACAAATTATATCCGGGAGATGTATTATTTGTTGTTTCGCACCGAGGGATGAAGAATAAAATATCAAAGTTAATTCGCTCGCGAAGTAAAAAGGACAAATTAATTTTAGCCGGAGCAGGGAAGATTAATCAGAAATTAGCTAAATTCTTTTCACAAGGGGCGATTGTAACAATTATTGAAGAGTCTAGAACGAAAGGGGAGCACTTAGCAGAAAATTTAGATGATATATTAGTCTTAGAAGCCTCTACTATGGATTTAGATCTGTTAAAAGAAGAAGGTGTTGCTGAGACAGATGTTTTTGTTGCAGGCTCTTTAGAACAAAAACAGAATTTGTTGGTGGCATCGTTAGCTAAGAAATTAGGTAGTAAAAAGACTATTGCTCTAGTAGATGAAATCAGTTATAGCTATTTAGATGATTATCTAGAAGTAGATTATATTATTTCACCTTCTTTATTAGCTATAGATACGATTTTAGATTATTTGCATCAGGGCCAAAGTAAAGGTGATTTTATTTTTGGGGGCCAAATAAAAGCTTTAGAAATAACTGTTGCCCGGAAACAACGCAGTAGTATTAAGCGGTTGAACTTGCCTGCTGATTTATTAATTGTATTGATTTGGCGGGAGGAGAAAGTTATTATTCCAACTAGTGAAGAACAATTACACCCCCAAGATAGATTATTAGTATTTACTGCATTAGCTACAGAGGAGGTACGAGATTATTTCCAATAGTTATGGTTTTAGTATTTTGAATTTAATTGTCAATTATCAATTCTAAATTGTCAATTTGTTTGGGGGTGGATAAATGAGATTAAGAGTAGTCTTTAGCTTTTTGGGAACGCTATTAACCTTTATTGGGGGCAGTATGATCTTTCCTATTCTGACAGCATTATATTATCGTGATGTAGATGGTATAGCTTTTATTGTGGCTATGGGCTTTACAATAGTGGTCGGACAAGTACTGCGCAACTTGGCAACTGGTGAAGAAAATTTGCGCCATCGAGAAGGTTTTGCCATTGTAACTTTAGGTTGGTTATTAATCTCTATTTTTGGTGCATTGCCGTTTATGTTAGCGGGAGTATTTGATAATTTTGTTGATGCTTTTTTTGAAAGTGTTAGCGGGTTTACTACTACTGGTGCGACTGTAATTATGTCTTTAGAAAGTCTGTCTAAAACTATTTTGATGTGGCGTAGTCTGATGCATTGGCTTGGTGGGATGGGGATTATTGTGATGTCAATTGTTATTTTGCCAGAGTTAGCAGGGTCGATGCAATTATTTAAAGCTGAGGTGCCGGGTCCAATTCATGAGCGATTAAAACCACGGATTAAACAGACTGCTAAGACTTTATGGGTAGTTTATCTAATTCTAACTGTAGTCCAAATAGTTGTTTTATGTTCGCAAGGGATGCCCTTTTTTGATGCAATCATTCATTCATTTGGGACTATTTCTACTGGTGGATTTTCTTCGCGAACTTTAAGTGTTAAAGCATATGATAATATTATGATTGATGGAATTATGGCTTTGTTTATGTTTTTAGCAGGGATCAATTTGACTTTGCATTATCAAGTTTTAACGGGTAAAATCAAATCTTTATTTAAGAATCAAGAGTTTCGGTTTTATAGTCTAATTGTCTTTTCTTCAATTATATTAATTACGATTAATTTGCGCTGGCAAGTCTATAAGAGTCTCTTAGAATCTTTTAAGTATGCTTCCTTTCAGGTGACTTCAATAATTAGTACAGCAGGATTTGCTACTGTAGATTATGATATTTGGCCGCCTTTTTCGCGAGGGATATTATTGATATTGATGTTTATTGGTGGTTGTGCTGGTTCTACTGCTGGTGGAATTAAGGTGATTAGGATTTATGCGTTGATGAAAAAAGGATTTCAAGAATTATATAAGTTAGTTCGTCCCCGGGCAGTAACTTCATTAAAGATCGGTAATCGGGCTGTTTCTGAAGAGGTATCAACTAGTATTTTAGGTTTTTTCTTCTTATATATTATCGTATTTGTCATTTCAACGATTACCTTAACTTCCTTTGGAATTGACTTAATTAGTTCTATTTCTGCTGTAGCAGCTACTTTAGGGAATATTGGCCCAGGCTTAGGCTTAATTGGTCCCTTAAACACTTATGTCCCTCTACCAGTAGTGGGCAAATTATTGCTTAGTTTTTGTATGATTTTAGGGCGCTTAGAAATATATACGGTCTTAGTCTTTTTATTATCTGGGTTTTGGCGCAAATAATACTGCTGGATTGATTGATAATTGAGGTTGATTTAGATATAATTAAATAAAATACTAGTCAAATTAGTTTAAAATCAATTATAGATAAATCTCATTTGGAGGAAGGAGTTGTTGAAATAGATGGGTTATTATGATCAACAATCAACTACTAAATATGTAGTAATTATATTATTAGTTGGATTATTACTTATTAATTTAAACATAGATACTGTTGCTAAAGCAGAGAAATCTGAAAGCAGTAGTGAAAAGATTGTTTTATCACAAGAGGAAGCAGTTACAAGGGTGGTTAATCAAGTTGGTGGGGCAGTAGTAAGTGTAACTGCTAGAAAAGAAAAAACAGTGGATGATTTATTTTCTAACCGAACTAGCCAACAGAGTAATGCTTTGGGTTCAGGAATTATTTTTTCCAAGCAAGGATACATTTTGACCGATTATCAAGTAGTTAAGGATGCTCCTGTAATTAATGTTAAATTATCAACTGGTCGCCGATTCAAGGCAGAATTAGTTGGCGTTGACCAGCAAACAGATTTAGCTGTGATTAAAATTG
>JBNJDB010000091.1:0-7926 GCA_051744465.1 Bacillota bacterium | reverse complement strand
AGCGACATTTAATACTCTATCATATGAATCTCTGCTTGTCAAGAAAAGATTGATTTAATATATAAGACTTAAATCCGGCTCCTCTTTCTAAGCGACACTGACTAATTTATCATACAACTTGGCACTTGTCAAGAACCTTTACAAAAACTTTGTTAAAAAAATGGCTCTCTTTTCAAGCGACATTTAAAACTATAACATCTATCCTGAAGCTTGTCAACTATTAATTATTATTTTCTCCAGCCAAAATATTATTCAGTCATATTATAAAGAATAATATTATAATTATTGATTAAGGATGGACAATTATACATTATCCATCCTCAATTAATAATACTAAATTATAAGTTAATCCTTAATCGTCTTTATACAATCTCCACCTTCATTTTGAGCTTTTACAAGTGCACTATCAGCCAATTTGAACAAGGTATCAACTCCTACTTTTTCTTCTACAGTAGAAATACCATAACTAGCTGAAACAAAAATATCCCCCTGCCCATCTATATTAATCACCTTATTAACAGCACCTTTTAATCTTTGGGCCAATTCTTTTGCTCCAAACAAACCTGTATCTGTCAAAAGAATACCTAACTTGACTCCATGATAACGCCCCATATAGTCTGCTGTTCTAATACTTTCCTCACATCTCTGGGCAAATATTTTAACTATTTCATCTGCTATACCATAATCAAATTCATTAATAATCTCTTGATATTGATCTAAATCTATCAAAACTAGTGATAAATCATGGTTATATCTTATTGCCTGATGATATTCTTTTATTGCTAACTCTTTAAATGCATCTCGATTATATAAACCAGTTAATCCATCTTTAGCAGCTAATTCCTCTAATTCAGAGAATTTATAGCTATTTTGTAAAGCTACTGCTAATTCTTGACAAAATCTAATTATTGACCTCTGCACTACTTCACTATATTCTCTAACATCTTTATTACCGATAGTTAAAATACCTACTAATTCATCTTCAACAAATAAAGGCATCCCTAACCAAGATTTTATACCAGTTAATTTACCATATTTCCCAAACCAAGGAAAATCGCTGACATCATTTACTATCATTGGAGATTTTCTATTCATTAGATCACTAAATAACTCATTCTCTGAAATTTTTATTCTTTCAGATTCAAGATTTCTTTCACCCCTAATGACCAATTCTTGCAAACATTTTCTTTCTTTACCCATAATTGCAATTGCATCATAATGTATTATCTTAGTTAGTTTTCGCGTCGCAAGTCTTGCTACCTGCTCACTATCCAAACTAGAATGTAAGGAACTAATTATTTTTGTTAAATTTTCACTCTTCTCTCGTTTATTACTTTCTTTTTTATATTCAGTCATACTTTTAAAATAGTCTTTAATTAAATAAATGGTTTGATAGAGAATTAATAACATCAAAAACAAAGAGCAAACTGCAACCAAAATAAAATCATTAACAAATAAATTATAAGTATAGACTAAAATTAAACTAATAAGTAAAACCATTGTTATAAAGAAACTAAATTCTTCTCGTAACAAACCAACCACAGCACTATAAGCTAAATACAATAATAAAAAACCTACAATAAATTGTACATAAATAAAAGTACCATTATATATTTCGACTGAACTAGCTAAAATTACAATTGAAAAAACAGAACTTACTCCTAAAATAGTTTTATACACAAATCCAGAAATTAAATTTTGATACAACGTTTTTAAGTAACTAGCAAAGAAAACTAAAGTCAAAACCATTAGTAATACATTAATTTTAGCCAGATACCAATAGGAAAGTTTATCAATCAAATTTATGTCAAACAAATTACTAACAACAGCAACTTTTAATGATAATACTAAATTAAAAAATGAAAAATAAAGAAATTCACTCGCCCTACCCCTAAATAAATAAGCAAAAAAGAAAACAATAAACATTATTAAAGTTACAGCAAATAAAATTGGAGTTATATAATCTACTTGCCGTAATTGGTTTGGAGTACCTAATTTAATTTTTTCTAACTGATTAACAAATCGCTTTTCATTAAAATGAAAATTAGAAACTTGAATGACTAAATTGATCTTGTCAGTTGAAGGTAATTTGACTATCCTTTCTTTTAACTGAGGCACCTCTAAATCAGTTTGATTAGCTACTTGTCCATTTTCAACTGCTAATTCACCATTAATCCAGACTTTATAACTATTAGCTATTTCACCAATTCTAATAGCTTTTATTCCCGGATTATTATTATTCTGTATAACTAATTGATGAGTCGCATAGCCTTTTTTCATTTCTTTAAGAAAATAAAATTTAGTATCCAAGAAACTATAATTTTGCCACAAACCTGGTTCTGATAAAAAATCATAGCTAGCTTCTTCGACCTCTTGAGGTGAATATAAACTCTGTGAATAAGTTTTCCATTCCCCATTTAGTTCAATACTTCCCTGACTATCAAAATTCCAATTATTCAAATCAATTATACCTTTCTCAGCTATAGGTTCAGTAGCTCCATAAGCTAAATTACCCAACAATAAGACTAATAATATAGTTACCAATAAGCTTAATTTTACTTTGTCCACTTCTCAACCCCCCTATTTTTAACCACCAATTAGAATTCATTAAAAATTATATGCTCTGCTTTTTATTATTCTCTAATTGTTCATAACTTCCTTTTTTTAATAATAAAAAGCAAACCTACTCTTAAACAGGCTTGCTTTTTATATAAACTATATTTTATTGAAATTATTCTGCTACATCTAGCAAATAAACATCACTATCTTCTAAATTAGGGGTTACAGTACTCCCACTAGCTATAATCTTTTCTTCAAAATTGCTTTCATTCAAATAAGAATAAATCCTACAATTGCGACCTATCTTCATATCAGCAGGTATTTTAGTCCCTTTAGCTATTACGGTTAACCCACAATTGAACAATTCAGGGCATTCACCATTAGCAGTTAAATCTGTCCCAAATCCTATATGTGAATTAGAACCGATCACTACTTCTTTATCTATGATCGACCTATATACAATAGAATTTTTCTTAATCACTGCATTATTAAAAATCACTGAATCTCTGACTTCTGCTCCTTCTTCTACAAATACCCCTGGGCCAATGACTGAATTTTTCACCGTTCCATTTATAATTGAACCATTAGAAACTATACTCTGCATCGCTTTACCCTTATATCCAAATTTAACTGGTGGTTTTTCTTTACTTCTAGTATGAATCTTCCAGTCTTCATCATATAAATTAAACTCAGGAATTGGACCGGCTAAAGCTAAATTAGTCTTCCATAAGCATTCAACAGTTCCAACATCCTTCCAGTAACCATTAAACTCATATGAATAAACATCTTTGTTTTTAATCATTGGAGGAATAATATGATGACCAAAATCTGATTTTTCTTCTGTACAGCAATCTTCTAATATCTTCAGCAAAACATCTGTATCAAAAATATAAATCCCCATCGAAGCTAAATCATTAGGAGGTTGCTCAGGTTTTTCTTCAAAATTAGTAACTTTCATATCCCCATCAGTTTCTAAAATACCAAAACGCTTGGCTTCATCTTCTGAAACCCTTTGGGCTGCAATAGTTAAATCTGCTTCATTTTTTTCATGCTGCAAAATCATTTCACTATAATCCATCTTGTAAACATGATCTCCAGATAACACCATCACATATTTAGGGCTATTCTGTTTAATATAGTCAATATTTTGATAGACTGCATGAGCAGTTCCTTGATACCAACTACCACCCTTTTTCCCCGTAGAAGGTGGTAATAGATTGATTCCTCCCATCCTACGGTCTAAATCCCATGGTTTTCCAATTCCAATATGGTCATGCAGAGGCATAGGTAAATACTGAGTTAGAACCCCCACATTATAAATTCCAGAATTAACACAATTACTCAAAGCAAAATCAACTAACCTAAATTTGCCTGCGAAAGGAACACTAGGTTTGGCACGATGATATGATAAAACATCTAACCGTGTACCACGTCCACCAGCTAAAACAAGTGCTAATGTCTTCATCCTTTTCCCCCTTATTTTATTTTTTCTCTCATTAAACCAGACATTTATTAGTATTAGATTGCTACAGAGTAATTATTCACTCATCAGAGAACAAAAAATAAAAAAGGACCAAGGATTAATATCCCTGATCCCCAAAATTAACTTATTCTCTAATCTTGGCCCCTAATTTATCATTCAGCTCTTTTTCAATCTCTAATTGAACTTGATTTACTTCATCATCAGTTAATGTTCTATCCGCTACTCTATATTTTATAGAATAAGCCAAGCTTTTATAACCTTCTTTTAGTTGTTCACCTTCGTATAAATCAAATAGTTCAACAGATTCTATAACTTCAGAACCACAATCCAGGATTACTCTCTTAATCTCTTTACTAGTCACTCCTTTTTCTACTACTAGTGCAATATCTCGTGTTAAAGCTGGATATTTAGGTAACTGCTCATAAGCTCTATTTGGAGTAGCTGCTGCAACAATATTAGCAAAATCTAGTTCACAAACTGTTACTCGCTGAGAAAAATCATAATCCTCTTGCACATCCGGGTGGATTTCTCCTAAATAACCGCTCTTCTCTCCCTCAATTATTACTTGAGCACTTCTTCCTGGATGTAATGGATCAAATTTATCTGCTGCAAATTCAACATTTTCAATCCCTAATTTAGTAAAGTAATTCTCTAAAATTCCCTTTAAATAAAAGAAACCTGGGGCTTCTGCGCTCCATAAATTTGATAAATTTTCCTTCATTACTGCTGCCGATAATTTAAGCTTTTCTACCGGTAATTTCGCATTTTCTTCTGCCAAGAAAATAGTATTCAATTCAAAAATACTTATATCTTCAACCCCACGATTAATGTTAAATGCTATATTTTCTAATAAACTAGGCAATAATGTAGTTCTCATTACTGTATGCTCTGTAGTAACAGGATTATTAATTTTAACTACATCACGCAAATTATTAGTATCAGCTAAATTAATCTTATCAAAATAATTAGGACTGATAAAAGAATAATTTTGCACCTCAAACAAACCTAAATCCGTTAATAATTCTTTAGTTTGAGACTCTACTTGTTGTTGCCATGTCTTCTTTCCCTGTTTCAACTCAACCCTCGCTTTAGCTGGCTTTATCTTATCATAACCATAAATCCTTGCTATCTCTTCTATTAAATCAATCTCTTTAGTTACATCTACTCGATGGGTAGGGACTTTAATTAATAAATTAACTCCTTTGTCTTCTACATCAAAATGCAACCGCTCTAGATAAGATTTGATTTTAACTTTAGCTAATTCTACTCCCAATATATCTCGTACCCGATCAGGCCGAACAATAATTTCTTCTGGCTTTACTTGGTGACTATAGATATCTTTATACCCCTTCAATATTTCACCATTAGTTAATTCGGCTATTAATTCCGCTGCACGATCAAGAGCATATTCTATTCCGTTAATATCTACTCCCCGCTCAAACCTATGTGAGGAATCACTATGTATTTTAAGTTTTTTAGCAGTTTTACGCACAGAACTCGGCTTAAAATTAGCACTTTCTAAAAACAAAGTAGTACTTTCTTCTGTAATTTCACTATTAGCTCCACCCATAACTCCACCAAGACAGACTGCTTTATTTGCATCAGCAATAACTAGCATATCTTCATCTAACTCTTGTTCTTGATCATCTAAAGTAACTAATTTTTCATCTGCTTTAGCTCTCCGAACTATAATCTGTTGTTGCGCTAACTTATCGTAATCAAATGCATGTAATGGCTGACCTAATTCCATTAAAATATAATTAGTAATATCTACAACATTATTAACAGGAGTGATATCTATTGCTTCTAATCTATTCTTCAACCACTCTGGTGACTCTTCAACCTCAATATCTTTAATTACACGTCCGGCATAGCGTGGAGCCAAATCATCAGCTTCTACTTTAACATCAATAACTTCATCAATTTTTTGATTAGATTCTTCTAAATCAATTTCTGGTAAATGTAATTCATTACCCGTAATTGCAGCAATTTCTCTTGCAATTCCAAGTACACTTAGACAATGAGCATAATTAGGTGTTAAATCAAATTCAATTATGACATCATTTAAATCCAGTTCGCTGATTAACTTATTTCCTACCTTTAAATCTTGCTCTAATATATATAAACCATCGACTCCATCATCAGCTAAATTTAATTCATCTGTAGAACACATCATCCCTCGCGATTCAATCCCTCGCAATTTAACTTCTTTAATTTCCATTCCATCAGGCATCACTGTTCCTAAAGGTGCAACTGGAATTTTGTCACCTTCACTCATATTATTAGCACCACAAACAATCTGCTCAACTTTAGTACCAATATCAACTTGACAAACTGATAATTTATCCGCATTTTCATGTTCAGCTATCTCTTCTATCTGACCAACAATTACACTCTCAATCTCTGCTCCAATCTTTTCTACTGCTTCAACCTCTAAGCCTGACATAGTTAATTCATGGGCCAATTCTTCTGGAGAATAATCAAAATCTATATATTCCTGTAACCAATTATAGGATACTTTCATTTTTCATCAGTCCTTTCTACTAACTTTTTTATTTTTCTAAAATTGCTCAAGAAATCTCAAATCATTATTATACAACAATCTTATATCATCAATATCATATTTCAACATTGCTATTCTTTCTACTCCAATACCAAAAGCATACCCACTATATTTTTCTGAATCTATTCCTGACATCTCTAATACATTCGGATGAACCATTCCTGCTCCTAAAATTTCCAACCAACCTGTATCGGAACAAATACTGCATCCTGCTCCACCACAATTAGCACAAGATACATCAACCTCTGCACTAGGTTCAGTAAAAGGGAAATAACTTGGTCTAAATCTAACTTCTCTCTCTGCACCAAATATTTCATGCACTATTTTAATTAAAACTTCTTTTAGATGAGCAAAAGAAGTATTCTCATTGATCATTAAGCCCTCTACTTGATGAAATACAGGAGTATGAGTAGCATCTATCTCATCACTACGATATACTCGCCCCGGAGCAATAATCCGAATTGGCGGACTTTGCTCTTCCATAGTTCTAACCTGCACAGAAGATGTATGAGTTCGCAACAATACTCCATCTGTAGTATAAAAAGTATCTTGCATATCTCTAGCTGGGTGATTAGCCGGAAAATTTAAAGCTTCAAAATTATAATAATCCTTTTCTACTTCAGGTCCTTCAGCAATTTCAAATCCGAGACCTAAAAAGATATCTTTTAATTGATCAAAAATTGAAGTTAAGGGATGCTTATTAGCCTGATCAACATTACCACCAGGCAAAGTAACATCAATACTCTCTTCTCTCAACTTCTTTTCTTTTTCTTGTTGTTTGAATATTTCTTTCTTATCTTCAATTGATTGCTTCAACTTACCTTTAACTTGATTAGCTAATTTACCAATTACCGGTCTTTTCTCTGGTGGAAGATCCCCCATTCCTCGCAATATCTGAGTTACCTCACCCTTTTTCCCTAAATACTTAATTCTTAAATCCTCAAGTTGATCCAAATCAGAAGCTGATTCAATTTCACTAATAGCTTCTTCTTGAATATTCTGCAATTTTTCTTCCATTTTTAATCCTCCCTCTATAAATTTAAATCTATATACTTACCAAAAAAATAAAATCCATCCCTCTCTCCAGCTAAGGACGAAAGAAAATGGATTCGCGGTACCACCTTAGTTAGCTTTTCAGCTCAACTTTAATTCTTGATAACGGTAGAAAACCGGCTTAGCCTACTAAAATTCAGCTAGCAACTCTAGAGTGAATTCAGTTAATTTAACTCTTAAGAATAATCTCAATTACATATTCTCTTCCTGTAAGAGCAAATTTTAACCTACTTATCTCCGTCAACACTTTTACTATATTAAATTTCAA
>JBNJDB010000090.1:0-8042 GCA_051744465.1 Bacillota bacterium | reverse complement strand
CAACTTGTAAAAAAAGAGAGTAATAATCAAATTATTTTCGATACAGCTAAGTTATTAGTAGTTGATGATATTGCTTCTAATCGTGATTTGATTACAGCAATTTTGCAAGAGACAAATTTACAGGTGATTACTGCAGCTGATGGTCAACAGGCAGTACAGATGGCCCAGAAGGAAGAGTTTGATTTGATTTTAATGGATCTAAAACTACCTGTTTTGGACGGCTATCAGGCGCGCAAAGAAATTAAGAAAACAAAGTTAAATCATAATACAGCAGTTTTAGCAGTTACAGCTTCGGCAACTATTGCAGAAATTGAGCAAGTTAAGCAGGCTAATTTTGCTGATTTTATAACCAAACCACTGGAAAGAGATAATCTTATTGCTATCTTAGCTGAACATTTGGAGCATCAAGTGGAAAATAATTCTACGGTTGATGTGGTAGAGATAGATTTGAATTTAGAAGAAATTGAATTAGCAGAATTAGTTATGGAATTAGAAGAAAAATTTATCCCCTGGTATAGAGAGTTAAAGGAAGTTTTTATAATTAATGAAGTTGAAGATTTTGCAACTGAACTAGTTGTTGTAGGCCAAAAGTATAAGTTTGATTTTTTAGTTAATTATGCTGAAAAATTAAAAGAATATGCTATTGAGTTTCAGATTAATGAGACTAGGCAACAGTTTAATAAATTTACAGATATAATAGAGAAACTAAATAATAAATTGTCAAAGAATTAAGGCCTTTCAAATTAATATAAATTTAACCGAGCTAAGTATGAATCAATTAGGGGGGGTTGTTATGCGCAAAGATGCTAGCTTGATTTTAATAGTTGATGACACACTACAGGATTTACAGGTATTAGGTAGTATGCTAAAAGAGCAAGGTTATAATATTGCTGCTGTGACTAACGGTCAGGAAGCGTTAGAATTTGTTAATAACAAAAGACCTGATTTGATTTTGTTAGATGTTATGATGCCTGATTTGAATGGTTTTGAGCTCTTTAGGAAATTAAAAGAACAAGAAAGTTGGGAGCAGGTTCCGGTTATATTTATTAGTGTTTTGAATGAAGTTGATGATAAAGTTAAAGGATTTAAATTAGGAGCTGTTGATTTTGTAACCAAGCCGTTTCAAAAGCAGGAAGTTTTAGCACGAGTAGAAACCCATTTAGAGTTGAAACAAAATAGAGAACGGGTTGAAAATTATGCAAAGCGGTTGGAGAAAAGAAATTGTGAATTAGAACAAGTACAGGCAAAATTAAATGAGCAGTTAGAAAAAGGAAAACAATTACATAGGCAGTTTTTGCCTGATGAATTACCTAGTGATGATAAAATATCAACCGCTGTTTACTATGATTTGACTGAAAAAATAGGAGGAGATTTTTATAATTTTATTGAATTTAATCAGCAATTGATTGGTTATATTGTTGATATTACAGGCCATGGTTTAGATGGTGCTTTATTAAATATTTTTGTACGTGAAACAATAAATAGTTTTTTAGAAAGTAAAACTAAAGCAGACAAGTTTCAACCCCGAGAAATATTAAAGTTTATTTATCAGAAGTATAATCAAGAAAAATTTTCTGATGATTATTTTATTTGCATTGGATTATTCATAGTAGATAAAATTACTATGAATTTAATTTATAGTAATTCTGGATTGCAATTTGCTCCCTTATTAATTAAAGCTAATGAGATTGTAGAATTTACTAATAGAGGCTTACCTATTTCTACTGCAATTGAGTTAGAAAAGTATGATTTTAGTCAACGAGTAGTAGAATTAAAGCCAGGTGATAAATTATTACTAATGACTGATGGTTTGATAGAGGAAACATTTCACGGAAGAAGATATGGAGTAAATAAACTTATGGAGGTATTAGAAAAAAATATTCAACTGCCAATTGAAGCGCTAGTAAATAAAATAAAAAATGATTTTACTAGATTTACTGAGTCTACTTCTTATAGTGATGATGTAACTTTACTAGGTTTAGGCTATAACTTGGATATAATTAGTAGAGATATAATAGAAGTGCCTAATTCATTCTCTAGATTAGAAAGTCTTAAAAGACAGGTGAGAGAAATTTTGCAAGAAGAATCTATAGCAACAGATAAACTAGTAATGGCGTTTCATGAAATGTTAGTTAATGCTTTTAAACATGGTAATAGAGAAGATTCAGATAAGGTAGTCAAGATTAGTGTTGAGGTGACTGATAGTTATGTTAGATTAGCTGTGGAAGATGAGGGGGCTGGATTTGATTGGGGGGCTACTCTTAGGGATGAAGAAATTTATGAAAACTGGGATGATTCAGGCCGGGGTTTAAAAGTAGCAGATTTAGCTTGTGATAGTATTTATTATAATACTGTTGGTAATAAAGTTTATTTAGTTAGTTTAAAAAATAAATAATAATTAACAATTATATTTCCCCTTAAATATCACATACTAAAATTGAGAAGTGAAATCAAATTATTTTTTGAAGTTGTTTTTTTGATTTCAATTGTCCATTTTCAATTCTCAATTTAAATAGGGGGTGTAGAGAATCAATTTTTATCAACAACCACTTAAAGATGTATTTGAAGAGCTAAAGACTAAGCAAGATGGTTTGGCAGATGGAGAAGCGCAGCAGAGATTAGCTGAATATGGGGAAAATGAACTAAATGTTAAGAGCGGTACACCTAAATGGGTGTTGTTTTTAGTACAGTTTAAAGATGTCTTAACTATTATGCTTGTAGTAGCGTCTGGAATGTCGCTGTTAATTCAAAACTATCGTGATGCGATTGTGATGTTGAGTATTGTAGTCATTAATGTAGTTATTGGTTTTTGGCAGGAATTTAAAGCAGAAAAAATAATGTCTTCGCTACAGGAGTTAGTTAAATCTCCTGCTAAAGTTTATCGCGATGGTAATGTTAAAGAACTAGCTCAGCAAAAGCTGGTGCCTGGAGATATAATTAGTCTAGAAGAAGGAGATAAGGTGCCGGCTGATATTAGAATAATAGAAGCATATAATTTAAGAGTCAATGAGGTATCTTTGACTGGTGAATCACTACCACAAGAAAAACATAGTAATCAAATTAATGAAGAAATTTCTTTAGCTGATCGTACTAATATGGCCTATATGGGGACAAATGTCGCCTCTGGTTCGGCAGAAGGTGTTGTCATTGCTACTGGAGCAGAGACAGAGATGGGTAAGATAGCTTCTATGACCCAAGAAGAAGAAAAGTCACAGTCTCCTTTACAAGAGGAATTAACAATAGTTGCTAATCGTTTAGCTATTTTCGGAGTTATAATTGGTCTTTTATTGTTTGGAGTCAGTATTTATCGGGGACTTAATCTCTACTATGCTTTGGTTTATGGTTTGGGAGTTACTGTTGCTATTGTACCACAAGCATTGCCGATGCAGATTACTGTTGCTCTCTCTCAGGGAGTAGCAAAAATGTCTGATCAGAATGCGGTAGTAAAAAAACTTTCTTCTGCTGAAACATTAGGATCTACAAATGTAATTGCTACTGATAAGACAGGAACTTTGACTAAAAATGAAATGACGGTAAAGAAAGTTTGGTTTGATAGTCAAGAATATCAGATTACGGGATTAGGTTATGAGCCCGAGGGTGATATTCTCGACCAAGAAGAAAATAGTTTGCCAGAAGAAAAGATTGAGGAATTAGAAATTATGTTTGATGCTGCTACTATGTCTTCTAATGCTGAAATTCATCCACCAGATGATGACCATGCCGGCTGGTATCCGATTGGTGATCCGACTGAAGCAGCTTTGATCACTCTATCGACTAAGTTAGGTACGCGAGCTGATAATGAAGATCAAGAGAATCCCGAGTTACATGAGTTCAGTTTTGATTCTGATCGGAAGCGGATGAGTTCAATTAGACAGTTTGAAGATGCTAAGTTGTTAACTATGAAGGGTGCTTTAGATAGTATTCTTGCGGTTACTAAGCATATTTATAAAGATGGTCAAAAAGTAGAGATTACTGATGAAGATAGACAGATGTTGCATGATTTGAATGAAAGTTATTCCCAAGAAGCTTTGCGTGTTTTAGCGATTGCTTATCGTAAGCTTGGCCCTGATGAGACTGATTATGTACTCGAAGAAATTGAGCGTGATGTTGTTTTCCTAGGTTTGGTAGCAATGATTGACCCTCCCAAAGAAGGAGTTAAAGAAGCTATTAAAGCTGCTCATGATGCTCAGATTGATACTTATATTATGACTGGTGACCATGCTATTACAGCTAAAGCTATAGCTCAAGAGATTAATTTGGGGGCGGGCCAAGAAATAGTTGCTATTTCTAATGGGGAGTTAGAAGATTTTTCTGACCAAGAATTGCAAGATAAGATGCAAGGTGATCAATCACTGGTTTTCTCTCGCGTTTCACCAAAGAATAAGTTAAAAATAGTTAAGAATTTAAAAGAACAAGATAAAGTTGTTGCAGTGACAGGTGACGGAGTTAATGATGCTCCTGCCTTAAAGAGTGCTCATATTGGGGTAGCAATGGGCCAAATGGGGACGGATGTATCAAAGGATGCTGCCGAAATGGTCTTGTTAGATGATAGCTATCCAACTTTAGTCCATGCTATTGAACTAGGTAGGACAATTTATAACAACCTTAAAAAAACAGTGATTGCTTCTTTAACAAGTAATGGAGCTGAGTTATCAATTGTTTTAATGGGGTTGATTGGAGCAACAGTATTTGGCTGGCCAATTCCTATTTTAGCCATTCAAATTTTATCTATTGATCTGTTAGCAGAAATCTTACCCTTAACAGCATTGACTTTTGACCCTGGTCCAGAACATTTAATGACAACTCCTCCGCGAGAAAAGGATGAACATATTATTAATAAGCGGAGTATTATAGAGGTGTTATTTTTAGGAATTTTAATGGGGGGGTTAGCTTTTGTTAATTATGGATTATTTGCTGCTGGAGTAGAGACTGGTTTGACTGAGAATCATGCTCTCTATCAGCGGGCTACTACTATAACTTATTTGACTATTGTAGTCTGTCAGTTATTGAATATATTATCACGGCGCTATAAGTATAGTAGTTTATTCAATAAAAACGTGTTTAGCAATAGTAAAATGACCTATTCGATATTGATTTCTATTGTTTTAGTTCTCTTAGTTGTCTATACTCCTGGACTTAATACTTTTCTTGATTTTGCTCCCATTTCAGTAGGTGATTGGGTCCGTATCTTAACGTCAGGTGGTATCTTTCTAGCAGCTTTTGAATCAATAAAGTGGTATAAAAGAAATAATATAGTAGAGTAATTGGTAACTAGTCTTTTGATATTAATATAACTAATTAGAAAGTTTAAATGTCAAGGAACAAGTTGAGATGCCCTTGACATTTAAACTTTACTAGGCTATAATAAATAATATGATTAAGAAATGATAAAAATGGTTTTTTTATACATACAACCCCACCCTAGAGGGGCGGGAAAGGAGTTGCTAATATGACTGATAATAATCAACCAGAAATTGAGATTTATACTTTGACTTGGTGTCCTTATTGTACTAAGGCGAAATCTTTTCTGAAGAGTAAAGGGTTCTCTTATCAAGAGTATAATATTGAGGATAGTTCGGTTAAACGAGAGATGCTTGATAGAACAGATGGTGCTAAGACAGTGCCCCAAATTTTCATTGATGACCAGCTGGTTGGGGGTTATGATGCAATGATGGAAATGAAGAATAATGGTCAATTAGATGATCTCTTAGATGTTGATTTTAGCAAAAATTTCAATCAATTGTGGGATATTGTAGTTATTGGTTCCGGACCAGCTGGTCTAAACACTGCTTTATATGGAGCTCGTAAAGGGTTAGATGTTTTAATTCTTTCAGCAGCACTAGGTGGGCAGATGATCGATACAGGAGAAGTAGATAACTATTTAGGCATCAGTGAAGCGCAAGGTCCAGATCTGTTAGAGTCATTTTGGGAGCATGCAGCTAACTATGATGTTAGCTTAGAATTAGGAGCTGAGGTGACAAATGTAGAGCAGAAAGATAGTGGAGAATTATTAGTAGAAACTAAAGGTGGTCAGCAGGTAGAAGCGAGATCTATAGCAGTTGCTAGTGGAACTACTAATCGAGAATTGGGCGTCCCTGGTGAACAGGATTTAAGAGGAAAAGGTGTTCATTATTGTGCTACTTGTGATGGATATATGTATGAGGGCCAACCGGTTGCAATTATTGGTGGTGGAAATGCCGGTTTGGAAGCTGCTCTTGATTTGGCAAGACTAGGCTGTCCTGTTGATTTAGTAGAAGTACAATCAGAATTAACTGGTGATCAAGTTTTAATTGACAAAGTAGATAAGCATGATTCAATAATTGTTCATACAGCAACTGGTGTTAAAGAAATAACTGGAGATAGTAAAAAAGAACAAGTTGATCAATTAATTGTAGAAGATAAAGAAACTGGTGAGCAAGCTGAGTTGAATGTTGATGGTGTATTTATAGAAATTGGCCTCCTACCTAATAGTGATTTTATTGAAGATACTGTAGAAGTTAATCAGCTAGGGGAAATCGTAATTAATGAGAATAATGAGACTAGTCAAGAAGGTATTTGGGCTGCAGGTGATGTAACTGATATCAAAGATAAACAGATTATAATTGCTGCTGCAGAAGGTGCTAAGACTGCTTTACGGATCAATGAATACTTAGAGTAAATTTATCAGATTAATTTTTAAGAGTCAGGCTTTATAGCCTGGCTCTTTTGCTGAATAAAAACTGCTCAAAAGGGAATTATATTGTTAGGTGGAATAATAAGGGTTAATCTTGTTAAATTATTCTTGACAATATCATATAAATTTATTACAATTTAATCATCATAGGAAGATTCGTCAGACGACTAACTAATAATTAAAATCTAAGGGGGAATTTAAAATGCCAATTCATATTGAAGCAGAAGAAGGAGAAGTAGCAGACCTAGTATTATTACCAGGTAATCCTGAGCGAGCTCAGTATATGGCAGAAACTTTTTTGGAAGATCCAGAAATGTATACTGATTATAGAAAAATGTATGGCTATACAGGAACTTTTAATGGTGTGGAGGTCTCAATCCAAACTACGGGAATGGGAGTACCATCGACTGCAATTATTTTGGAAGAATTAAAGATGTTAGGTGCTAAAACTTTGATTCGTGTGGGGACTTGTGGTGCATTAAATGATGATTTAGAAGCGGCAGATGTATTAATTGGTCAATCAGCTGCTACTGCGGGAACTACAATTAATGATTTGACTGATGATATAACTTTGGCTCCATCAGCAGATTTTGAGTTGATAAATAATTTATACAATAGTGCTCTAGAATTAGAAATGCCAGTACATGTAGGTCAGATTGTGACTTCAGATTATTTTTATGGTAAGACGGATGATTATAGTGCTGGATTGAAGAAATTAGCTGATTATGGTGCATTAGGTGTAGAAATGGAAACAGCAGCTTTATATAATATTGCTGCCAAGTATGGTTTGAAAGCTGCTACAGTACTTACAGTTTCTGATCATGTATTTACTCAGACACGAGCTGATAAAGAAAAGATCAAGCAAGGTGTAGATCGAATGACAAGAATGGTATTGGATACTACGACTAAATTATATGGTTGATTATTATAGAGGCTTAAATACTTTGGGGAGAGTGATTCTATGAAATTTTTTCTTGATACTGCAAATTTAGATCAGATTAAAGAAGCAGCTAGTTTAGGTGTGATTGATGGAGTTACTACTAATCCTAGTCTAGTAGCTAAAGAAGGAGATGTTGATTTTCACACTCGGATTCAAGAAATTTGTGAATTAGTTGATGGTCCAGTTAGTGCTGAGGTGATTAGCCTTGAGACTGAGGGGATGTTAGCAGAGGCTAGAGAATTAGCTGAGTTGGCCCCGAATGTAACAGTTAAGATTCCGATGACTGAAGAAGGATTAAAAGCGGTTAATATTTTGGAAAACGAAGGAATTAATACTAATGTTACATTAGTATTTTCAGCTAATCAGGCTCTTTTAGCTGCTAAGGCCGGAGCTACTTTTATAAGTCCATTTGTGGGGCGTTTAGATGAT
>JBNJDB010000089.1:0-8113 GCA_051744465.1 Bacillota bacterium | reverse complement strand
TGATAGATATTAAATAATTTACAACGTCCTAAATGTTCCATTATTTCTCCATCCTGATTAACACTAACTGCAATTTTCATTTTTAACCCCTCTCTTTCCTTGGATAAAATTCATCAAACATATCTTCGCGATATGTCCCATATTTATTAGCCAATAATTTATTAGTAATCCTATCTAAAAAATTGATTGAACCCTCATAACCAACATATACTTTCCGCTGCGCTCCCACTCGATCATGAATTGGAAAACCTACTCTCACTAGTGGAATCCCATCTTTTTCAGTAATAAAATTACCTTTTGAGTGACCAATTAAAAGATTAACATTAAGTTGATTGGCCATTTCTCTTATCTTTTCAAAGTCAGTATCATCTAAAATGGTGCTTTCATCTTCCTTAAATTCATCTTCCTGTTTTAATAATATCTCTAATTTTTCACTTTGACTCCCTGTAGCAATTAACGCTGGCGTAATACCGTTTTCTAAACAAAGCTTTGTTACAGCATAAACAACTTCCGGATTGCCAAAAATAGCTGCTCGCCCTTGACCATTATATTTATGAGAGTCAATCATCCCATCTAACATTCTACCGCGCGCTGCCTGCAATTTTTCCTCCGGCTTACTGCCTGATAATTCAACTAACAAATTAATAAATTGATCTGTACTTTCTAAACCAATCGGTAGCGGCAAGCGATATAAGGGAACATCAAATTTTTCTTCTAATAATTTCCCAGGTGACAGCTCCTCTTTAACTAATTTAGCAAATTCAATTGTTGCCCTAGCTCCACCTGTTTCTTTTATATCTTCTAATTCACTACCTCCAGGCGGCAGTTTTTCAAAATCATTATCATAAGGCGCATCAAAAGTAACTGAAATATCAGGGATAAGATTATATTCTAAATCAAAAACTTCCATTATAGCTTTAATTCTTCTAATATCTGCTGGAGTTAAATTACCCACTATGATATTAATTTTATCTGTATTAACTTCTGCAGCCGCAAATTGCTCTATAATTTTTTTGACAGTTACATAATAACCGTCAAATTGAGAAGACTCATACCCTGGAGTTTCAACTGGTATAATGCTTATATCTCCAATATCTTCTTTGGCAATATATTCTTTAACTAATCTATCAATATCTTCGCCAATAGTCCCTGCCAAGCAAGTAGTAGCTACTCCAATAACCTCTGGATTATAGAGTTTAATTACATTTTTTAAACCTTGGGTCAAATTTTCTTCTCCGCCATAAACCGTACCCTTTTCTGTTAAAGAAGAAGAAGCTATATCCATTGGTTCATCATAGTGAGTAGAAATATGCCGCCGCATATAAGTACTACACCCTTGTGACCCATGCAACATTAAAATACTTTTCTTAATTCCTTTAAAAGCAAGAGCAGCCCCCATCGGCATACACATTTTACATGGATTTACATTTAAATTGACAAAATTTCTATTTCCCATTAAACTTCTCCTCCTTTCTAACTAACTTCCAAACTGGGCTATTAATACTACGGTCAATTTCTTTAGCAAAATTAACTGCTCCTTTAAACCCGGTCAAAGGATGTTTTCGCCCATGATTATGATCACAAAAAGCAACACCTAATTTATAAGCTAAAGGTCTCTCTTTAACTCCTCCTACTAATATATCTGCACCTCGCTCTTTCATGAAACTTTCTAATTCAGAAGGATTAGCATCATCAAGAATAATTGTCCCATCATCAGTAAGTTCCTTTATCTGATCATACTCTTCTTTTTTGCCCGTTTGAGTACCTACCATCACAGGATTAATCTCCATGTTTTTAAACTGTTTGATTAGAGAAATCGCTTTAAAACCGCCCCCCACATAAATAGCTGCACTCTTACCTGCTACCTGTTGACGATAATAATCTAATTTATCTTCCACTTCTTTTTTCTTCTTTTCTACAAACTCTTCAACATTATTGATAACCTCTTCATCATTTAATAATTTAGCTATAGTTCTTAAAGAGCTAATTGTATCTTCTAAGCCGACAAAACTTATTTTGACATAAGGAATATTATACTTGTGTTTCATCCTTTTCGCCAAAGATGTCATTGAACCAGCACACTGCACAATATTCAATTCTGCTTGCGGTGCTTTCTTGATTTCTTCATAACTTGAATCACCAGTAAATTTAGCATTAACTTCGATCCCTACTTCCTCAAAATAGCTCTCTAAAATCCACATTTCACCTGCTAAGTTAAAATCACCTAAAATATTTATTCCTTCTTTTTCTAATGATATTACATTACTATCCATCACTTTTAGCAATGCCTTACTGGCTGCCTTATACCCACTTGGCTTACTCCCCGCAAAACCTGGTGCCTCCACTGGAATAACCTCGATATTATATTCTTCTGCTGCAGCCTTGCAAACCGCTTGTAAATCATCACCAATAACCCCTACTACACAAGTTGAATAGACAAAGATAATTTTAGGAGAATGTTGTTCTACAATTTCCGCAATAGCAGCCTTTAATTTCTCCTCGCCCCCAAAAACAATATCAGTTTCTCGTAAATCTGTAGAAAAACTATTTCTAAAAATATCTGAACCACTGCTCAAGCTCCCTCTAATATCCCATGTATAACTAGAACATCCAATCGGACCATGAACAATGTGATACGCATCAGTAATGGGATTCAAAACTACTCGAGCCCCACAATACACACAAGCTCGCTGACTAACTGCCCCTGCTACACTATTCTGTTCACATTTAATCCCGGTGTTTTTATTTTTAGAATTACAAACTATGAAATCTTCTCTTTCTTCTAAGGTTTTTGAATTTTGTTCTTGACTCATTATTATCACAACCTTATAATATTATATGGAAATAAGTTTAGTATTACGCAGTATGGCAAGTTGCAGCTTACCATACTGCATTTTACTACATTACTAATTCTAATTCTTCAAGTGAAGTTTCTTGATCTTGTTTGTCTAATAAAGCATCACCAATTTTTTCAATTAATCTCATTGCTCCTCGGTAACCTACAATCGGCAAATAACTCTGTACGGCTCTATCCAAAACTGGAAATCCTACTCTAACTAATGGTATCTTCTCTTCTTTAGAAATGAATTTTCCATAAGTGTTTCCAATTAATATATCCACTGGCTCATTCTTGATCCACTGATGTAGCTTAAATAAATCCTCTGCGGCTGCTACTTTTGCATCTTCTACTCCCGCTTCTTCTAACATAGCATTTACTTCTTTTTCAAAAGCATTTCCTGGAGTTCCTGTCAAAACATAACTAGGTTTCATTCCTAAACTTAATACAAACTCAGTCATAGCAATTACTATATCTGGATCCCCAAAAATAGCTACTTTTTTGTCATGGAAGTGATTGTGCGTATCAGTCATTACATCTACGACTCTTCCTCGGGCTGCTTCTAATTCATAAGGCACCTCTGCACCTGTTAATTTTGACAACTGCATAATAAATTCATCTGTTGCCTTCACACCAATCGGTGTATTTAAAACATAAGGATCAACATCACATTTGTTTTCTAACTCGAAGGCACCTTTTTCTGAAGCATAACTACCTAATCCAATAGTAGCTTTTGCATTACCTGAATCTTTGATTTCTTCAACTGTTGTTCCACCACGAGGATACATTTCATATTCTCCTGTCATTGGTGAATCAAGAACATCACTAGTATCAGGAAGCATTGTATAATCAAGCCCCATTGTTTTTACTATCTTTTTTATCTCCCTAATATCACCTGGGTTAACAAAACCAGGAATAACATTTATCTTAGCATTATTTTCTTCCTTATCAGATTCAGCAACACATTTAATCATCCCCTGTACCATATTAGCAAACCCCGTAACATGAGAACCAACATAACTTGGGGTACTAGCATAAATAACTGTTTTATCTTCTGGAATATCTGAAGAATTAACAATTGAAGGTAAATCATCACCAATTGTTTCTGATAAACAAGTCGTATTAATTGCTACTACTTTTGGGTCATAGACATTAAACATATTTTTAAGGGCTGTCTGAAGATTAGATTTACCACCAAACACTGATGTTCCTTCAGTAAAGGAACTTGTTGACGATACTACTGGATCTCTAAAATGTCTAGTTAAATGCATCCGATGATAAGAACAACAACCCTGCGAGCCATGACTGTGAGGCAAACATTTATTAATTCCCAAAGCAGCATACATTGCTCCTATCGGTTGACAAGTCTTAGCTGGGTCTATAGTTAACGCTTCTCTTTCTTTGACTTCTTCAGGTACTACACTCATTAGATCATCCCCCCTAAGTTTCCTTCTAGATCTGCACTACTTTTCCACGGAGGAGTAATATAATCCCAAGTAGGACTATTCATACCAGCTATTATATCTTTAGCAAAATTTACTGCCCCTTTGAAGCCTGCATAAGGACCACTATAATCATAACTGTGTAATTGCTTGGAATATACCCCCATTTTATGAGCCACATACTTATCTTTAATTCCAGAACAATATAAATCTGGGTCTAATTCTTCAATTAAGTTTACTGTTTCATGATGATTATAATCATCAATAACATAATTCCCATTTTTAACTTCTTTAATCAAACCTTCATATTCTTCTAAAGGAATTTCCTTTTTTAATTCTTCTAATTTTTCTTTAGACATTCTTAATTGATATTTTTTATCGTCTTTTGTAACTTCTAACTCAGGAATATTTTTATCATCTGCTGTTTCCTTAATTTCAGGAATGATTTCTCGTCCTTCATAGTCATCACGATGACCAAATTCATATCCTACTGCTACTGGCTCAATTCCTATTCTTCTAAATAAATTTTGATAGTGATGTGATCTTGAACCGCCAACAAAAGTAATGGCAGTCTTCCCAGCACACATTTCTTTATATTGATCTAATTCCTCATCAATTTCTGCTAACTCTTCTTCAATCACTTTTTCTGTCCGTTGTATCAGCTCTTCATCTCCAAAATATTTGGCCATATCTCTTAAAGATTTAGCCATAGCATCTGGACCAATAAAGTTTATTTTCAACCACGGAATCCCATACTTTTCTTCAAACATCTCAGCTATATAATTGATTGAGCGGTGACACATCACTAAATCCAAATCAGCTTCATGAGACGCTTGAATATCTTTGAAACTAGAATCACCTGTCATTATTGAAACTACTTCATAACCTATTTTCTCTAAAACTCTAGTTATTTCCCACGCATCTCCACCAATATTATATTCTCCTAAAATATTAACTGAATATTTTTCTGTTTCTCTATCTCTAGTGCCAATCAAATCTTTCATAAATTCATTATTAGCAATATGGTGCCCTGCTGACTGACTGACTCCTTTATAACCTTCACAATCAAAAGATAATACAGGAATATCATATTTTTCTTTAGCCTTTTTAGCTACCGCTCCTATATCATCACCAATTAATCCAATGGGACAAGTAGCATAAATTCCAATTGCACCTGGGTCAAATAGTTCGACCGCTTCTTCAATCGCTTTTTCTAATTTCTTTTCTCCTCCAAATACAACATCTGAATCCTGCATATCCGTTGAAAAAGCATGGTTCAAGAAATTATTTTGCCCTTCCATAGTTTTACCTTTATTTCTTCTTGTTTTCCAAGCATAATAAGAACAACCAATTGGTCCATGAACAATATGCACCATATCTTTAACCGGTCCACCAACAACTCCTTTACATCCTGCATAACAACAACCTCTATTAGTCATGATTCCTGGAATAGTTCTTTGGTTAGCTTGAATATGCTGTTCTTCTGCATCATCTTTCTTTTCAAGTACATGTTTTCTTCTTTTTTTCATAGATTTCCCAGGATAATCATCTAATATATCATTGATTAAATTTTTATCACCCATCTTAAATTCACCTCCATATCTTTTTTAAATAGCATCTTCTCCCTGTTCTCCAGTTCTAACTCTTAAAGCACTATCTATTGTTCTGACAAATATTTTTCCATCTCCTGGATTCCCAGTTTGATTAACATCAATAATAGTTCCTACTACTTCCTCTACATCCTCGTCGTCAACTATCATAGTAATTAATCTTTTAGGGACTAATCGATGCCCCTCCGAAACAGTTTCAACTACTTCAGGATCAATTTTACCTTCAATTGCAACTGCTTCCTCTTCCCCCGCTAGTAGTTGCTCAATTAATTCATAATTAACTTTCTTTTTCCCACGCCCTTTAACTTTTCTACAAGTAAGAGAATTAAAGCCTTTTAAAGCTAGAGCCTTTTTAGTTTTGTTGATCATACTCATTCTAATAATTGACATCACTTCTTTCATCCAAAACCCTCCTCTCTTTATCAATTTACAATTGACAGTTAAAATCAACTTCAAAAGATCAAAATCAAAAACTAAACATTAATACATTAAGCAATATTATTAATGTCACTCTTAATTGAAAAATAATCTACAATTCTTGCTCCCCACTACTAATTGTATAAGCTTTTTCTACTTGACTAATAAAAATCTTTCCATCTCCAAATTTACCTTCTGGTTTCGTCTGAGCAGCATCCATCATTATTTTAGTAACATCTTCTACATCTTCATCTTTCACAACCATTAATAACATTTCTTTTGGTAGTTCATCATAATGGATATCACCAACTTTAACTCCTCTTTGTTTACCTCTTCCTGCTACATCTATTTTGGTTACTGCTGGGAAACCCGCTTCTGCCAGTTCTAATAAAACTTCAGATACTTTATCAGGTCTAATAATACCTCTTACCATTTTCATAAAATACAACCCCCTTAGTTTTTATTAATTTAATTATAATTCTAAAATACCATGTTCCATCATTAAATCTTCTAAATCATCTTGTTCCATTGGTTCCGGAATCACAAATAATTCATTATCATCAATTGCTTTAGCTAAAGCTCTATATTCTTGAGCTTGATTAGACTCTGGCTCATAAGCAACAACTACTTGCTTATTAATTTCTGCCCGCTGAACAATATTATCACGAGGTACAAAATGAATTAATTGACTTCCTAATTTTTCTGCAAAGGCTTCTAATAACTCTAACTCTCCATCCACCTTACGACTATTACAAATGATTCCTCCTAATCTTACTCCACCAGATTCAGCATACTTTTTAATCCCTTTACAAATATTATTCGCAGCATACATGGCCATTAATTCTCCACTAGCTACTATATAAATTTCTTGGGCTTTTCCTTCTCGAATCGGCATTGCAAAGCCACCACACACAACATCTCCTAATACATCATAAAATACATAATCTAAATCATCTGTATAAGCTCCTAATGTTTCTAACATATTAATCGAAGTAATTATTCCTCGTCCCGCACAACCAACACCTGGTTCCGGCCCTCCTGATTCAACACAACGAATCTTCTCAAAATCAGAACCTGTTCTCATAATATCATCTAACTCAATATCTTCTTGTCCCTCTTCTCTTAAAGTATCCAATACAGTTTGTTGATCCATTCCTCCTAATAACATTCTTGTAGAATCTGCTTTTGGGTCACATCCTACCACCATAATTTCTTTTCCCATTTCTGCTAATGATGAGGTTAAATTCTGCGTTGTAGTTGACTTCCCAATACCACCTTTACCATAAATCGCTACCTGTCTCATAATTAACACATCCTCTCTAAATTATTTTTTATTTCAAAAACCAAATTGCTTTGATTTTGAAAGTAATTTTACGTGAACTGAATGTGAGATATTTGTTATATAATTGTTTTTTACCACTAAACCAACCCAACCAAGGCTTTTGGGTGTAAGTAATTTGTAACTTATGTGTTAATTATATTACTGGATGGGGGTGCTGTCAAGGAGAAATTTGTATTTTTATTACAGCTCTTACATATTACTTACAATTGATTGTTACCTATTTGTGATTTTATTGTAATGTTTTTTGAGTCTTTCATTTTGCACATTTTAACTATTGCTCTTACAAAAAAGCAGAGTAATCCACTTTCATTTTTTCTTAATCCCAAAAACAAAAGGGAAACAGGTGCTCTCGAGAGCACCTGTTTCCCTTTTGAAAAATTAATTAACCTCAAAATATTAAAACAAATAAACCCCAAGACAATTTCAGCTTGGAGTTTATTGATTGATTACATTAATAAACACTCAA
>JBNJDB010000088.1:0-8266 GCA_051744465.1 Bacillota bacterium | reverse complement strand
AAATTATTATTCTCTTCTTTTAAATCCTTATTTTCTTTATACAAATCATAAACCTGATCCTTTATTTTTTGAAAATCATTATTCATCCCCTGCAATTGTTCTTGAAAATGAGCTAGTAATCCAATTATTTCTTCCACCTTAACCCCTCCACTACTAATTATAATACTCTCGGCTAAATTATTTACCTAATTCATCGTACTCAGCTTTATTTCAAATTTCTTAGCATCTCCATTATAATTGATAATTTAAAATGGAAAATTGAAAATTTAATTCAAAACCTCAAAATCAAAAAACTAAGAAATATCGACACCAATAAGTGACATCCTTACTTTCAACTTAAAATAATTACTCCATTTAGCCAAAAAGATCAATTATTGATCTTTTTTATTTATTAAATCTACATTATCCGCTTCTACTTCCATCTTTTCTTCTTCTTTATTACCAACATCTACTTTAAGAGTTCTTTTAACGACATTCAAATTAAGAACTTTACCACTACCATAATCAGTCTCCACTTGTTGACCAACATTAGGCAAATTTTCCTTAGCTTCACGATAATTTTTCACTTCATACTTTAAACAACACATTAAGCGACCACAAATCCCTGAAATTTTATTAGGATTTAAAGCTAAATCTTGCTCTTTAGCTAAATTAATAGAAATAGGCTCAAAGTCACATAAGAATGTTTTACAACATAATTCTCGCCCACACGGGCCAAGGCCCCCCAGCATTTTAGCTTCATCCCTAACTCCTATCTGCCTTAACTCAATTCTAGTCTTAAAAATAGCAGCTAAATCCTTAACTAATTCTCTAAAATCAACCCGACCATCGGCAGTAAAATAAAATAATAATTTTCCCTTATCTAACGTATACTCTGAACCAACTAAATTCATTGGCAGACCATGATCATCTATTTTATCTAAACAAATATCAAAAGCTTTATCAGCTTCTTCAATATTCTTTTCTGCTTTGCGTAAATCTTGTTTAGTTGCCCTTCTTTTTATCTCTTTCAAAGGAGAATCAAGCTCAGATTCATCAACTTCTTTAGAATCAATAACTACTTCACCAATTTGAATTCCGCGAATAGTTTCTGCTACAACTTTATCATCTATATTAAAATTTTCACCAGCTGGTTTGTAATAATAAACTTTATGAACTGGTTTAAATCTAACTCCAACTACATTTTCCATTTAATTAGTCCTCCTTACTTGCTTCAATTTTAATAACATAACTTCAAGTGCTAGTCTCAAATTAACATTAGACGATTTAATCAATTCATTTGTCTCTTCAATGATCTCTATTATTTTTTCTATTTCAATCATCTTAAATTCTTCTAAATTTTTCTTCAAATCTGCTAACCGATCAGCATTGATAATATTATCCTTCTGTTCAAGATGAAGTAATAATAAATCACGATACCAAGTGATCATAATTTCCAATAAGTCATTAGCTGCACTTTTATATTTTAATAATTCTTGTACTCCTTCAAATAATTCTACTTTAGTTAAACCGGGAAAAGAAATTAAAAATTCAATTATTTCTTTCCTCATTTCTAACTCTTCCTCTTCTTCTACTAACTGACAAGCATAGTCATAACGACCATCAGCTAAGGAAGCAATCAATTGACTTTTAGCTGCACTTAAATCATATTCTGAGACTAAACTATCTTTAATCAATTGATAAGGTATCCGTCTAAATCTGATTAACTGACAACGAGAGACAGTAGTAGATAATAATTTGTTTAAATTATTAGTTAACAAAATTATTATAGCATAAGAAGGTGGTTCTTCTAAAGTCTTCAATAAGCAATTAGCAGCTGATAAGGTCATATCTTCAGCTTGATGGATAATATATATCTTTTTATCACTTTCATATGGCTTATACATAATTTCTTGTTGCAATTCTCTAATTTGATCAATCTTAATCGAGGTTTCATCAGGCATAACTTCTTTAATATCAGGATGGTTTTCATTATTAGCTTTACGACATGATAAACACTGATCACAAGCATCATCCTCTTTAGCTTTACAATTAGCTGCCTTAGCAAATTCAAAGGCAGCCTGCGCTTTACCTACACCTTTTTTCCCTGTGAAAATATAAGCATGACTCAATCTATTTTGCGATAATGCATTTTTTAAAATAGTAATTACTGTATTCTGGCCCAATACCTTATCAAAAGCCATTTGTGAACTCCTTTCAGCTTATCTATATAAATCAATTAACATCCCACGTACTTCATCTAGTTGATCTAAAATATTCAACTGTGCTTCTTGGTCCTCAACAATCATTGTAGTTAATTCTTCTAAAGAGCTATCAACTGACTTAACTATACTCTGTACTTTACCTTGAGTAGGGCTATAATCATCTTTAACTTGATACATCTTTTCTATTGCTTCTTCTACAAAATTTTTGACCATGTTTTTATACTTTAATAACTCATTAAAGGTCCTGTGTTCAGCTAATTTATCCCCTTGTTGGTCTATCATTGATAACAGCTCATCTAATTTAGCTTTTATTTTCTCTCCATGCACCTGCTTTAATTCATTTAGAAAAGATTTTTCAGCTTCACTAGATTTATCGGACCCTTTAGTCTGACCAACCTTAGTATTAACATTCTTTTGTGTATTATTATCAACTTTTATTCTGGGCATAATACCAATCTCTCCTTTAAAGTCTGTTTTATCTGCCCAAACACCTGTTTTGGCTTCTGATTTGCATCTACAACCTTTATTCTTTCTTCTTGCTGAGCTAACTCCAAATAACCTGCTCTTACTTGCTGGTGGAATTTAATTTTCTCTGCTTCAATTCGATCACCAGTAGTATTTTCTTTTGCTGTTGCTTCCTTGGCCCGCTGTAATGAAATAGCTGGATCTATATCTAATAAAAGAGTTAAATCAGGATCCAAATTATCAGTAGCAATATTATTTAATCTCTTTATTAAATTACAATCAAGTTCCCGAGCAAAACCTTGATAGGCCCAAGTCGCATCAACATATCTATCACTAATTACAACTCTTCCTGCCTTTAAATTAGGAACAATTACTTCACTTAAATGTTGTACTCTATCAGCAAGATATAACATTAGCTCTGCCTTAGGAACTAATTTATCATTAGCAGGATTTAATAATATTTTCCTAATATCTCGACCAATCTCTGTATCACCAGGCTCGTGAGTTATTATAACTTCAAAACCTAATTCTTGCAAATAATTTTCAACTAAATCTACTTGAGTAGATTTACCTGAACCTTCGACTCCTTCTAATGTAATAAAATATCCTTTCATAATTCATCCTCCACTTTTATTATATCATTTTTTGTTATTCTAGACAACAGGTCATAATTCCTTTATCCAAAAGAGCTTACTTTGAATTAAATTATAAAAAAAAGCCCTCATGCGAGGGCCAAGGATAACAAGTATTAATTATCAGTACTATAATTAGGAGACTCTTTTGTAATATTGACATCATGTGGATGACTCTCTTTTAAACCAGCATTTGTAATCCGCACTAATTCTCCTTCAGTTCGCAAATCTTCAATCCCAGCAGTACCACAATAACCCATTCCAGAACGAAGTCCACCAACTAATTGATATAAAGTATCAGATAATTCACCTTTATAAGCAATTCTCCCTTCAATTCCTTCTGGAACTAATTTCTTTTCTTTTTCTTCTTGGAAGTAACGATCCTTACTTCCATCTTTCATAGCAGCAACAGAACCCATACCACGATAAACTTTATAACTTCGACCTTTATAAATAACTTTTTCGCCTGGCGCTTCTTCAGTTCCAGCTAATAGACTTCCTAACATTACCGTACTAGCACCAGCTGCAACAGCTTTAACAATATCTCCAGAATATTTAATACCACCATCAGCAATTACTGGTACATCATATTCATCAGCCGCTTGAGCACAATCATAAACAGCAGTGATTTGTGGTACCCCTACACCAGCTACGACTCTAGTAGTACAAATCGAACCAGGGCCAACTCCTACCTTAACAGCATCAGCACCAGCTTCAATTAAATCTTTAGTAGCTGCTCCCGTAGCAACATTTCCAGCAATAATATCCAAATCAGGATACTTTTCTTTAACCTGTTGCACCTTATCAAGAACTTTTTGGGAATGACCATGTGCAGTATCAATAATTAAAACATCAACTTCAGACTCTACTAAAGCTTCAATTCGTTCTTCACTTCCGCTACCAACTCCCACAGCAGCTCCTACAAGCAATCTACCCCGCTCATCTTTAGCAGCATGAGGGTATTCCTCTGCTTTTTCAATATCTTTAATTGTAATTAAACCTTTTAATTTATTATTATCATCGACTAAAGGTAATTTTTCAATTTTATACTGTTGTAAAATCTCTTTAGCCTCTTCTAGAGTAGTTCCTATAGTACCAGTAACTAAATTTTCAGAAGTCATCACATTATTTATTTCTTGCTCATAATCCTTCTCAAATACTAAATCACGATTAGTCAAAATCCCTACTAAAGTCATATCATCATCTACTATCGGAACCCCTGAAATATGATACCGAGACATCAAAGCTTCTGCTTCATGAACTCTATCATCAGGATTTAGATAAAATGGATTAACAATAACTCCATTTTCTGATCTTTTTACTTTATCAACTTCTGCAGCCTGCTCTTGGGGAGTTAAATTCTTATGAATAATACCAATTCCACCTTCTCTGGCCATCGAAATCGCTAATTCAGCTTCAGTAACTGTGTCCATAGCTGCACTCAAAACAGGAATGTTCAGTTCAATATTTCTCGTTAAATTAGTAGTTGTATCTACTTCCTTAGGTAATACCTCTGAATGAGCTGGTCGCAATAATACATCGTCAAAAGTCAATCCTTCTTTTACAATCTTATCCATTTTACCACTCCTTATAATTTTATATTCTTGAGTTAATTTAATAAATCTAGCTATATAGTAAAAGGTGTCTTATTATACATCTAATAATTTTACCCTTTTAATCTAAATTATATAAAAAAACCCCCAAATATAGCCAGGGTGAACAATGGATATCTACAATAGAAATCCCACTGGGTATACTTAGGGTTTAGCAATAAAATTTCGTAGTCAAATAGTTTAAGGCTATTTGGTAGAAACTCTCGAGCCATATCCCCGAAGCTATACGAAAAAAGATGTCTAATTCTGATTTTCTTAAGTTTATCAACTATATTAATTAATGTCAAGAAAATGGTTCAACTTTTGGTTAAGTAAAGCAAACATAATTAAACTTATACATAAAAGAGGTAACCTAATATTAGGTTACCTCTTTTATGTATCTCTATTTATTTTTCTCCACATTTTTCTAAAATTTCTTCCCACCGTTGATCATTATGCTCTTGAATTTCTTCAATAATATGCTTATTTTTAGGCTTGAATAGATGCTTAAATCGACCTTGTTTTTCTAACCAATCAGTAATTGGCTTCTTTTCTTTGGGCTTATAATTCAATTTCCACTCGCCATCTTCAATTTCAAATAAAGGCCAGAAACAAGTATCAGCAGCAATTTTAGTCAACTCAATACCTTCTTCTGCCTTAGTTCTCCACCCTCGTGGACAAGTAGCTAATACATTAATAAATGCTGGTCCATCTACTTCAAAAGCTTTCTTAGCTTTTCTAACTAGATCATTTGGCTTAAATGGAGATGCTTGAGCAACATATGGAATTCCATGAGCAGCCATAATATCAGTTAATTCTTTTCTATATTGTTCCTTACCTGGAATCTCTTCACCGGCTGGAGAAGTTGTCGTGCTTGCTCCTTTAGGTGTAGCACTAGAACGCTGGATACCAGTATTCATATAAGCACCATTATCATAACAGACATATACCATATCATGACCACGTTCCATTGCTCCAGATAAAGATTGGAAACCAATATCATAAGTTCCACCATCTCCACCAAAAGCAATAAAGTCTTTATCCTCATCTGCTTCAGCTAATTTATCCTGCTTTTTAAGAGAACGATGTGCAGCCTCAGCTCCACTTACTGTAGCAGCTACATTTTCAAAAGCATTATGAATGAAAGAATCTTCCCAAGCAGTATAGGGATAAATAGTAGTAGAAACTTCTAAACAACCAGTTGCTGCCCCAACAACAGCTGGGTTATCACAAGCATTCATGATTAATCGAGTCACAGTTCCTGCTCCACAACCAGAACATAATCTATGTCCACCACTTAATCTTTCTTCTGTCTTAGCAACATCTTTTAAACTCATTATTGACACCCCCTATTCTCTTACACCAAGATATTGAACTCTATCTTCAACGTTAGAACTAGCAACAATTTCTTCTAAGTCTTTATATACAGTTTCAATTTCTTCTACTTTGATATCTCGACCACCTAGACCATAAATATAATTAACTGCTTCAACATCAGCTTTATTATCATATAAAGCTGCTCGAATATCAGCAAATAAAGGTCCACCAGTTGTTGAGAATGTTTCAGCTCTATCTAAAACAGCTACTGCTTCAAGATTATCTAAAACATCAGCTATTTCTTCCGCTGGAAATGGTCTATATAGTCTAATTTTCAACAGGCCAGCTTGCACTCCATTTTCTCTCAAATTATCTACAGCACTTTTAGCAGTTCCTGTAGTAGAACCAAGAGCTACAATAGCAATTTCGGCATCATCCAATTTATATTCTTCAAACAATCCATATTCTCGTCCAGATAATTCAGCATACTCTTCTGCAACATCTAAAACTACATCTTTAACATTTTCAGCTGCTGCAGCCTGTTGCATTTTATGCTCAAAATAAAAATCTTGTAAATCTAAAGGACCTACAGTAACTGGGTTTTCAGAATCCAATAAAGGATTTTCAGAATTATATGTTCCAACAAAATCTTGCACCTCATTATCATCTAACAAATGCAAATTTTCTACAGCATGACTAATAATAAAGCCATCCATATTTACCATACTAGGTAACATTACATCTTCATTTTCAGAAATTTTAACAGCTTGAATAGCATTATCATAAGCCTCTTGAGCATTTTCAGCAAATAATTGAATCCACCCAGCATCACGAGCTCCCATAGCATCACTATGGTCACAGTGAATATTAATTGGACCACTTAAAGCACGATTTACTACTGGCATTACAATTGGTAATCTAGTACCAGAAGCAATATAAAGAACCTCCCACATCAAAGCTAAACCATTAGCAGCTGTAGCAGTCATAGCTCTGGCACCAGCAGCAGAAGCACCTACAGTTGCACTCATAGCACTATGTTCACTTTCAGTCGGTACAAATTCAGTATCTACATTTCCATCAGCTACAAATTGCGAAAAAGTCTGAACAATTGCAGTCTGAGGAGTAATTGGATAAGCAGCAACAACATCTGGATTAATCTGTCTCATAGCTTGCGATACAACCTCATTACCAGTTAAGGCAACTTGTTCCGTCATTTTATTTCCTCCTTTCAAATATTTTTATTATTCATTTTCCATAGCAATAGCATCTACAGGACATTCATGGGCACAAATACCGCAGCCCTTACAATGTTCATAATCTACACCAGTAATTTCATCATCAGCTGTTTCAATAGAAGAGTCAGGACAGAATGCCCAACATCTAAAACAATTAATACATGTATCAAGATCAATAACTGGTCGTTGAGTTCTCCAACCACCCGTTTTATATGCTTTAGCATTTCCCGCTTCTAAAATCAGTCCACCATCGGGAATTTCTTTATATCCATCACCAGGTTTAACCATTAATTCGCCACCTCCTGATAGGCTCTTTTTATAGCAGCCAAGTTCTTATCAATTACTTCTGGCTTGTGAGCAAACTTCTTTTCTAACTCAGTTTCGATTCCTTCTAAGAAGAGATCAAACTCAATCAGTCCAGTAGCTTTCATTAAACCACCTAACATTGGAGTATTAGGAAACGGTCTCCCAATTTCTTTTTCTGCCACACCATAAGCATCTACTGTCCATACATCACCTGCAAAATCTAATTTTTGTTTTATAGTCTCTGCATCATCTTTACTATTAACAATAATTGTCCCATCGGCAGGAACCCCATCAGTAACATCTACAACATCTAATAATGTCGGATCTAAGACAGCTACAATACTAGGCTCCGTTACTTGACAATGAAGAGTTAACTCCTCATCAGCAATTCGATTATACGCTAAAACTGGAGCCCCCATTCGTTCTGGCCCATACTCAGGAAATGCCTGAATATTTTTCCCACTCTTAGAAGCAACTTTTCCTAACAGAATAGAAGCAGTTTTTCCACCTTGTCC
>JBNJDB010000087.1:0-8320 GCA_051744465.1 Bacillota bacterium | reverse complement strand
GAAAGAAAAAAACGATCAGAAAAGAGATTTTCAAAGATGTGATCGACTAATTATCAAAGAATTTGATGCTCAAGCAGGAGATTATGGGATAAAGATTCCGGATGAGATTGTTGTAAAGCCTGGTTTCAACTCACAACACCAAGAAGAAAAAGAAGGAAACGAAAAAATAAAAACAGAGGAACATGACCATGGTAAGAGTCACAATAAGTCAGGAAAACTTATTATTGATGGTAATCCAGTTAGTAGTAAGGGGTTAGAGAAGAATGAAAGAGAAGCCCAAGGATATGTAGTGTTTATTGTTAGGAGAACTAAAGATTATTTGGGCAATGTAGCCCAAGAATGGCTAGGTAGTTCCCTAAGATGGCAGGAGTTAGAAAAAGAACCTGGCCAATGTTTTTCAGAAGGAGAACAACATACCTTACAATTAGGAACAAAAGTTTATATTTCCAAAGAGAAAATAAGAAAATATAATAAAGTGTGTAAAATTTGTCGTTGGAGTCTGCTAGAAGAGGTTGTTGAGTATATTCATCAAAAAATGATGAATAATTTAGAATCAGAAGTTGCTAAATGTATAACAGAAAAATTAGAGATATTAGACCAAGAGAGAACTTGGCATGATCTATTAAATTTATCAGATGATTTTAAAGAAGTAGGTAAGGGATATTATAAGTGGTATCAGTTAGTAAAGACAGGTGGAGATTGGGATTATGGAGAGTATATTGGAGATAATTATTCCCGGTGGAGTTGTGATCTGTTGAATAAAGAAAAGTATCCTATTGCTATTTGGTCGAATATACATTATGGTTATCTCGGTTTAGCAGTTGGGTTTAAAAAAGAGGAATTATTAAATGGCGCTGGTATAGCTCAAGTAAAAGAGGGGTTTGATAATCTACCTGAGGGATATTTTAAAAGGATATTTGAAGAAATTGGTGATACAGATTTCTTAGCTACTTTAGATGATCCTAAAGATCAAGAGAGCATAAAAATTGGTTTTGAATTATGGGAGAATCAGGGAGAAGACCTGACAGTAGAAAATATTATAGAAATTATAAGGGATAGAAGTGAAGATCAAATAGCTAAAGAAGTATGTACTAGGAGATGACTTATGTATGTTTAAGAGGACTGAGATGATTAGAAAATATTATTCTAGTGCAATGATTAATTAAAAAAGGGTGAGTCTAAATGACTAATAATAGAAGTAGAGCCATTCAAAATTCAAGCAAATATGAATTTGAAAAAGATAGTGAAGGGAATTTATTGATCACTTATTATAAGGATGAAAAGAAGACTGAAACAGTATGCCTAGAAGGTTTTAAAGAAGGCGATTATGGATTGTGGGTTGCAGAGGAAGCTCCATATATTATAGAAGATAGTAAGGTGATTAGAACTAGTACTGGTGAAAAAGCAGGAGTAAATGAAGTGTTAGGATTAGAAGAGAATCAATTTTTAAAAGAAGAAGATAGAATTCAAAATGATTTTTTGTGGATTCATGCTACAGAAAAGATTGTATTCCCCAAAGATGAAGAAAAAAATGAGAGTAATGCAACTAAAGAAGAGAGTAGCGGACAAGAAAAAAATCAGGTAAGTACTGATGCGGATACTACTAAAGGGGGTGCTGATAAAAATCCATCCACTAGTAATCAAACTAGCACAGGAAACAATGAGGCGGAAGCTAATCAAGACAGCTCTTCTGGTGGGGGCCAACTCTATGTCTGTGGCGGAGCAGAACTAAAATGTAGTTGTGGAGATCAGACTAGTAACCTGCAAGTAGTCTCGGGACATAATGCTAAGGTCTGTGGTAATTTAATAGCTAATATTATGGATTATAAGCCAATGACTAATATCATGCCTTTTGGTAATTGTCAGACGACTAGCAATCCCCAAGTAGCAGCAGCAACGTCAGCTAATGGTGGTGTTTTAGCACCCCAACCTTGTGTACCCAATATCCCAGCTCCCTGGGCCAAGGTCAAAGCAGATGTTAAAGTCGGTCAACAAGCTGCGCTCTTAGAAGGATCTCGATTGACCTGTGCTTATGGAGGCCAGATTGAAATAGTTGACCCTGGGCAGAGTATTTTACAAGAGTAGGATAAGAAATTAATAGTTGATTGAAAAAATGTGAACTCTCCACCTTAATTTTTTTGCCTGCTGATCTAGTTGAATTAATTTCTAAATAATGGTAAAATAAAACAAGTCATAAAGGGGGGCAAGATAAATGCAGCAGGCAGGATTTATAATTTATTTAATTGGTGACGATAAGAAGTATAAAATTGCTCGGTCACAATTTCCGGAACTAGATGCGAAATATTATTTAGAACAGGGTCTGATTGAGGGAGATTATAGTCTGATTTTATTAACTTCACAATTAAGTCTGTTAGTAGCAGATTATATATATCGCAAGATTACTAGTAGTCAAGAAGGGGACTGGCATTATTTTGATTCCAATTTTTTTGGGTTAAAATTCATTGATTTTTTTATCAACTTAGATGATTTAGGTACAATAGTAGAAAAAAAGAAAGAAGAATTACAGAATTTATTAGAACAATTTGATTTAGGGGACAAGCTATTAATTAGGCAAGTAGAGCAATCTGAACTAGAACGGGCCAATTTAGCTAGTAGGCAACAAGTTAATCAGATTTATTATTTGCTACAAGGCCGGAAACTATATAAAAGTGAAATTATTAAGTTATTACGCAAGAATAATAGCTTAATTGATAATTTAGATCAAGTACTGTTGCAACTTGATTTAGCTAATAAACTAACAGTAGTTCCTGCTGTTAGATATCAAGACGATAAATTAGTCTGTCAGCGTTGTGGGAGCAATAATATTGTCGAGATTGAGTGTAATTATTGTTTTGGGGATGATTATTACTGTCAAGAATGTTCTCAATTGGGGACAGCGCGCGGTTGTCGGAGTTTATATTTGATCCCGGGGGATAATCAGTTACGTTTTAAAAGTATTCAATTGCAACTTGATTTTGAGTTAACTGCTTTACAACAGGATATTGCTCGGCAGTTAGTTGATTTTTTGCGGGGGCCAGAAGAAGAAATGATGCTTTGGGCTGTTTGCGGGGCGGGTAAGACTGAGCTTAGTTTTAATGCTATTGTAGAAAGCTTGGCCCAAGGAGGAAAAGTTTTATTTGCTACCCCGCGGAAAGATGTTGTCATTGAGTTGGCCCAGCGTTTAAAAGAATCCTTTCCGGAAGTCAAAGTTAAAGCTTTATATGGAGGGACCTCGGAGCGATATCAACAGGCAGATTTAGTAGTGGCTACTACCCATCAATTGTTGAGATATCACCGCGCTTTTGATTTAGTAATTCTAGATGAAATGGATGCTTTTCCCTATCAGGGTAGTTCTATGTTGCAGCGAGCTCTCCACGAAGCTAAAAAAGAGACTGGTAAATTGATTTATATGACTGCTACTCCTAAACAATCCCAACTGGATTCAGGTATACCAGTAGTTAAATTAGCAGCTCGTTATCATGGTTATCCGTTGCCCGAACCGGAATTAATTAGTGCGGAGATAGAATATAATAGAGAGAATCGGGAATTATACTTAGGAGCAGAAGTGATTGATAGATTGAAATTAGCTATTGAAGAGGATTTGGCCCAGATTTTTTTATTTGTACCTACTAAAAAATTAGTTACTGCGGTTACAGAATTTTTAGAACCTAAGTTTCCAGTAGTTAATGGACAAAGTTGGGTGCAAGGCAGTCATGCCCAAGATCAGAATCGGGAGGAAAAACGAGAGTCTTTTGTTGCTGGTGAATTTCCTATTTTAGTTTCAACGACAATTATGGAACGAGGAATTACTGTAGAAAATGCTAATGTTCTAGTTTTATTTGCAGATTGGGATTTTGTCTTTAATGAGCAGACTTTAGTTCAAATGGCAGGTCGCTCGGGACGTTCGGCTGAATATCCTGAGGGCAGGGTCTGGTTTATTGGCAGAGAGATTAGTAAAGCAATGGAAGTAGCTCAAGAGCAGATTGCTACACTTAATCGCGAAGCGGGGGAGATTAATTGAGGATTGAAAATGTAGAATTGACAATTGGAATTCAAAGGAAAAAGAATGTTTTTTAACTTTAAACTTTCAATTATCAACTTCAAACTATTTTTGGGGGGAGTTTCATGAATTATGTTGAGGATCTAGAATCGTTTAAGTTGGCCCATAATTTGACTCTGGATTTATATAGTTTAACGGAAGAATTTGTTGGCCCGCGTCAGAAAAAATTAGGAAGCAAAATTAGAGATAGAGCTGAGGAGATTAATGCTAATTTATTAGCTGGTAGTAACTTGGATTCGTTTGAGTTATATAAGAAATCAGTTACTAAGTCTAAGTTATTAATTGGTCAAGTGGATTATTATTTATTATTAGCAAAAGATTTGGATTATTTGTCTGCTGGGGATTATTCTGATTTAAAGCAACAGCTTGAAGAGTTGAGTAAAATTTTGAGCGGGATGAAAAAGGCATTATGAGTGCAATTGAGAATTGAAAATTGATAATGGAGAATTAAGAGAAAACAATCAAAAAAATATTCACTTTATGCAACTTCATTAGCAATAAAAGAAGGTGATTGAGAATTGAAAATTGATAATGGACAATTAAGAAAAAATAGTAAATAAAATCAAGTATTTAACTTAATCAGTAGTATTAAAACAATTTAGATCTATGAGTATAATAATATTGATTTAATAGTCTTTTGTTTTCAAGCAGATCATTTTAAAAGATTTTACTAAAGGTAATAGTGCAAATTACTATATATTTGATGTATTAATTGTTTTAGGAATCAAGAGTAAAGAACCCTCCCTTTTTTAAATGGGAGATGAATTTGCTCGGTCTTTATTGTTTGAATTTAATTTTCAATTGTCAATTGTAAATTCTCAATTAATTTCGGAGGTGGTTTTTAAATCATAGCTAGATTGCTAACAGAATTAGTTGATTTATTGTATCCTGAATTTCCTCGGTGCCCTGTTTGTGGTAGCGAGTTTGAACCATTTGAAGTTAATTTATGTTCAACTTGTATTGCTAAAATAAATTTTATCCGTGATGATTATTGTGAAAAATGTGGTAAATTAGTGGATGAAGGTACGGAATTATGTCTAGACTGCCAGCAGTATGATAGGGTATTTGATCAAGCTCGAGCAGTGGGAACTTATGATGGTGGTCTAGAGGAATATATTAAAGCGTTTAAGTATCAAGGGCAACGGCACTTGGCCCAGTCCTTGGCCCAATTGATGTTTGTTTATTTAAATCGCTTTTATAACTTGCCAGATTTAGACTTGATAACTTACATCCCGGTTCATTACCATCGTTTGCAGCAACGAGGTTTTAATCAAGCTTATTTGTTAGCTAAAGAATTAGCCGAGCATACTAATTTAGAATTAGCAACTTTATTATCTAGAATAGGAGAAACTACTAAACAGAGTAAACTGTCTAAATACGAGCGGATGAATAATTTAGAAGGTCAATTTGCAGTAATAAACTCGCAAAAGATTGTTGATAAAAATATATTAATCGTTGATGATGTTTATACAACAGGAGCTACAGTTAATAGAGCTGCTAAAATTTTATTGGATAATAGAGCGACAAATGTTAAGATAATTACATTGGCTAGCGGAAAAGATTTAAATTTAAACAAGGAAATCGACAAATTATGACGAAAATATAATAGTAAGCATTAATTTAAGTTTAAGTTTAAGTTTGAGTTTAAGGTTAAGTAAAAATAAAAGTATAAGTCTAAGTTTAAGAAAAAATACAATTCAATAATAGCTAAAATTAGTTGTTTCAAAATTGATTTTATGATTGTTCATTCGTGTTTTTTAAAAGGGCAAAAAACACTTCGTGTAGGGTCTGATTACATTATTTATTGCTAGAGGAACTGCGTAAGTTAGATGTTTTATTTTATTGTTTGGTTTTGTTCTTTTAATTTTCAATTTTCCATTGTCAATTCTCAATTTGTTTCACGATTGATCGGTAATTTGTAATCTAGTTGATTACTATGATAATACTTATAAATTTGCTAAAAGTATTTTTATTTTCTGCGGGGGTGGGAGAAATGGATTTAAAAAAATGTAGTAATTGTAATGATTTGTTTGCTGCTTCTGCCGGACAGCGGATCTGTCCTGATTGTTTGGCTGAAGAAGAGGAAAAATTTCAATTAGTTAAAGATTATTTATGGGACCATCCGGGAGCAACTATTTCTGATATTAGTGAGGCGACTGAAGTAGGTGAGCCAATTATAGAAAAGTTTGTCCGCGAGGGGCGCTTTATTGAAGTAGGGGGAGCAAATTTAAAAATTGAATGTCAAAAGTGTGGTGCTCCAATTAGTCAAGGTAAGTATTGTAGTGATTGTAGCAATCAACTTGCTAGCAATATTCAAAAGAGCAAACAGAAGAAAAAATCAAAAGAAAACAGAAAAAAGGATAATAGAGATAGAATGTTTACTAGAGATTAATTTGATTTGATGGGTTTAGGGCAGAATAGTTAATCATAACTGATTTAATCTGCTTTAAACCTCTTTTTTTATCTTAAACCACAATTAACTAATAGTTATTTTTTACGATAACTATAATATGTATTTAGGTTCTATTTTGTTTTGGACAAAGTAACAAAATTTCCTAAAATAAAAATCTAAAATTTAAATACAAACTTTTTAGGCCAATCATAAAAATTGAGGTAGGTGGTTTAAGATGAAAATTGATTCTGTGGGAGTTTCTAAATTACTCAGTAAGTATAATAATCAAAAAGATAATAATAAGAATAATTTAGATCAAACTGAGTCAGCTTCTAAGAAAGATAGTTTTAATATTTCTAAGAATGCTCAGCAATTGCAGAAAGCTAAGGCTAAGATTGATGATGTTTCAAAAGCACGTCAAGAAAAGGTAGCTAAATTGAAACAAGAAGTCCAACAAGGGAATTATGATGTATCTGGAGAAGAGATAGCAGAGAAGATGTTAAACCAGGCTGAAATTAGCAAACTGGTTTAAGGAGTGGATATAATTGAAACAATTAATTGATGTCTTAAAAGCGGAATATACTTTATACCAAAGACTGTACAAGTTATCGAATAAAAAAACTGATTTAATAGTAGACGAAGAAATTGATAAATTAGAGAATGCGATTGTTAAAGAAGAAAAGTTATTAAAGCAATTACAACAATTAGAAGAGAAGCGCCAATCATTGACTGGTCAACGTAGTTTGACAGATTTCATTAATAGTACTCAACCACAGTATGAGAGTAAATTAAGTGATTTGAGAAATAAATTATTAGAGATAACTACTAAATTAAGTGAGATTAATCAAGTTAATGATAAATTATTAAAAAGTGCGTTGCAGTTAACTAATTTCAATTTAAATTTGTTGACTAATAATAGTAAGCAAGGGACTTATGGTAAGCAAGGGGCGATGGATGAGGAGCAAGGGTCTAAGTCGATGTTGAATCATAAAGCATAGTGTTGTTACTTTTGTCTGTGGACACAGCCCAAGACTACTTGATCAGGAACTATCGTTCCTTCACAGCGCAAAAGTAACCAAAAGATCAGGAGGAAATTAAAACTCACTTCGTTCAGACAGTAATTTCCTCAAAAGTCAAGACCATTAAATAGAGTTAAAAGATAAAAAATTAAAGATTTAAAATAGTAGTAAAAAAAGCAATTATAAAAAGATCTAAATAGTTAAAAAATAAGATTTGACTAGTGGTTTTGATTTTTTAACTATAAACTTTAAACTGTCAACTGTAAACTGTCTTTACTATCGACCCTCCGAGTCTTAAAGATCAAAGACTCTTCGTGTAGTCCAAGTTACAATTTTGATTGCTACAAAAACTGCGCAGTAATATGTTTCTTTTTATTGCTTGGTTGCTTTTTTTCAACTATCAACTTTAAACTATAAATTGTAAACTCGAAAAAGCATTGGGGTGGTAAAATGGGATCAACTTTTAGTGGAATAGAAATTGGGAAGAAAGCTTTATGGGCACAGCAAAAATCATTAGAGACTACCAGTCATAATATTTCGAATGCTAATACGGAAGGTTACAGTCGCCAAGAAGCTCTTCAAACTGCGACTTCACCTCTAAATGTTTCTCCTGAGGCAGGGCAAATGGGAACTGGGGTGAAAGTTAGTGAAATTAGACGATCTAGAAATGAGTTTGTAGATGGTCAAGTGAGGAAAGAAAGTCGAACTAAAGGTTATTGGGAAGTAAAGGAAGATGCATTAGAAGAAATCGAACTTATTTTTAATGAGCCATCTGATCAAGGTGTGCAGCAGACAATGAGTGACTTTTGGAGTTCTATGCAGGATTTAAATAATAAACCAGAAAGTAAA
>JBNJDB010000086.1:0-8342 GCA_051744465.1 Bacillota bacterium | reverse complement strand
GAGGCAATCAAGTGCGGCAAAATCATCCCACAGTAGGTAGAATTCCTAATGGTGCTATGGTAGAAAAAACAGTGCCTAATCAGTTTAGTGAAAATGATAAAATCACTCTTGTAGTTAACGAGGCTAATTTTACTACAGCAGAAAACATTGTTAAAGTAATTAATAATCAGTTTGGTTATTCTCCCGAAGGAGATAAATATGCGCAAGCTATTGATGCTGGTCAGGTAGAAGTTCAAATTCCTGAACACTATCAGGATCGCAAAGTTGAATTTGTTTCGCGTTTAGGGAAATTGGATGTGCGACCGGATACTGAAGCTAAAGTAGTTGTCAATGAACGGACTGGAACAATTGTAATGGGACATAATGTTCGCTTATCTAAAGTATCAGTTAGTCACGGTAATTTAACAGTCACTATTTCTACTGAGAATGAAGAGGAACAGCAGGATGAGCAGCAAAATGGAGAACAAGATGAGCAGAATAATGAACAACAACAGCCGGACCAAGAGCAGAATACTGATGTAAATGTTACTGAAGAAGAAGATAGATTAGCAGTTTTGCCCAAAGGATCAAGTATTTCTGATGTAGTAACAGCATTGAATAGTGTAGGAGCAAAACCGCGAGATATAATTTCTATTTTACAGGCAATTAAGCAGGCAGGAGCGTTACATGCTGATTTAGAACTTATGTAAATAAGTAATAATAGTTTGAGATTGAGGTGAATAAAATGAAAATAAGCACAGCTGCAAATATACAACAATTTAAAACTAGTCAAGCGTCAGAAAAGCAGAAAGAAGACCAGGTTAGCCAATTAGCCAAGAAAGCTGATACTGCTGATACTAATGAAAAGATAAAAAAATTAGCCCAAGAATATGAATCAATTTTTGTGAGTATGATGTTTAAAAAGATGGATAAAGCTGGAGTCAAGTCAGATTTAATCGATACAGGAATGAGTGAAGATGTTTATAAAGATATGTATTATGATGAATTAGCTAAAAAAGCAGCGTTTAAAAACAACTTAGGAATTGCTGAAGCAATGTACCAACAGTTGAAAAAATAGTAATGATATAAAAAAGAAAGTTTGAATTAAATGAAGGGAAGGGATTGGTTTGCGAAAGTTTGTGATTAGGATTATGTTAATTGGTCTATTTATTTTATTATTATCTAATATAGTAGTAGCTGAAACAGAAACTATGTCTTTAGAAGAACTAGAGCCTGGCATGCAGGGAGTTGGGAAAACAGTTTTACAAGGAACGGAGATTGAAGAATTCGCAGTAGAAATAGTAAGTGTTTTAGAAAATCAAAGTATGGATCAAGATTTAATTTTAGTTAAAACCAGTGGTGATGTAATAGAAAAAACGGGTGGCATTGCTTCTGGGATGAGCGGTAGCCCTGTTTATGTACAGGGGAAATTAATTGGAGCAATTGGTTATGGCTGGCAGATGGCCAATCATAAAATTGGGATGGTAACTCCAATTAAAGGTATGATGGATTTGTTTGACGAAGAGGAAAGACCCCAAGAAGAAATTATGCTTGATAAACCAATCAAAATCAGTGGGAAAAGTTATAAAAAAATTGAGTTTAATTCGCAAAAGAAAAAAGATACTCAGCCACATACATTACAGGCTTATCCTGCGAGTACTCCATTGTTAGTTAGTGGTTTGACAGGAAGAGCTCGTGATAAGTTAGCTGATAAATTATCAGATTTTGATGTGAAACCAGTAAAGAGTAGCGGTCTTGCTAAAGATGTTGAAGATGTATCTTTAAAGCCTGGTAGTGCTGTTGCTTTACAATTGGTACGTGGAGATGTAAATGTTTCAGCAATAGGGACTTTAACTTATCGTGATGATGATGATTTATTAGCATTTGGTCATCCTTTTTTATCTAAAGGAAATGCTAATTATTTATTGTCTGCAGCTTATATTCATCAAATGATAACTAGCATAAAAATGCCTTTTAAAATTGGCTCACCAGCGGATTTAAAAGGCATTGCAACACAGGACAGAGCAGCAGGGATAGCTGGGAAAATTGGGAAGTTCCCTAATGTTGTTCCGATGGAAGTAGAAGTTGTTGATAATGATTTAGAGCGTAACGAAACTTATAATTTACAGATAATTCATGATGAAGAGTTGTTGCCGAAATTATCATCTGTAGCTTTATTACAGGCTATTGATAAAACAATTGATCGTAAAGGTAAGGGTTCTGCTAAGATTAGTTTAGAAGTAACGAGTAGTAATTTGCCAGGGAACGGTCTGAAACAAGAAAATTTGTATCATAGTTCTAGTGATATTGCAGCGAATTCATTAGAAGGTTTTATGCAGAGTATAAATTTATTAAGTAGCAATCCTTTTAAAGAAGTAAATTTTGCTGATATTAAAGTAAAAGTAGAAGTTAGTAAAAAAGAACGTGTAGCATTATTAGAAGAAGTGAATTTAGATAAGAAAAAAGTAAAACCAGGTGAAGAGATAGAAGCTGAAATTAAGTTTAGACCACATCGGCAAGATCTAATTACAAAAAATGTAACGGTTCAAGTTCCCGAAGATGTTGAACAAGAACAGTTAGAATTTTATGTTTTAAGCGGGCAAGATTCTAATTTAGAACAACTTAATTCTTCTCAAAATGGAGATTCTAATTTTCAAACTAATAATATTAAGAGCTTAAAAGAATTAATTAAAATATATCAAAGTCAAAAACAAAATAATGAATTAGTAGTACAGTTAAAGCAAGGATATACTCCTCAAGCTCAAGATGAAGAAGGACAAAAAAATGTTGTGCATGATGAAGAAATGCAGGAATATAATAATAATTTAGATGAAGAAGTTTTGGAAACTGAATATGTATTACAAGGCGCTGTTAGAAAACAAATTGAAATAAAAACAGAAAAAGATTCTCAAAACACTGATGATAATGGCCAAACTAGGCAGCAGGAAAAACAAACGGAAGAACAGGAAAGACAGACTAAAGAAAAAAATAATAAATAAATTTAAAACCAATAATTAGTTTTAATCTCCTCTTTTAGGGGAGCTTTTTCTTTGGTTAATGTATTACATTTATTCCAATAACTAACTAAGGATATTCATTGCAAGAACTAGGCAAATATAATATTATAAAGAAGAACCAAATAAGAAAGACTGGGGGGAGATTATGCAGTTGAGATTTTTACAGTCTAAAAAATTAATTTTAGGATTAATTATATTAGTATTACTAGTAAGTGGATTTTACTTTAATGCAAACCAAATATTGTCTAAAATGAAAGACTCGCTGATATCTGAATTAGAAAATCGATTAGATACAAATATTAAAGTAGAATCTATAGGGATCAGTGGTTTAACTAGTATTTCTGCTTATGATATAGTCATTAAAGATGATAAAAATCAAGACTTAATGCAAGCAGAAGAATTAGTTATTAATTATGGTGTGTTAGATTTATTAACTAAGTATTCTGAACCTTTAAATAGCATTAAAGATATTGAGTTTAATGCCCCTCAGATTAATTTGGTTCAAAATGAAAATTGGAATTATAATTTTTTACTATCTTCTGCTCCCCAGCAAAACACTAAAAAGCAAGAATTATTTCCGGTGTATATAAATAATGGAGATTTGCAAATTAAATCAGATGAACTAGAAGAAAAAGTTAGTCAGATAAATGGTTTGATTGATTTAAGAGATGGAGTTGCTATGTTTTTAGATGGCAAACTAGAAGGTTTAACTTCCAAATTGGAGACAAAAGTAATCATAGATGAACAAAATTATCAAGGTGAAGTACAATTTTCTAATTTGAATCTAAGCAATCTGACTAATAAAAGTAATTTAAATTTGCCAAAAGATTTAAAAGCTAATGGTGCTTTAACGGGCGGGGTGAAATTTAAAGGAGACTTTGGAGAATTAGATAGTTTTTATGGAGATTTGTTTTTGCAGGAGGGGAAAATAGATTATAAAGGATTAGAAGTAGAAGGAATTAAAGGTGATTTTGCTGTTAATGACTATGGAGTAAAAGTAAACAATGTAAAAGCTAATTATGAGAATAATCTAGTTACACTTAATGGTAGTATTTTTGGTTGGAAAGAACCCCAGTTAAATTTATCATATCAAATTGATGAATTAGATTTAGATATAGCAGAAGAATTTTTAAATGAAGAAATTAGCACGTCGGGACAAGCTGATATAGTTGGACAAATTGAAGGAACAATTGATCAGCCTACAGTTAAAAGCCAAATGACTTTAGAGCAAATTAATGTGGCTCAAGAAACTATTAAAAATATTAAAGCGGGATTATATTATAAAGCTGGAATATTAAATTTAGAGAATTTAGATTTAGATTATAAACAGGGGAGTATTAATGCAGATGGGACTTTTGATTTCAATCAGTCATTTAATTATATTGTTAATGCCGATGTTGATAAATTAGATTTAGATGATATTGAATTAGATTTCCTTTCAAAACTAGGATTAAAAGGAATTGCAAATGGGCAGGCAATAGTTTCTGGAACTGGTTGGAACAAAGAAAAATTAAATATGTTAGGTTCGCTTAATGTTAATTCGGGGGCAGTAAAAAATTATGAATTTAGTGACTTTAGTAGCAGATTTTGGCTAAATGAAGAAAAAATATTTTTAAATGACACAAAATTGAAAGGAGCCATTGGTGAGGGCTTTGCTAATGGAATGCTAACTTTAGATGGAGATTTAAATTTAGACTTACAATTAAATAATTTATCTGTAGCGGAGTTGAAAGAAATTGAACAATTAAAAGATGTAACTGGACAAGTAGATGTATTAGGAAATTTGAGTGGAAGCATAAATAATCCTAAATTAAAGGCTCAAGTTAAAGGAGCTGATTTAAAATATAAGAATATTGATATAGGCGATTTGAATAGTGAGATAAATTTCGCTAACCGAGAATTAGAGATTAAAGATGCTGAGTTCCCTAATTATTCTAGCAAATTAAGTGGAACAATGAATTTTGGAGAAAAAAGATCAAATATAGAAATAATTACCGATGATTTGAAGGCTGATAAAGTAGGTTCTTTAATTGACAAGAAATTAGATCTTAGTGGTGATTTAGCAGCTAAAACTAAAATTACTTCTTTGCTATCTGATCCTATAATCAAAAGTGAGCTGCAGATAACTAATGGAAAATTACTAGGGAAACAGAAATTTGATGATTTAAAAGCAAATTTGGATTATGATCTTCAAGAAGATAAATTAAAGGTACAGCAGGGGGAAATCAATTATAACCAGAGTGAATTACAATTAGCAGGGACTATGATCGAGCAAGAATTAGATTTTGATTTCAATAGTTCTAATTTAATTTGGAAAGATATTAATTTCACTGAACAATTAGAACAATTAACAGGAAAAGCTGAAGCAGATGGTAGTATTTATGGTAAACTAGAGGATCCTAAAGTTGCTACCAAATTGGATACCGAAAATGTGCAATTTTCCGAAAAAGACATTGGAGCTGTTAATGGAAGAATAGATTATAGGGATCATAATATTTATATGACTGATATAAGCGTCAAGTCTGAAAATAATGATTATCAATTAAATGGTAGTTTTAATTTAGAACAAAACGAGATTAATAAAATTGATTTAGAAGTAACTACTGGAACAACAGATTATTTAAAGCAATTTTTGCCTTATGATATAGATAGATCCTATCAATTCAACGGAGAATTAGAAGCACAAGGTTCTTTAGAGAAACCGAAATTTAATACTGAACTAACAATTTATGATAATGATGATCAGGGCAATTTAGAAGTAAAAGGAGATTATGTATGGGATGAAGAGGCTGATTTAAAATTAGCAGCAACTAAATTTGATATAGGAGTAATCAATCAATTTGATTTATTACCTTATCAAGTAGGGGGAAGTCTGAATTTGAACGGTGAATTGACTGGAAAGTTAACTGCTCTTAATCTCAATTCAAATTTAAAATTAACTGAAGGTACAATAGCTAATTTGAATTATAAAAGATTAGCAGGGACTGTAAAAATGATAGATGGTGAAAAAATAATTTTAGACCAAGAATTAGAAGGAGAAGAAGAAAATATAATCCAAGCTATTGGAGAAATCCCCTTAGCTAAAGACCAGAAATTTGATTTAGATTTAAGTTTAGACGAAGGTAATTTGCGTGTATTATCTTTATTAATCCCAGAAATTAGATCTGCTAAAGGTAAAGGCAATGCTAATCTAAAAATAAGTGGTCCATTAGAAAAGCCGAAAGTAGTAGGAGAATCAGAAGTTATAGCTGGTAGTTTTTCACACCCGATTTTGGATAGAAAAATTAGCAATTTTAATGGGGAATTGGATTTTATTGATAATAAAGTATTATTAAAAGATATTAATGGGCAGTATGGTGATGGTAGTTTTGAGGGAGAGGGCAGCATTAGCTTAAAAGGATTAACCCCTGCTAAATATGATATAGAGTTTAGTGGTCAGAAAATAGCATTTGAACATGGTTCTTGGCGTGGATTAAATGATGCAGAAATTATGATTGCTGGTTCAGGAACCGAGCCACAAATAGAGGGTACAATTGAGGCTTATGATACACAATTCCAATTACCAGTTGATTGGCCTAGTTTTAAAGAAGATGGTGCTAAAGAAGATGGTGCTAAAGGAGTTAGTCCTCAAGTTGATCTTGAAGTTGAACCTAAAAACAATGTCAGGGTTGGTAACGACAGAATTGATATTTTAGTGCAGCAGGGGAGTTTAAATCTAAGAACTATAGATGATAAAATAAGATTAATAGGTGAATTAAGTTCAAACCAGGGGCGCTTCACCTATTATAATACTGAATTTGAGCTGCAAGAGGGTAAAGCTATTTTTCGTCAGTATGATTATATGCCTAATTTACAAATTGAAGCTACGACTGATGTTTATGACCGAGCTAATGTTGAAAACAATAATCAGTTATCTGAACCTTATCACGAAATAACTTTAAATTTAACTGGTCCTGCTGATGAACTAACTTATCAACTTAGTTCTGATTCTAATTTATCGGAAGAAAGAATTATTTCCTTATTAACTGGGCAAGGCGGTTTAGGTAATTTATTAGATAAAGACTATGAACAGGCATTAACTTCTGAATTAAGGCGGGTGATTGGAGAAGGAATTAAAACTGAAGTTATTTACAAAGTAGAACGTTCTTTTGAAGAATCATTAGATCTAGATCAAGTTAGAATTAAGTCGTTATTAGAAAGTGATGATAGTGTAGAAGTAGAACTAGGTAAATATATATTCAATAATTTCATGTTGAAATATAATCATTCATTTTTAGATGAAGATAAAAATATTGGTTTTGAGTACTATTTTAATCAGGGACTAGAAAATTTAATGATTCAAGGTAATTATGACAGTGAAGGGGAATATGAAATTGGTTTAGAAGCTTCTATTCCATTTGAATGATAGGGAGGAAGAAATTTATGAAATTGAAATTACTAACCATCAATCTTGTAATAATAATATTATTATTAAATTTAACTGTTGTAGTTGCTCAAAGCCAAGAAATAAATAATGACAAAGTGAAAGAATTAGCAGGAAAAGAGATAACTGATATCGAAATAAAAGGAAATAAGATAATCGATGATCAGCAATTATTAGAAAAAATAACTACTAAAGTTGGGACCAAACTAGATTCTGAAACCTTGCAAAAAGATATGCAATTAATTTTTGATTTAGGATATTTTTTTGATATACAAATTTTATTTGAAAGTACTAAATCAGGAGTTAAAGTTATTTTTGAGGTGATTGAAAATCCTGAAATTGAAAAAATTCAAGTATCTGGCAACAATAATCTTTCAACTGAGAAAATAAAAGACTTGTTGGGAGTTGAATTACCTGAAATTTTAAATGTTAAACAGTTGAACGAAGGGATGAAAGAAGTTAACGAATATTATCAAGAGCAGGGTTATATATTAGCTAATATAACTGATGTTACAATAAAAAATAAAAATGAATTACATTTGACAATTAATGAAGGATTAATTAATCAAATTAAAATATCAGGAAATGAAAAAACTAAAGAATATGTTATCAGACGAGAAATGGCTACCACGGAAGATGCTGTTTTTAATGTGGAAGAACTGCGTGATGATATTGAAACTCTTTATAGATTAGGCTATTTTAAAAGTGTTATGCCAGAATTTGAACGGATAGAAGATTCAAATCAAGTAGATGTAATAATCAAAGTTGATGAGCAAAAAACAGGCAATTTCAATATTGGTGTTGGTTATAGTTCAACTGCTAAGATAACTGGAATGATTAATGTCATTAAAGATAATTTAGGTGGTCGCGGACAAAAAGTTAATTTGAACTGGGAATTTGGGGGAGAAAAAAATAATTTTGAA
>JBNJDB010000085.1:0-8384 GCA_051744465.1 Bacillota bacterium | reverse complement strand
GATAATAGCCCGATGGTTGAACATTTCTTGCGTTTTCTAAGAAATGCTCAACGAGGGATTTGTAAGTGAGACAGTAAAGAGCAATTGATAATGTAAAATGGATAATTGAGAATTGAATTCTCAATTATCCATTCTCAATTCTCAATTAAACGTAAAGTGGGGTGTAAGTAATGTGTAGATATAATCCCAAAATAGATTTAGTTTTTAGAAAATTATTTGGAAGCAAAGAGAATAAGAATATTCTCTTATCGTTTATCAATGCTGTATTAGATAACAAACCTAAAATTAAAGATTTAGAAATAAAAAACCCGTATAATTTAGCAGATTATTTACAGGGGAAGATGAGTATCTTAGATGTTAAAGCTGTAGATGAATCTGGAAGATGGTATGATATAGAGATGCAGTTAGCTGAACAAGGGGCCTATGGTAAAAGAAGTTTATACTATTGGGGCCAAGTATATAGTAATCAAATAAAAAAAGCTGAAGATTATAGAGAGTTAAAAAAGACGATTGGAATTCATTTGTTAGACTTTGATTATTTTGCTGATAATCGCTATAAGAGAAAAGTAGTCTTGAAAGATGAAGCGACTAATCAAGAATATCAGCAGTTAGATTATCAAGAACTACATTTCATTGAGATGAGTAAATTTAATAAGAAATTAGAAGAAACTAGAACAGTTTTAGATAGGTGGATAACTTTTTTGAATAAAGCTTATGAATATGATCAGGATAATCTACCTGATGAATTAAGAGAAGAAAAAGAAATAGAAGAAGCTGTTGAAAGATTAACTAGAATGTATTTTGATAGAGAAGAGCAAGAAGTTTATGAAGCGGAACGAAAACAGATAATGGATAAGAAAGAAGAAATAAAAACAGCAGAAGAAACAGGGTTGAAAAAAGGTATAGAAAAAGGTATTAAACAAGAAAAAGTAAATTCAGCTGTTAAGTTGCTTAAAAAAGGATATAGTAGAGAAAAAGTAATAAATTTATTAGAAATAAATAGTGAACTAGTTGAGAAAGCTAGAAGAACAATTGATAATGTATAATTGAAAATTGAGAATTAAAATTCAAGAGATAAATAAAGATAAGTTTGAGTAAAAAGGGGAATGACTTACCTGAAGGGCAAGCCCGTTAGGTTTTTCTGACAACTAATGCAATAACAGGAATAATTAAGGTTGGCCGGGAGGTCAACCTTAATTGAGATATTATTATAATTTGTAGATAATAGAAAGGTAGGTAAACTAATTAATGAGTGAACGGATTGGTTTAATAGCAGGTAACGGAGAGTTACCAGTTCTATTTGCTAGAGGAGCTCAACAAGCTGGGTTGGATCTAACAGCAATTACTGTTACTCCAGGAGCTAAGACTGAGCAATTAAAAAAAACAATACCTACTACTAGAGCAATAGAGGTAGGACAATTAGATAAAATTATTACTACTTTACAAGAAGATGAAGTGCAAGAAGTTGTAATGTTAGGAAAAGTAACTAAAGAATTATTATTTCAAGGGGTTGAATTGGATGAGCGGTTCCAAAAAATATTAGCTGAGTTGCCAGAAAAAAATGATGATGCTATTATGTTAGCTATAGTAAATGAATTAAGGTCAGCAGGGCTGAAAGTTAGTGACCAGACTAAATTTATGGAGCGATTTTTTGCCCCAGAAGGAACTTTAACTGCAGTTGAAGCGGAGCAAGAAACTATCGTTGATATGGAGTATGGTTTTAAAATGGCCAAAGAAATTGGTGGTTTAGATATTGGTCAAACTGTAGTAGTTAAAGACCAAGCTGTAATGGCAGTAGAAGCAATTGAAGGAACAGATAGAGCTATTTTAAGGGGCGGCAAATTGGGCCAAAGTGGAGTTGTAGCGGCTAAAGTTGCTAAACCTAATCAAGATTTGCGCTTTGATATTCCAACTATTGGTCTCGAAACAATAGAGAAATTGATTGCAGTTGATGCAAGAGGATTAGTTATTGAGGCAGGGAAAACATTCATTGTTAATAGAGAAGAAGTGCTTGCCAGAGCGGAAGAAGAAGGAATTGTGATAAAAGCAATGAAAAGCAATTGATAATGTAAAATTGAAAATTGAGAATTATAGTTCAAAAGATAGAGAAGTCTAAGTGTAAGTCTAAGTGTAAGTCTAAGTGTAAGTCTAAGTATAAGTCTAAGTGTAAGTCTAAGTATAAGATTAAGTATAAGATTAAGTCTACGTAAGAAAAAAAGTGCAAAAATCTAAAGATATAAAATTAATAGATGATTTGGATTTGTAAACTTTACTATCAAGTTTTAATTAATTTTGTTGTATGCTTTTGATTGTAACTGTAAATTATAAACTATAAACTATAAACTTTAAATTGACTTTACTATCGTCCCTACGAGTCTTAGAAAGATAAGACTCTCCGTGTAGTGCTAGTTACGTTGTTTTATTGCTAATTAACTGCCCAAGTTATATGGTTTATTTTATTTCTTTCAATTGTCCATTCTCAATTCTCAATTGCTTTTATTATATACATGGGGAGGTGGTCTAATGAAGCAGGTAATGGTTGTAGCTGGTGAAGCATCGGGAGATATGCATGCTGCTAAAGTTATTGAAGAGCTTAAAGAATTAAATTCTGAGCTTGAATTTTTTGGGATGGGTGGGCAACAGATGGCGGAGGCTGGTGTGGATATTTTATATGACCCGACTGAATTGAGTGTAATTGGTTTTTGGGAATCTTTAAAGCATATTGGATTAATGTATAAAATATTAAATAAACTTGAAAGAGCTATTAAAGATCGCGAACCTGATGTAGTTTTATTAGTCGATTTTTCTGGTTTTAATCTTAAGATGGCTAAACGGACTGCTAAATTAGATGTACCTACTGTTAACTATTTTGCTCCTTCTGCTTGGGTCTGGGGTACTTGGCGGGCCAAGAAGATGGCGAAGTATGGGATTAAAATTGCATCAGTCTTTCCGATGGAGGAAGAAGTCTATCGCGAAGTAGGGGCTGATGTGGAATTTGTCGGACATCCTTTAGTGGATATGGTCAGTACAGATTTAAATCCGACTGAATTTAAAGAGGAGTTTAATTTGGCTACAGCTCAAAGGACAATTGGTTTATTACCAGGTAGCAGACAACAAGAGATTGATTCTTTATTAGAGCCGATGTTAGGTGCAGCAGAATTAATTGCTGCTCAATACCCTGATTCACAATTTTTATTACCAGTAGCAGATACTATTTCAGAGGCTGAAATTGCGGATATAGTTGCTGATTATGACTTGGATATTAAGTTGATAGCGGGTCATTCCTATGAGGTGATGGAAGCTGCTGATTTATTATTATCTACTTCTGGAACTGCTACTTTAGAAGCAGCTTTTTTTGCTACCCCAATGGTTATTATTTATAAAACTTCGTGGTTGAGTTATGCTATAGGTAAGTTAGTAATCAAGATTCCTTACGTGGGTTTACCTAATATTATCGCCGAAGAAAAAATCGTCCCTGAACTATTACAACAGGATGTTACTTTTAAAAATATAGCAGAAGAGGCATTTGATATTTTGGATTCTGAATCTAGACAAAAAGATATGAAAGAAAAATTACAAGTTGTAAAAAATAAATTAGGAGCTAGTGGTGCAGTAAAGCGAGTCGCACAATTGGTTTTAAACACAGGAGGGATTGATTATGAAACTAGCTAAACGGGTATTAAGATATTTAAAGCCATATAAAGGACGATTTGCTTTGGCAATACTATCAATGATTCTTTATTCAGCTTTAACGGTTTTATTTTTCGACCGATTTCAAAAGCTGATTGATACAATTATTAAAGGACTTGAAAAAGGAGATGCTACATTAGGTGAATTAAATTTAATACTTTTAGGTGTGTTTTTTATCTTTTTATTCCGCGGTGTAGCTCAATATGGAAAAAAGTATTTAACATCATATGTATCTCAAAATGCAATTAAAGATTTAAGGGCGGATTTATATAGTCATTTGCATAGTTTATCATTAGAATTTTATGCTGAAAATAAAACGGGGGAAATCATGTCTCGTGCTACTAATGATGTAGGGATTTTACAGGGGGCAATTGCATCAGGCGCTATTGGAGTATTTAGCAAGTTTTTTACATTAGCAATTGGAATTGGGAAATTATTTTATGATAATTGGAAATTGACTTTAATTTCTTTTACTTTGTTTCCGATTATTGGTTATGTCATAGATGTTTTTAGTAAACGGATTAAGAAGATAAGTAAGCGAGCTCAGGTTAAAATAGCTAATATTTCTGATGTCTTACAAGAAACTATTAGTGGTATTCGAGTAGTTAAATCTTTTGGGCGAGAAGATTATGAATATGATCGTTTTCAAGAGCAAAATCATGCTAATTTCCGGGCCAATCTTAAGAGTTCACAGCTAAAAGCTACTGTAACTCCAGTTACTGAATTTTTAGCTTCATTATCTTTTATTATAGTTTTATGGTATGGCGGACGTCAAGTAGTAGCTGGAGATATGACTCCGGGTGTATTGATTGGATTTTTCAGTCTATTATTATATATAACTAATCCGTTAAAGTCTATAATCCGTTTAATTGGTACTATTCAAAAGTCTTTGGCTGCTGCAGAAAGAGTATTTGAAGTTATAGATGTACAGCCAACTATTCAAGAAAAAGATGATGCACAGGATTTAGAAAAGGTAGAAGGAAAAATCAAGTTAAATAATGTTAGCTTTAGCTATGATGATAATGAATTAGCTTTAGATAATATTAATTTAGAAGCTGAACAAGATCAGATGGTTGCTTTTGTTGGACATAGTGGGGCTGGCAAATCTACTTTAGTTAATTTGATTCCTCGGTTTTATGATCCTCAGCAGGGCCAAGTTACTGTGGATGGGGTTGATATTAAGAATTACAAAGTAGATTCCTTGCGTGACAAAATTGGAATAGTCCCTCAAGAGACTATTTTATTTGGAGGAACGATTGAAGATAATATTTTATATGGTGATTTAGATGCTAGCAGAGAAGAAGTGATTGCTGCAGCTAAAGCTGCTAATGCTCATCAATTTATTATGAGTTTTGAAGCTGGTTATGATACTGAAATTGGTGAACGAGGTGCAGGATTATCTGGTGGCCAAAAACAACGAGTTGCTATTGCTAGAGCAATTTTAAAGGATCCTGAAATCTTAATTTTAGATGAAGCGACTTCTTCTTTAGATACTGAATCAGAAGCACTAGTCCAAGAAGCTTTAGAACGTCTGATGGAAGATAGAACTACTTTTGTAATTGCTCATCGGTTATCAACAGTGCTTAATGCAGACCGAATTGTTGTACTAGAGGATGGTCAGATTGTTGAAAAAGGAACTCATGAAGAGTTATTAGAATATAATGGAGTTTATAGTAACTTGTATGATGTACAATTAAAGAATAACGACTAAAAAAACAATTGAAAATGTAAAATTGAGAATGGAGAATTAAAAGATAGCAGCCAAGAAGAAAAGATAAATAAGAAAATAAGCAAAGAAACTGTAAAAGTTGGTGATGTTAATGGGGAACGCTAAGGGGTTTATTATTTCAGAGTCTGCTTATTGGTTGTCGCAATTGATTAATCGTTCTTTAAATTTAACAGTTAAGAATAAGGAACAGTTGTCAACAATTAAGGAGCGAGGACAGAATGTTATTTTTGCTATGTGGCATGAACAGTTGTGGCTCCCAATCTATTATTTGCGATCTAGGGACTGTGTAGCTTTGGCTAGTGAGAGTAGAGATGGTGAATATATAACTGGTGTTTTAGAGCGAATGGATTGGGAAGTAGTGCGTGGTTCTACTAGTCGTGGTGGAACTCGTTCTTTATTGCGCTTGATCAAAAAATTAAGACAAGGAAAAGAAGTTGCGATTACTACTGATGGTCCAACTGGTCCGCGACGAGAAGTGAAAGCAGGGATCTATTATTTGGCTAAAAAAACTGATAGTGTGATTGTACCTTTAGGCGTAGCTTTCAAACGAGAGAAGAGATTTAATAGTTGGGATCGATTCCAACTCCCTGCTCCATTTACTACAGCTGCTTTAGTTTGTGGTTCAGGAATAACTATTGCTGGAGATAATGTTGATGATGTTGATTATTATACAGATTTGATTGGAACTAAAATCAATGAGACAATCAGTAGAGCAGAAGAGGTTATAGGTGATTAAAATGGATTTAGAAAATTATTTATTAGAAGTAGTAACTGATCAACGACAAGGTTTAGTAGCTAAATTTGTTTTAGTCTTGTTAACGGGATTAGCTAAAGTCTATCGTGTGATACTTTATTTACGTAAGAAGTTTTATCAGTGGGGAGTCAAGAAAAGTAGTTCTTTAGATGCTACGGTAATTAGTGTTGGCAATATTACTGTAGGGGGTACCGGAAAGACTCCAATTGTTAAAAAATTGGCCCAGGATTTAACTGCTGAGGGCTACCAAGTAGTAATTCTTAGCCGTGGTTATAAAGGAGAGTTAACTGATGGCGTGGGTGTTGTAGCCGATGGTGAATCTATAATTATGTCCGCTGCTCAAGCAGGTGATGAGCCATATATGTTGGCCCAAAGTTTAGAATCTGTGCCAGTAGTAGTTGGCCCTAAGCGAGCTAAAACTGGGGCTTATGCTGTACAAAGATTTAATCCTGATTTTATTATTTTGGATGATGCTTTTCAACATTGGCAAGTTGAGAGAGATTATGATATAGTAGCAGTTGATGCGACTAACCCGTTTGGAAATGGGGAAGTAATACCTGGTGGTTTATTAAGAGAGCCATTATCTAGTTTACAACGAGCTGACACTGTAATTTTGACTAAAACAGACCAAGTTAGTGAGGAACAATTAAGTGAAATTAAGACTAAGCTCGATAATTTTAATTCTCAATTAGATATAATAATTACTAAACATCAACCGACTTATTTGCGGAATTTAACTACTATAGAAGAAGAAAAAATAGATTTGAATGGTCAACGAGTAATTGCTGTATCAGGGATTGGAAATCCGCATTCATTTGAAACAACTGTAGAAGATTTAGGAGCTAAAGTAGTCAAAAAGATGCGTTATCAAGACCATCATAGTTATAGCGAAGATGAGATTACTAGACTGTTTACTTTAGCTACAGTTCATAGTGTTGATAAAATTATTACCACAGAAAAAGATGCTGTTAATATTGATAATAGTTTGATTGAGATTAATAGTGTTGGAATTGATTTTCAGGCTTTAGGGATTGAATTAGGAGTTTTAGATAGAGTAGAAGCCTGGGATGAATTATTAAAGAAGGTGGAGGGGATAAAAGAATGAAAGTAACGGCAATTATTCCGGCTCGTTATGCTTCGACTAGATTACCGGGCAAAGTGTTACGCAATATTTGTGGAAAAACGATGATTCAACGGGTTTATGAAAGAGTAAGTAAAGCCCAAAATTTGGACCAAGTAATTGTAGCTACAGATGATCAACGAGTCTATCAAGAGGTAGAATCATTTGGTGGTCGAGTAGAGATGACTGCAAAGGAGCATAGTACTGGAACAGATAGATTGGCTGAAGTAGCTCAAAACTTAGATTCTGAAGTTGTTGTCAATGTGCAAGGCGATGAACCCTTGATTAACCCTGCGTTGATTGATAAGGCTGTCAGACCTTTATTAGCCGATGACACTATTAAGATGGGGACATTGAAACATGAGATTAGTGAAGAGTCAGAATTAAAAGATCCTAATTCGGTTAAAGTAATAACTGACCAGGATGATTTTGCTATTTACTTTTCCCGGTCATTGATTCCTTATCCACGAACTGATGAAGATTTAACATATTATAAACATATTGGCTTATACGTTTATCGGAGGAATTTTTTATTAGAGTATACTGATTTAGAAGCAACACCATTAGAAAAGAAAGAATCGCTAGAACAATTGCGAGTTTTGGAAAATGGTTATAAAATAAAAGTAGTAGAGACAGAACAACAAGTTATTGGAGTCGATACAAGAGAAGATTTAGAACGAGTAAGAAGACAGTTGAAAGAGAGCAATTGAAAATTGAGAATGGAAAATTGACAATTAAAAGAAAGCAACCAAGAAAAGAGAAAACATAAAGATTTAGCAGTTAATTAGCAATAAAAAAACAGTTTAAAGTTGAAAGTTAAAAAGTAATTGATAATGTAAAATTGAAAATTGACAATTAAAAAGAAAAAAAGCAACTAAGAAAAAAGAAAGTATATAGACTGTGCATTTAATTATCAAGTGAATTTTTGTTTTGAATCTATGTACTTGAATTAAATTGTCCATTATCAATTGCCAATTTTCAATTTAAAAAACGCGGGGGGTTAAAAAATGGTAAAAGAAATAGTTTTAAATGATGATGTTAAGTTTGGTGCAGGACATCCGTTTGTATTATTAGGTGGGCCGTGTGTGATG
>JBNJDB010000084.1:0-8550 GCA_051744465.1 Bacillota bacterium | reverse complement strand
AGATAGAAGAAAGACCAACTCCTGCAGGAGTTGGTCTTTCCTATTCTTTCTATACTTTTAAAGGAGTCTAGTTGGATAAGTAGAATACATTTGGATAGGAAAGTTATTTTTAAAAATTGATTTAAATAAGAATATAAAAAGAGGTGAGTTAAATGAGATTATTAGGTAATATTATTTGGTTTATTTTTGGAGGTTTAATTGAAGGTCTCCTATGGCTCTTTTTTGGACTGTTGTGTTCAATTACGATTATTGGAATTCCGATTGGAAAGCAGTGTTTTAAGATTGCAGGTATGCAGTTTGCTCCCTTTGGTAAACAAGTAGTAGACAAAAATAATTCTTCTCTTGGTTTAATAGCAAATATTGTGTGGGTTGTTCTCTTTGGCTGGGAATTAGCTTTAGCTAATTTAATATCTGCTTTAATATTTGCTGTCACAATTATTGGTCTTCCGTTTGCAAAACAGAGTTTAAAACTTGCTCATGTATCATTAATGCCTTTTGGGAAAGAGATAGTTAAAAATTAAAGGATAAGATAGAAATAAAATTTCAAAAAAGATAAACCCCCTAAGATTCCATCCGCGCTTTGGAACCTTAGGGGGTTTTATTACTAACCGTTATATAATTGGTACCGAAGGTGGGGTTCGAACCCACACAGCCACAAGGACCATTGGATTTTGAATCCAACGCGTCTGCCAGTTCCGCCACTTCGGCTTATTTGCTTTTCTTTTCTCAGTCAGCATTTACAATCATAACACAGAAATTATTGCTTTGCAAGAAAAAAATTAATTTAATAAGATTTCGGTGAAAGATTCTACGATATTAGGGTCAAATTGTTGATTAGCTTGATTTCGCAATTCAATTATAGATTCTTTGACTGGAATTCCTGATTTGTAGACCCGTGTACTAGTCATGCTATCAAAACTATCTGCTATTCTAATTATTCTAGCAAGTAATGAAATTTCTGTACCAACTAGGCCAAAAGGATAGCCTGATCCATCAAAATTTTCATGATGTTCTAAAATGGCAGGTTTTAAATTACTAATAATGTTATTTTGCGTCAGGATTTTAACTCCTTGTAGAGGATGTTTCTTAATTCTTTTGTATTCTAATTCTGTGAGAGCACCTGGCTTTTTTAGAATTTGATCAGCTATTTCTAATTTGCCAATATCATGTAGCAATGACCCCCAGCCTAATTTTTTTAACTGGTTTGATTTTAAATTTAATTTTTTGCCAATAGCTATACTATACATATGGACATTTAGACTATGTTGATAGGTATAACCATCTTTTCTTTTTAGCTGTTTTAATAATTCGTTCAATGATTTAGAGACAATAGCATTAAGGGAAAAGTCATTATTTATTTTTTTTATTTTTTGATTAACTTGTTGTTTTTGCATACTAATTACCACCTCACAGATTTCAAATTAGCAAACTTGATTATAAAATATAATTAATCCTAATAATAGTTTAATCTATTTTAATAAATTGTGATGTGTTCTAGAATACGTTGTAGGTAATTAACAAAATTAATTTATTTGACAAAGAAAAAAGGAGCAATAAGTAAAACTTATTACTCCTCAGACAAAAAATTAAGATAATAAAGAACTATTTCTCATAATTGCATTTAAAGCTGTTGTAGTAGCGTTATCTGTGGCTAATTTTTTAGCTTTGTCCCAATTTTTGTTTAGTGATGCAGTAATTATTTCTTGCGGAATATTTGTAGCCAACGAAATTGCTTCCGTTAATCTATCTTGGCTTAATTCTTTCATTTCTGTCCAATCTTGATTGAAGAGAGCATTTACTTCTTCAGGATTCAGACCAGTTTCAAATAATTGAACAGCCACTTTTTCTTTTAAGATAGGAGTTACTTCCTCCCAATTTCCATCAGTCATCTTTATTAATTCTTCCGGATCGAAAAAGTTTTTTGTTTCGTCGCTTACTTTTTTAGCTACATCTTTTTTAGTAATTAACCCATAAGCTTTAAAGTAAACAACTTCTTGCTTTTGGTCTAATAATAAATAGGCATTATCAGAAGCAAGCATTTCATCTAATTCAACTAGTTGATTATTACGGCCAATTAATGGGTCTGAGCTAAGGTCAAAAGTTTGATTTTGATTATTGATATTAACCTTTACTTTTTTAGATAAGGGGTATGTCCCCGTGATTGTACCGTCTACTGGCGTAAAGTTTCTTAATTTGACTAATAATTTTGCACTTTCTGCTCGAGTGACATTATTATTAGCTTTAAAGCTACCATCGGGATAACCATCAATTATATCTAATTGAGTAGCTAATGAGATTAATTCTTGGGCCCAATGGTCACTACTAAGATCTGAATAGATATTTTTAGATAATTCAATTCTATTTTGTTCATCCTCCAAGTTTAGACTTCGAGCTAGCATAGTAATAATCTCTGCGCGAGTAATTTTTTTAGCTGGTCGAAATGTTTGGTCTGGATAGCCAGTAATAATTTCTTCTTTAACTAATGCAGAAATATACCCCTCGGCAGGATGATTATTTATATCAGTCATACTAGTAGTAATACTTGGTTCTAAGTTTAATGATTTAGACAATGAGTAAGCAAATTCTCCTCTAGTAATTGGCGTATTAGGATAAAAATTATTATCACGATAAACATACATAATGTCTTGGTCTAATAATTGACTAATATAGGATGATGCCCAATGTTGGCTACCAACGTCTGGCGGTTGAGAAGCAAAAGCCGAAACGGAAAAAGCAATTATTAAAACGAGTATTAGATTAAAAGTTATTAATTTTTTAAGCATGTTAGTGCTCCTTTCTGGTATAGTATCTATTTTGACTACTTATGATATTAACATAATCCGACAATAATATCCATAAATCAACAATGGTAAGTTATGGGGATGCTATATATTAATGTCTAAATAAAAGGAATTATGAATGATTTTGGTTAATAATTAATAATAAGCGTTATAAAATCAAATCTAGTTTTAGATAATTTTTAGATTGCTTTGTTATAATATATAAATACCAGTAAAGAGAATAGTTGCTTGAGAAAAATTATTATTAGAGAGGTGATGTTAATGTTTGAAAATAATAGTTTAAAACCTCAGTTACTTAAGATTATTATAATTATTTATTTGTTGACTAGTCTAACAGCTTTAGTACTTATTTATTATACTTTAAATGATAAGATTAATGATTTAGGAACTAGATTTGCAACTCAGTATTTATTAAAAGAAAAAAATCGGATTACTAGTCCGATTGAAAAAGAAATCGCTATTACTGAAAAGATGGTTGACACTCCAATCTTGCAAAGGTGGGCTCAAAATGAAGATGATCCAAAATTAAAAGAGATGGCAATCAAAGAACTGGAGAGTTATCGACGCCATTTTCAAGATAAGAGTTATTTTTTCATTGCAGATGAATCTAAACATTATTATTTTAACAATAAAAAAAATGAATTTGCAGGTGAGCAATATCGCTATACTCTCGATGAAGATAATCCTGATGATGAATGGTATTTTTCAACTATGGAAGATGTCGACGACTTTTATTTAAATGTAAATGTTGATCGTGAATTACAACTTACTAAATTGTGGATAGATGCAATTATGTATAATCAACAGGGTGAAAAAATTGGAATGGGAGGGACTGGATTAACTTTAGATCGTTTTTTAAATAGATTTTTAAAATCGGAAAATTCTTATATAACTCCCATTTTATTTGACCAACGAGGTTATATTCAAGCTTATGAAAATGAAGACTATATTAAGCTATCTGCTATAAGCTCTGAGGTTGAAGAAGGAGAAAAGAAAACTATATTTGAATTATTGGAAAATAAAGAAGAAAAAATGGAAAGTATAATGGATGGACTTAAAGAGGATAGTGAGGAGATACATACAATTGATTTAAATTTAAATGGGCAACAAAGAATTGCAGCAGTAACATATATTCCTACTATGGATTGGTATATAATGACTTTATTAGATACTTCAGAAATAATCAGCATTTGGGATTTTATGTTTACTATTTCTGTGTTAATAATTTCATTATTATTAATTGTCTTAGGAATAATTTATTTCTTTAATCGGATAGTAATTAATCCGATAGATAAGTTAAATGAATTTACTGAAGTGATGGCTGCAGGTAATTATGAGCAAAGAATTGATTTAGATGCGGAGAATGAATTAGGAGATTTAGCTAATTCATTTAATGATATGGCTGCTACTATTAATAAGCATACCGACCATCTTGAGGATTTAGTAGAACAGCGGACAGCAGAGTTAACTAAATCAAATCAAGAATTAGAGGCTAAAAATGAGAAAATAATGCAGAATCAAAATTATGCGCAATATATTCAACAGTCAATATTAGCAAAAAAAGATAGATTTGAAAATAACTTTGAAGATTATTTTATTATTTGGCAACCAAAAGATAAAGTTGGAGGAGATTTCTATTGGATGCGGCAAATAGAGGACCGAATTTTAATCGCTGTTGTTGATTGTACAGGCCATGGGATGCCAGGAGCTTTAATGACAATGACATCCAATGCTATATTAAATAGAATTGTTGATACAGAAGCTACTAATAATCCGGCTGATTTTTTAGAAAAGTTAGATATATTCCTAAAAGAAAGTCTTCATGAAAACAATGATGGTTTACAGCGAGATGATGGTCTTGATATAGGTTTGTGCTCGATTAATAAAGAAGAAGGTAAATTAGTTTTTGCTGGGGCTAGGATACCTCTCTATTATAGTGATAATGATGAGATTATTAGAGTTAAAGGGGATCGGAAAAGTATTGGATATAGATATTCTAAAAAAGATATTCAATATAGTAATCATGAGGTAGAGATAAAACAGGATAGAGTTTTCTATATGGCTTCTGATGGTTATATAGATCAAAATGGAGCAAATAATAATAAACGGTTTGGCCGTAGTAGATTCGTTGAAATGCTTACAGAAAACCATAAAAAAGATTTGGAAACACAACAAGAAATTTTCACGAATGAACTCAAAGATCACCAAGGGGCTGAAGAACAACGTGATGATATAACTGTATTGGGTTTCAAAATAGAATTTTAATAAGGAGTTGAGATAGATATGTTAAATGATAGTTTAATAATTGAGTTAAAAGAAAAGCTTAATCGAGAGGGAATTATTCTTAGTTTCACAGGTCCTTTTTCCCAAGGTATAATAGAAGAAATGGGAGATGCTTTGAAATCTTATTTAAAAGATGAGAAAAATAATCGAGGGGGGATTTATAAAGTTTTTTCTGTATTTATTGAACAGACCCAAAATGTTAAAAACTATGCTTTTGATTTTGATGATAGAGCAGAAAAAGAAAAAATACTATCTTCGGGGACAATGATTATTGGGGAGAAGGATAGTAGTTATTTTGTATGTTCTGGGAATTTGATAAAGAAGGAAGATACAACAAAATTAAAAAGAAAGCTTAATCAAATAAATGACTGTGATAAGGAAAATTTAGATAAGCTATATAAAAAGAGGTTAAGAAAGGAAATAAAAAAAGATAGTGGAGGTGCAGGACTTGGTCTGATTGATATGGCTAGGAAAGCAGATGGCCGGTTTGAATATAATTTTCTTGAGCAAGGAGAAGATTATTACTTTTATACTTTAACGGTAACTATTTAATGATAAAATTTTATTATTTAGAAGATTAGAAGATGAGAATTAGATAGGGGGGAATTGTAGTGGAGGACAATTCTAAAGATTTATTTAGATATGAAAGAAGAATACTTAAAAGAGCTAATAAAGTAATAGATAATGAAGAATATCAAGATAATAAACTATTTAAGAAATTTAAATCTCTTGCTTTCAAATATAAAAAATTATTACGCCAAAGTGAGAAAATATTAAAAATTAGTGATAATAATCAAAGAGCTTTGCGGAAAACCCAAAATAATTTATCTAGTTTATTAAATAATGCAGGGCAAGGGTTTTTAACTTTTGGAGAAGATTTATTAATTGCTCCGGAATATAGTTTAGAATGTAAGAAAATTTTTGGTCAAGATATAGCAGAAAAAAATTGTTTGGATGTTATTTTTAAGAATTCAGATTTAGAAATAGTAGAAGAAGTCTTCCGAAAAGTTTTTGCCGAAGATTCATCTAAGGTTGAACTATATTTATCATTGTTACCTGAAGAGATGAAAGTTAATAATAAACTATTAGAAATCAAATATAAGTTTATTACAGAAGAAGAAAAAATTATGTGTATTATAACTGATATTACGGAAAAAAGAGAGTTAGAAAATAAATTAGAAACGGAAAGACATAATTTGAAAATGGCAGTAACTGCAATTGTTAATCAGGGATTAGTAAAAAAATATATTAATGATTTTAGAGAATATTTTACTTATGAAGTATATGAGTTATTAGGAGAACTTAAAACTTGTAATTTATTAGATGAGATGTATAGAAAAGTTCATACTTTCAAAGGTGTTTTTGCTCAGTGGGGGATGAACAATACTGCTAAATCATTACATCAATTAGAAGATGAAATTGTTGATTTTAGAAAAAATAATACTAGAATTACTAAAGATGATTTACTTAAGTTTATAATAAAAATCAAGAGTGATAGTTTTTTAGAAGATGATATTAGTATTATTAAAGAAATATTAGGGGAAAACTTTTTAAATCAAGATGATACTATCATGGTTAGTAAAGATAATATATTACAATTGGAAGAAAAAGTGAAAAGATATTTTCCAAATTCAGAAAAGGAAGCTGTTTTAAACCGAATAAAAAGAATTATTTATAAGCCAATGCAAGAGTTAATAGGTATTTATGAGGACTATATTTATGAACTAGCAGAGCGAGAAGGGAAAAAAATTGAGAGTCTTAGTATAACCGGAGAAGAAGTATTAGTAGATGAAGAAATTTATCATGATTTTAACAAGTCTTTAATTCATATTTTTCGGAATATAATATATCATGGAATAGAAGAACCTAATCAAAGATTAATAAATGACAAAAGCAAGGGTGGTACAATAGCTTGTCAGATTAGCGAAAAAAATAATAATATAGTTATAAAAATAAGTGATGATGGGCAAGGAATAGATTTAGAAAAAATAAAGAAGAAAGCTGTTGATGATGGGTTATATACTACAGAAGAAGTGCAGTCGTTATCGACTCAACAGGTTGTTAATCTTATTTTTGTAGATAGCTTATCGACCAAGGAAGAAGCTGGTGATATAGCTGGTCGTGGGATAGGAATGGCATCTGTAAAAAGTGAGGTTTCTAAGCTAGGGGGGCATATTTCTGTTAGAACTGAGCAGGGAAAAGGAACAGAATTTGAGATTGTTCTTCCCAATTTAGAAATGGATGAGGGACCAGTAATAAAAAAACCTAATTTTTTAATGGGGGAATTACAAGAAGAAGTTATAGGTTTTTTAGAAGATGATTTAGATATAGTTGTCGTTAATCAGAAAGAAAGTAGGTCCCAAGGTGATATAAAGGTTACTTTATCAGAATTCAATGTAATTACAAATATAAGATTCAATAAATTATATGATGTGATTATAAGTGCTGATTATAATACAGCAGAAAAAATCATGAATTCTTTTGTAGCCGGGGAAATAGATGAAGAGCAAAAGGAAGAATTGATTAAAAGTAGTTTAAGTGAAATTTTAAATATAACTGTTGGTCATTTTTTAGACAGATTAAATGATGGACAAGGTTATTTAGAGACAGCACCAACTCCAATAGCAGTAGATGGAAATTTATTAAAGTATGAAGATAGTGAGGTTATAACAGAAAAAATTAGTACTAAAGAAGGAGAAATATATTTGAATTTGATTGAAAGATGGGAAAATTAATTAAATTTAAGAAGGGTGGAGGAGAAAAAGTGGCAGATATATTGATAGTAGATGATAATCTTGTGATGCGCAGAAATATAAAAATCATGGTAGAAAGCCTTGGTCATCAAGTAGTAGGAGAAGCAGATGATGGAAACAAAATTGTGCGGAAATATAATGAATGTGAGCCTGATGTTGTTACTCTTGATATAGTTATGCCCATAGTAAGTGGGATAGAAGCACTTAAGAAATTGAGAGATAAATTTCCAGCAGCACAAGTAATAATGGTAACATCTTTAGGCCATAAAAGTAAGGTTCTAAAGGCAATTGAATTAGGGGCTGCTCATTATATTGTAAAGCCAATTGAAGTTGATGATTTATCTAGAGTATTACAGAAAGTTTTAGGTGGAGAAGATAGTTCTGAAGCAAAAGATAGCAAAGTAGATAAAGAGACTGATAAATCTAAAGAAAAAACTAAGGAGACAACAGCAGATAATGAAGAAACTGAAGAAGAAACTGAAGAAGAAACTGAAGAAGAGTCAGACAAAACATTAAAAGAATTTCAGGAAGAAGCAGAGTCTATAGACTTGGATGGTGAAGAAGAACTTAAATCATTAGAAGAATTAAATAAAGAAGTAAACTCTATAGAGCTAGAAGAAAATGAAGAAAATGAAGAAAATGAAGAACTTAAATCTGTAGAAGTATTGAATGAAGAAGGTATTTTTAAAATAAAGCTTAATCAAAATATAGAT
>JBNJDB010000083.1:0-8593 GCA_051744465.1 Bacillota bacterium | reverse complement strand
AAATCATTAAACATTGAAATCCCCTTTCAAATTTTAGATGATTTTGTGGGGATTATTGGGGGATTCCCATATTATTAATCTTATACCAAAATAAAACTAAAATCTTTTAATACTTAAAGTGTTCACCTCCTTATTAATTTCTAATAATCTTGGCTAAATTATTTACTAGATCCATATTTCTCAAAATCAAACTCTTAAAATTACAACCAAATTAACTACTAATTTAAAATAGGTAATTAAATTAAGCCAAAAATCCTTAAGTTCTTATGGTCTTATCTTTAAATGTTTTTTGTAAAAATATACCATATTATATATATTGAAGGAATTATTAAAAATACCTCCTTCTATTTATATTTATTTTTAAATAATAATATTATTACACTTCTTTATATTTGATTTTCAAAATTATGCTATTTTGTAGGGTTCTGGCAACCCTTCGTGATACGTTATTATATTTTTTCTTGTAAGGTTTGTACTTTATCACGGATTTCTGCTGCTTTCTCGAAATCTAACTGTTCCTTACGAGTTTCTAGCGAAACTCTCCATGATTCGAAATTATATCTTTTCTTGTAAGGTTTCTACTTTATCACGGATTTCTGCTGCTTTTTCGAAATCTAACTTTTCCGCTGCTTCCTTCATTTCAATCTCAAGTTCTTTTATTTTATCTTCTAATTCTGCCCCAGATAAATCTTCTTGTTCTTCTTCATCTTGGTCAATACTATAATCTCCTTTAGACTCTGCTACCATATCAACTGGACGCAATACATCACGAACTTCTTTACTTATTGTAGTCGGATTTATATCATGTTCTTGATTAAACTCTACTTGTACTTCACGGCGGCGATTCGTTTCATCTATTGCTTCTTTCATAGAATCTGTCATTTTATCGGCATATAAAATCACTCGGCTATTAACATTTCTTGCTGCGCGACCTATAGTTTGGATTAAAGAACGAGTCGAACGCAGGAATCCTTCTTTATCAGCATCTAAAATGGCTACTAATGAAACTTCGGGAATATCTAATCCTTCTCGTAATAGATTAATCCCTACTAATACATCGAATTTACCTAACCGCAAATCTCTAATAATTTCTAATCGCTCTATTGTCTTGATATCTGAATGCAGATATCTAACTTTAACTCCTGCTTCTGCTAAATAATCTGTTAAATCTTCTGCCATGTTCTTAGTTAAAGTAGTTACTAAAACTCGTTCATCACGTTCTACTACTGTTTCAATTTGAGATAGTAGATTATCAATCTGATTTGTAATTGGCTTTATATCAATTTCAGGATCTACCAATCCAGTCGGTCTAACAATCTGTTCAACTATTTGAGCGCTTTCATCTCGCTCATAATCTCCTGGAGTAGCTGATACATAGACTGCTTGATTAACCAAATCATCAAATTCTTCATACCGTAAAGGCCGATTATCAGTAGCGGATGGTAATCTGAATCCATGCTCTACTAGTCTTTCTTTTCTAGATTTATCTCCAGCATACATCCCGCCAATTTGGGGAATAGTTTTATGAGATTCATCAATCATAATTAAAAAATCATCAGGGAAATAATCAATTAAAGTCTGCGGTCTAGAACCAGATTCCCTTCCTTCTAAATGACGTGAATAATTTTCAATTCCTTTACAGGTACCTAATTCTTTTAACATTTCCATATCATATTTAGTTCTTTCTTCTAATCGTTGGGCTTCTACTAATTTATTTTCTGACCTTAATTCTTCTAATCGCTCTTTTAATTCAGATTTTATTTCTTTTAAAGCTCGATCAATTTTATCTTGGGGAGTAACAAAGTGACTAGCAGGATAAATAGTCAAATCATCTAACTCTCCTAATACTTCTCCTGTTACAGTATCTATTTCTCTAATTCGATCTATTTCATCTCCAAATAATTCTACTCGATAAGCTCGCTCTTCATAAGCGGGAATAATTTCTATTGTATCTCCTCTGACACGAAAAGTTCCTCGCTTAAAATCAATATCATTTCTGTTATATTGAATATTAATTAACTCACGGATTATATCTTGACGCTCTTTGATCATTCCAACTTCTAAATTACAAGTTAAATCTAAATAATCAGCTGGATTACCTAAACCATAAATACAAGATACACTGGCCACAATAATTACATCTTCTCTCTCAAATAAAGAACTCGTAGCTGCTAATCGTAATTTTTCAACTTCTTCATTAATCGAAGCATCTTTCTCAATATAAGTATCACTTTGGGCTACGTAAGCTTCGGGCTGATAATAATCATAATAACTAACAAAATACTCAACACGATTATTAGGAAAAAATTCTTTAAATTCACTACATAACTGGGCTGCTAATGTCTTATTATGGGCAATTACCAAAGTAGGCATTTGGACTTCTTCAATTACATTAGCCATAGTAAACGTTTTTCCTGAACCGGTAACCCCCAACAGGGTCTGTTTTTTCATATCTGATTCAATTCCAGTTACTAACTTATCTATTGCTTCTGGTTGATCTCCTTTAGGAGTATACTTTGAGTGTAATTCAAATTCTGGCATTTTTGCCCTCCTCCTTTTTCTACTATTAATTAAAAATAAAGCACCCAAGTGGGTGCTTTATTTTACAAGCTGTGATGCATAAACTAATTTTATTCCCATTTCCTCTAACTTAGGAATGCTTTCCTTTATAGCATCTGCAGTATTCTCTTTTACATGCCCAATAATTAACAATTCTTCTTTTTCAAGGGCAATTTTAGCCAAATTCATAATCATCTCTTCAACATCTTGTTGATGGTCTACATTATCAATGAATAAATAATTTTCAAAAGTAGGCAGATTCTGTTCCCGAGCTATCTGAACTCCTACTGACTCATGACTAGTACTACTATCAACATAGAACAAATCTCGATCCTTTAATAGACTAATTATTGAATTCATTACTTGCTTATCAGTTGATGCTTTAGACCCCATATGATGATTGACCCCACTTACATTATCTAAACTATCTAAATTTTTCAATAGAGTTTCTTTGATTTCTTGGGATTCCATTGTAGTATCAATAGCTCCTTCTCCTGGATCAGTATCAGGATTCATTGGCTCTAAGGGTTGATGCAAAACAACTTCCAAACCTGCTTCAGAAGCAAGTTTAGCATCTTTAGCAGAATGTGGTCTGAAAGGTAATACTGCCCCTGTTAACGGACGATCAATACTCAAAATCTCTGCTGTCCCTTGCCGATCAAAACCAAAATCATCAATTACAATCGCTAGTTTAGCCTTAGGTTGGGGTTGGCTTAAAACAACCTGATGGCTCATCAACTCAAAATCTCCTTTAGCATTAAAACCTAAATTTAAGACTAATCTTTGTTTTGTATCTTCTTCCCAACTAACATCTACAATATTAAATTTAGCTTTGAATTTTTCAATTATTTCACTCCGATAGTCTGATAGCAATTTCCCCTCAGAACCATATAAAGGAACTTGCAACTGAGAACTATTATGAGTCCAAGAAAACTGATATTTGTCAGTTTTCTTGGTTTTAGTAACTGATTTAGCCACATTATAATCTTCTTCAACTTCAATAGTTGCTAAAACACTTTTCAAATCTTCTTCTAGTTGTTTAACTTTAGTTTCATAATTGATTTCTGTCCGCTGATCTTCCTGAGGACCTAAGCTTTCTTCATCTTCTGTCCCACATGAAGTTAATAGTAATATCAAACTAAATACAAGTAGCATAGTCATTATTCTATTAAATTTAATCATCGGTGTTTTCCTTCCTAGTTTAATTTTTCTTGTAGGACTTCTAGGGCTTTATTTAATTGTTTATCTTTAGATTTAATTTGATCTTGAATATCTTTTCTACCTGCTAATTGAGCCATTTTTTCTTCTGTTGCACTATCTAGTACTCCAGTTATCTCTAAATCATTATCCCGTTGGAAATCCAATACTGCTTCAGCTGTTTTAGCTCCATAAATACCATCAACTGTTCCTTGATAATAATTACTAGCTTTTAAAACCTTTTGTGCATTTTTAGTTTTAACCAAATCAGAATTGTCAGATTGATCAAATGATTCTACTTTAATATCTGGTTCAATACCTTCATGATGAATAAAGCGACCATCTGGAGTATAATAACGTGCTGTTGTCAATTTAACTGCTGAACCATCATCTAAAGGTACCAGACTCTGGACTACTCCTTTACCAAATGTATTTTCTCCCACAACCGTTCCCCTCTTTTGATCTTGTACAGCACCGGCTACTATTTCTGAAGCACTAGCACTTCCTCCATTAACTAATATCACTAACGGTTTATCAGTAGCTTTAAATTCACTTGATAGCGGAATAGCTTTTTTTTCTTTGCCACGTTCTTCAACTTGCACTACTGCACCTTGGTCAAGAAAATTACTTGTTACTTTAGATGATTCTTGTAATAATCCGCCCGGATTATTTCTCAAGTCTAAAACAAATCCGCTAGCACCTTCTTGATTTAAATCATCTATTGCTTCTGCTACTTTTTCACCAGAATCTTCAATAAATCTAGTTAATTCTATATAACCAATATTTTCTTCTTTTAATTCGGAAGTAACATATGGAATCTCTACTTCTGCCCTTGTAATATCCATTTCTATTTCTTTATAATTCTGTTCTTGCGAATCAGTCATATTCTTATTTTTACTACGTTTAATTGTTAAACTAACTTCAGTCCCTGGTTCCCCCCGCATTAAATCAACTGCTTGACTAAGTTGCATACCTTTAGTATCTTGGTCTTCAACTTTAGAAATTATGTCTCCAGCCTCTAATCCCGCTTCGGATCCAGGAGTTCCTTTAAAAGGAGAAACAATAGTTATCTTTCCATCTCTTAAAGTAATCATAATTCCTATTCCACCATATTTCCCTTCGAAATCTTCTTGCATTCCTTCATATTCTTTTGGTGGCAAAAAGACTGTATAGGGATCATCTAAAGCCTCTAACATTCCATCAATTGCTCCATTAACTAATGTACTAAGATCTTTCTTTTCTACATAACTTTGTTCAATAATATCATAAACTAAAAACAACTTTTCAAATTTAGCTGCATTCTCTCCATTAGAATTATCAGTTGCATAAGTATCATGCATGAAAAATCCTACTGTAGTAAGTACTGTTAATATTAAAACAGTTAGCCCAATCAATAATTTCTTTCTTTTATTTGTAATCATATAATTTATCCCTACCTTTTCAAGGTGTTTAAATACTAAGTTAAATTGTATCACTCTTAATTAAGTTTCGCAAACTAAATTAATTGTTTTTTTGCAAAAAGTATACAGGAGCGATTAGAGGCGAATATACCACATATGGTAGTTTCATCTAGATTATACACTATATATGGTGGGGGTGTCTTTCTTGACACAGATTTATAAGTGAGTTACAATATAATTCGTCGCATAGTTTACAAGGAGGAGATTCACTAATGCTTAATTATATCAAAAAAAGAAATGGTGACAAGGTTAAATTTGACAAAGACAAAATTAAAACAGCTATTTTAAAAGCAGCTAAAGCAGTTGACATGGCAGATCAACAGTTGGCTACAGAGATAACTAGAGAAGTTGTTTCTTATTTGAAAATATTTTTCAAAAATGAAGGAACACCTTCGGTAGAACAAGTACAAGATTTAGTCGAAAAAACTTTAATTGAAAATGGTAGTTCAGATATTGCTAAAGCCTATATCTTATATCGGGAGCAACATTCTAAAATTAGGCATACAGAAGAGCTATTTGATGATGCAATTGAATCTACTAATGATTATTTAGATCGGAGCGATTGGAAAGTCAATGAAAATAGTAATATGGGCTATTCGTTACAAGGGTTGAATAATCATATTTCTTCAGAAGTTACAGCCCAATATTGGTTACAAGAAATTTATCCTAAAGAAATTCGCGATAGACATTCGGCAGGAGACTTACATATCCATGATTTAGGTAATCTTTCTGTTTATTGTTGTGGCTGGGATTTAAAAGATTTACTAATCAATGGTTTTGGTGGGGTTGCTACTAAAGTAGAGAGTAAACCTCCTAAACACTTTAGAACTGCTTTAATGCAGTCAGTTAATTTCCTGTATACACTACAAGGTGAGGCTGCTGGAGCAATGGCATTTTCTAATTTTGATACTTATTTAGCTCCATTTATTGCTTATGATGATTTGGATTATGAAGAAGTCAAACAAGGTATGCAGGAATTTATCTATAACCTGAATGTACCGACACGCGTGGGTTTTCAGACGCCTTTTACTAATATAACAATGGATTTGAAAGTCCCTAATAATATTAAAGATGAACCTGTTGTTATTGGTGGAGAACACCAAGATGAGACTTATGCTGACTTTCAAGCTGAGATGGATATGCTTAATAAAGCTTTTGCTGAGGTTATGCTCGAAGGCGATAAAAAAGGTCGAGTCTTTAGTTTTCCAATTCCTACTTATAATATCACTTCTGAATTTGATTGGGATAATGAACTATTAGATCCTATTTGGGAAATGACAGCTAAATATGGTATACCTTATTTTTCTAATTTTGTCAACTCTGATATGAATCCGGATGATATTAGAAGTATGTGCTGCCGATTGCGGATAGATAATACAGAATTACGTAAACGTGGTGGAGGATTATTTGGTTCGAATCCACTCACAGGATCAGTAGGAGTTGTCACACTAAACATGCCACGGATTGGCTATCAAGCTGATTCTAAAGAGGAGTTTATCGAACAGACTTATCAACTAATGGATATTGCTAGAGATAGCTTAGAAATCAAACGGGAAGTCTTAGAGAATTTAACTGACCAAGGTTTATATCCTTATAGTAAATTCTATCTGCGCGATATTAAGCAAAGATTCGATGAATACTGGAAAAACCACTTTAATACAATTGGGCTGAATGGTCTTAATGAAGCCTTAGTTAACTTCATGGGCCAAAACATCTCAACACCAGAGGGACAAGAGTTTGCTGTAGAAGTAATGGAAGCAATGCGGGATAAATTAGTCGATTATCAAGAAGAAACTGGTAACATCTATAATTTAGAGGCTACACCAGCAGAGGGTACATCTTACCGCTTTGCTAAAGGTGACAAAGATAAATTTGGTTCCGATATTGTCTGTGCTAATCAGGACCGGGTTGAGGCTAATGATGCTGATCCGTATTATACAAACTCAAGCCAACTACCAGTGGGTTATACAGATGATATTTTTGAGGCTTTCCAATTACAGGATCCGCTCCAAAAATTATACACGGGGGGCTGCATTGAAAAAGGAAATAAAGTATTAACCAATCAAGGTTCCATGAAAATTGAAAATATAGTTGCTAATTATGAAAGTTTAAAACCAATTAAAGCTTTAAGTTATAATCCTGAAGCGGAAAAATCTGAATGGGACTTAATTACTGATGCAATGTCAATTGATGTTACTCATAATGACAAAATTAGAGTCAAAGGAGAAAAAGGATTAGATATTACTACTAGTGATTGGCATCCATTCTTTGTATTAGAAAAAATACCTGTTAATAAACAATGTCCAATTTGCAATCAACAAGTATCTGGGGTAAGAGGTTTTGCTGGACATATGAAATATTCTCCTGAGTGTATAGAAAAATATAATAAACTGAATAAATATCAAGTAGTCGAAAAAAGAGCTGATGACCTAAAACAAGGGGATTACATCCTACAAAATAAAGATAATCTATATTCTGATTGCGAAACAAAGTTAAATCAAGATTTAATCTGGTTAATCGGTTACTTTATTGGGGATGGGTCAATCAGCCAATTCCAAGATAATAGAGGTGGCAATAACTTAACTAAATATAAATTAAGATTCTTCGATGAACACAAACAAAATCTTACTAAAGCTAAGAATATTATTAATGAACATTTTGCTGCTGATATCAATGTTATTAAAAATGATAAACGAAGTGATAAATTACGCCATTTGTCTACTTCTAAACAAAATGTAGTAGATTTCTTCTTTGATTATGGATTCTCTGCTGGAGGAAAAACTTATGATGTAGAAGTTCCAAGTTTAGTTAAATCTGAACTCAATCAAAAGAACATTTACAGTTTAATCTCTGGACTATTAGACAGTGATGGGCATATTAGCAAAGAATACGGTGATGCAGAATACTATACAGTATCAGAAAAATTAGCAGATGATCTAGTAGAAATCTGTAGTAAAGCTGGAATTATGGTTTCCAAAGCAGATAAACCAACTAACAGGGAGAATGAAGTAGATGGCTTTAGAATTAGAATTCCTGCTTATCAAATGACAAAATTACAAGATAAACTAACAATCGTTAATGATCAAAAACGGATTAAGGATAACTTATCTAATCGAAAATTAAGACAACTACCAGTAGTCCGAGTTACTGAAACAACTAAGGTAGATGTTCAAGATAATCAATTCTATGATTTAACAACTAAAGATAATCATAATTATTTAGCTGGAGATAATACTATGGTCTTTATTCATAATACAGTCTTACACGGATTTGTCGGAGAAAAGATGCCTTCAATTGAAAGTACTAAAAAATTAGTTAAACGCTTGGCCCATAACTTTGAACTGCCGTATTATTCGATTACACCATCGTTCAGTATT
>JBNJDB010000082.1:0-8723 GCA_051744465.1 Bacillota bacterium | reverse complement strand
AAACTAATAATTCATAACCAAATAGTAAAGTAAAAACATAATAATAAGAGCCACTACGCTAGTAAAAACGCAGTGGCTCTTATAGTTAATCATCATTATTCTGTTCTTCAGCATCTTCTTCTTCATCTGGTAATTCATCATCAGATAACTGAGCTTGATTAAATTCTTTCGGCGGGGGCAATTCTTCTAGGCTTTCTAAACCCATATATTCTAAAAACTTGTCAGTAGTTCCATAAATGATTGGATTCCCGACAGCATCCTTACGGCCTCTATCTGTAATCAAAGCTCTCTTTTGTAAGGTAGTTAATACTCGCTCTACATTAACCCCTCTAATAGCTTCTATATCTGATCTAGTAACAGGTTGTTTATAAGCAACAATAGCTAAAGTTTCTAAAGCAGCATTACTTAATTTATTATCCTGTTCAGGTTGATGATGTTCTTTAATTATTGCTTCATACTTGGCTTTAGTCTGAAATATATAACCATCATTAAACTCTGCCAATTCTATCCCCTTATCAGGAGTTGCATACTCTTCTTGTAACTGCTCTATATAACTACGAATTTCTCTAGTTCCTAATTCCGTAACTGCTTTAATCTCTTTAATCTTAATTGGCTTCGTAGCCATAAATAATAATGCCTCTAATTCTGCTTTTTCTTCTTCAGCTGTCATGCACTATCACGCTCCACCTTGTAAATCTTTATTTCAGAAAAATTCATTTCTTGTTCTACCTTAACTTCTTCTATTTTTATCAATTCTAATAAACCCATAAAGGTTACTATAATTTCTAATTTAGATTCTAATTCTGAAAACAATTGCCACAGGGTAACAGCCCTATCTAATTTGGTTAGTTGTTGCATTATATAACCCTTTTGTTCTTTAATAGTTATCTCTTCAGGATCCAAGTGAGATATTTGATGCTTGTCCTGTTCTTTTTTCTCTTTTCTTTCTTTCTTCTTGCGAGTCAGCACTTGTTCAAACGCTGCCACAAATTCATCTAATTTAACATCTTCTAATGGTTCATCTTCTTCAAACTCTAATTCAGATAATAATGGTGCCACATTACGAGTATAAGACTTACGCTGCTCTTTTTCAAATTCTCGTAATTCAGTAGCTAAGTCTTTATACTTTTTATATTCTAATAATCGTTCTACTAATTTTTGGCGTGGGTCTTGTGCATCATCATCATTATCATCATCCTTGCTAGGTAATAGAGTCTGAGCTTTGATCTCCATTAACCTGGCTGCCATAATCAAAAACTCACTAGCAACATCTAAGTCAAGTCGTTGCATAGTAGCAATATAATCTAAATACTGCCGTGTGATTTCAGAGATTTTGATATCATATATTTCTAATTCATCCTCCTGTAATAAATGCCATAATAAATCAATTGGCCCTTGAAAGGCATCAATTTTTACTTTATAAGACATAGATCTTTCCTGCCTTTCTATCTCATATTCATTGCATCTTTAACTTCACGCAATGTTTTACTAGCTATTTCTCGTGCTTTTTCTGCCCCTCTATCTAAAATCTGATCAATTTGATCGGGATCTTCTAATAATTCAGCTCGTTTTTCTCTAATGTCTGCTGTACAAGCAATTAACGACTCGGCTAATTCTGCTTTACAGTCTACACAACCTAAATCAGCACTCCGACATCCAGCAGCAATTTCTTCTGTTCGCTCCTGATTAAATATTTTATGAAAATCATAAACAGAACATACTTCTGGATTACCAGGATCACTTAGTCTAATTCGTTCGGGATCAGTTACAAGTTGATTAACTTTATCTTTAATTGTTTCCTCATCATCAGCTAAAAATATAGCATTCCCATAACTTTTACTCATTTTACGACCATCTAAACCTGGTAACCGTGGTACTTCTGCTAACTTTGGTTCAGGCTCAGGAAATACTTCGCCATATAAATGATTGAAACGGCGAGCAATCTCCCGAGTAATTTCAATATGAGGTAATTGATCTTCTCCAACTGGTACTACATCAGCTTTAGGGAATAATATATCTGTTGCCTGTAGAACCGGATACTCTAATAAACCAAAGGGAATAGCGTCCTCAGTTCCTAAATTCTCAATCTGTTCTTTATAAGTTGGATTCCGCTCTAATCTACCTACTGACACAATCATTGATAATAACAGATTCAATTCAGCAATTTCTGGTACATCAGATTGTACAAAAATAATACTCTCTTCAGGATCAATCCCTGCGCTAATCCAATCTGCTACCATCTCACGAGTATGTTGTTGAATATCTTCTGTATCATCATATTTAGTAGTTAAAGCATGCCAATTGGCTACCTCAAAAATACAATTGTAGTCTTCTTGTAGTTGACTCCAATTATCTAAGACACCAATTAAATGTCCTAAATGTAATTTTCCTGTCGGGCGCATACCACTTAAAATAGTTTTTTCAGTTGTCATCTTATAATTCCTCCTATATATATTTAAAATTGAGAATTGAAAATGGAAAATTGATAATTAAAACAATAAATTCAACTTCAAAATCTAAAAATCATAAATTTAGATAAAATATTGTAGAACATTAAAAATCGGAATTTGGGACAATAAGAAAAACAACGGGCTAATAATAAATCTAATCCAGCCCATAAATACAAATAATAATAAGAAAAAAGGTCCATAAGCTTCTAAATTCCTAATGATCTTCTCATTTCCTTTGGGTAACATTCCTTCCATAATCTTTGAGCCATCTAAAGGTGGCACAGGAATCAAATTAAAAATAGCTAAACCTAAATTAACTGCTATTCCCAACCCAAAAAATATAACTACAACTCTCTCGTCTACAAGATTTATTAATAGCCCCCCAAACAAAGTGAAAATAGTTCCTAATAGAACTGCTATTGATATATTGGCAGCTGGTCCAGCTAAGCCAACTAACATCATCCCTTGCTTTTTATTCTTAAAATGACGCGGGTTAATCTGAACTGGTTTAGCCCACCCAAATCTTCTTGTTATTAATAATACTAATGTACCTAATAAACTCAAATGAGCCATTGGATTCAAAGTTAACCTCCCTGTCATTTCAGGAGTTGGATCACCTAATAAATCTGCTGTCTTCCCATGAGCATATTCATGTAAAGACAATGATAATAATAAAACTGGAACTAATAAAATATACTGTACTAACATCTTATTTTACCTCCTTTTCCTCTAAAACTTCCTTTAAATACTCTTTTTCTTGCTGATAAGACTCAAGTTTACCATTTAACTTGGCCTTTTTAACTTCATCTAATACTTCTCTAAAAAGTGGACCCGGCTGATAACCTAATTCAATAATTTCTGAACCACTAACTTCAATATCTATCCACTGTAACTCTTCTAAATATAACTTTATTTTGTCTTCTAAAGAAAAATCTTTAATTAACAAAAACAACATATCTTCAATAGCTAAACCTTGTAACAAATAATAGATAGAACTATTATCTTCTGCGTCTTGCAAAATTTGCAGATATTTATCTGCTTTCAAACTGCCCAGCAAACGATCAAATAAATTTTGATTGAGATTAAATTCATTAGAAAAGTCCTTAATCTCAGTTTCATCAAGACCATGCACTAAAACTACTAAATATAAGACCCATTCTTCAAAACTAATAATTAATTCTAAGTCATCTAACCAATCTAGCACCTTAGTAACATTATTCTCTAATTTTTCTGTCTGATGATCCCATTCAATTGCTGGAGAAAAATAGCCTAAAATATTGTATTCATCTAATAAAGAAATAAATCGGACTGGATTTTCATCTTTTAGACCAATTTCTAATTTATTAAATAATCTATTACTACTTAATTTCTCAATTACATCCAATTCAATTGCATGTTTAATTAGCTCTTTAGTATTTTCCTCAAAATCATAATTATAGCGACTAGCAAAGCGGAAGCCCCGGAAAATTCGCGTCGGGTCATCATATAAACTGAAATTGTGCAATAATCTAATTAAACCTGCTTCTAAATCTTCTTTACCAGAAAAATAATCTACTAATTGCCCAAAAGAAGATTCATTTAACTGAATTGCTAAGGCATTAATAGTAAAGTCTCTTCTGAATAAATCCTGTTGAATTGAGCCTGATTCTACTTCGGGTAAACTTGCTACTTGCGGATAATGTTCAACTCTAGTAGTAGCAACATCTAACTTTAAATCTTCTAAAGAGACTACAGCTGTACCAAACTCATGATAAATATCTAAACTACCACCGAGCTTTTGGGCCAACTCCCGGGCAAACTGAATCCCATCTCCCTCTACTACTAAATCTAAATCATGGTCTACCTCCCCTAACAATAAATCACGCGCAAAACCACCTACAACATATAAATCAAAATCTAGTTTGTCTGCCAAATCACCGGCTGATTTTAATAACTCTAGTAATTGCTCATCCATTAATTCCAATTTCTGGGATATATCATATCTTCGTTCTTGGACTTGGACCAAACTGCGTCCATACAAATTCTGCCGATTTTTAAGATAATCATCATTGCCATAAAATAATTTCAAAAGATCACTCCGCGTTACAATTCCTACTAATTCTCCACCGCCCGTTACTACAGGTAATCTGCCAATATCATGTTCGACAATAGAATCTTGGACTTCTTTTAAAGATGCTTCAGGATTAATAGTAATTACATTCCTTCGCATATACCCTTTTACTGGAGCATGCAACAGATCATAATTACGAACTTTATCAATATCCCGTCGCGAAATAACACCCTCAATCTCATCTTCACCTTCTTGTTGCACAACCAAACCTGAATAACCATTTCGCAACATCATATCATCAGCCTGACCCATTGTAGTATCAGGAGTAATCGACTCTACTGGCGTCGACATAATATCTTCTACTAGTATAGCTGGATTCACCTTTTCTTGTACTACTTGCAATAATTTTTCTTGCCATTCGATTAATTCTTGTTCTTCTTCTATTTTAACAGTTGTAGAAGCAGCCCGATTATGACCACCACCACCAAAATATTTCAATATTTCTCCGACATTAATACTATCATCATTGCTGCGACCTATAATCAATAATTTGCCATCATATTTAGTCAAAACAAATAATGCATCTGCATTATGTAATTCATTTAATTTATGGGCCAACAACGAAACATCAGGAATATACTCTTCCATCTCGGCTTGAAAAATATCTATCTCATAACCTTTAACCGAAATTTGATGAATTGAATCCAACAATTTATTAAATAACTCCTGTTGCTTACGAGTTAGCGAATATTCAATATACTCTTCTACAATTTCTAAATTAGCCTCTTGGTCTAATAAATAACCCACCGCCCGAGCATCCTCGGAAGTAGTAGATTCATAAACCAAACAGCCTGTATCTTCATAAATACCTAAGGAAAACAATGTAGCTTCAAAAGGAGTAATCTCCAAACCTTGCTGATAAATTTTATCGACTAGCATGGTTGTCGTAGCTCCAACTGGTTCAATTATTTCATTAGCGCCAGCAATTAAGTTAGTCCGATCTAAATGATGATCATAAATAACAACCTCAACATCATCTCGTTCTACTATTTCAGAAAAAGGGCCAACTCGGGAAGCAACTCGAGTATCGACCATAATTACTTTGTGAACCTGATCTTGATCTATATCACTATAGTGTTTAACTGTAATTCTATCTTTATAAAGTGACATATAATTTTTAACACTATTAGTAGTCTTACCAGAAAAAATCATTAGCGCATCAGGATGTAGCTTTTTAGCAGCTACCATAGCAGCCAAACCATCAAAATCAGTTCGTTGGTGACTAATTATTATTTCCATCATCTCACCCCAAATTCCTAAATTGATTATCCTTAATTTACTGAATATAGCACTACTAAATCCTATATTTGTAAGGTGTTAGTCATTTGAAAACTTTGTTAATTATTACTCATTAGTTTCTTCTCTTTATCAATCGCTACTATTAGCTAATTGTATCATAAAATTGCTTTAAAAAAAAGTGACTAATTAAGAGAAAAGGACTATTCTAGGTTGGCTCCTAAAATAGTCCTCGATAATACTATAATTATTCTTAAATCTCTATAGTTAAATTTCAGTCTTCTTCTGGGAACTGATAATCACTAGCAGCAAAATATTTTCCTAACAAGCTAGCTCCAATAATGACTAAAGGAATCGAAAGACTGATCCGTAACAGAGTAAACTCCAGCCCCAAAATAGAAGCTTCAATTACACTCATCGGAATCATCACCAACGAAGCAAAAGTAACATAGGCAAAAACAGAATTATACCCCGCTCCTTTATGGTAGAGAGCATTACCAACAGGGAATGCCACAAAGGTACCTCCTACAGTAGTCGCTGCTAACAAAATTGACCAGAGATATTTTAACGAACCAGAAGCTTGACCAAAATTAGCTTCAATTGTCTCGCGACTGACCCAGACTTCAAATAATCCAATTAAGATAAAAGCTGGAGGTAGAATTTTGACCATATCGCTAGCAAAAATAACAAAGTTACTTCCCATTTTCTGACCTAGCTGATAATCAAAAATAGTTGATAATCCAATCACTGCTAGAAAAGCAGTAAATAAGGCAAAATTAAATTTATTCTTTTTAATATAAGTCATTAGAACGCCACCTCCCCATAATAAATACCAATTCCAATTGAAATTATTGCTGCAATCAGAAAACTGACCCCATTGCGAATTATCGTTGCCTTTGGCCCATAATATTCTTTTTCAACTGGATAAGTCATGATCCCGACCATCATTAAAGTAGTTACAAATCCAGCAACTACCATATAACTAACGCCTCGACTAACTAAAATACCCGCCAATGGATAAGCAATAAACCCAGGCATCATGGTAATTGAACCTAATAATAAAGCTGATATAAGTCCTAACCACAACGAAGTACTACCCAAATAGTTAATGATAAAATCTTCTGATAAGAGTAGAATTATTGAAACTAAAATCAAAATTTTAATATAATTCGGTAAAATCTTTTTAAACTTTTTCCACGCTCGTAAAAGACCTTGCTTTGTCTTCTGTCGATTGAACAAGACCGAAACTATTAAAGCTACAATAGTGACTATATATAATGCACTCATAATTTATCCCTCCTAAATTTATTTTTTGTAATACCCCTACCCCCTATGTGTATATTTAAATTTTAACAGTTATTTCGACTATTGTCAAGTGAAATTAATAAAATTTAGTTAAATTAGCCCTTAAAAAAAGACCAGCAGAACATCAAATTCCACTGGTCAAGTCCAAAATACTTATTTTAAATTATTATTGCCTCCAAGATTAATTACTATCTTGCTCATCTCCTGTTGTCTCTTCCGCTTTTTCTTCTGTTGTTTCTTCTCCTTTAGAATCTTCTGACTCAGACTCAGTTTTAATTTTGCTTTTCACTTCATCTTCTTCTAAACTTAAATCTTGTCTATTATCTAAATCTATAATCTCAGGCGTAATAAAAATTATTAGTTCTCTTTTTTCCTGTTCAGTTCCTTCACTTCTAAATAAATTTCCTAAGGCAGGCATATCACCCAATAGAGGTATTTTGGACATCGTCTCATATTCGGTTTCTTTGATTAAACCACCAATTGCAATCGTCTGTCCATCTTTTACTTCAATTTTAGTCTCTACTTTTTTGACACTAGTTTTAGGATAGCGATTACCTCCTACTTCAACCCAGTCGACAAAAGTAGTGATTTCTGGTTTTAAATCAATATATATTTTATCTTCATCGCGCACTTTAGGTAAAATATTTAAATCAATTCCTACATCTCGATACTCTACTTCTGTAGAAGTCTCAGTACTGCCATCTTCATTTGTTCTACTCTCCTCTTTAATAATTGGAATTTCATCCCCAATATTAATATGAGCTTGCTCACCAGCCAAAGTTGTTATGCGCGGATTAGCTATTACACTTGAAGCCCCTGAATTATTTAATAGTTCCAATGAAGCCTGATAACCAAATTCTAAATTACCAATCTTAAAACTATCAGCATCAGAGTTAGAACTAGTATCCACCCCACCTTTACTACCCAATTTCCAATCAATACCTAATTCATCGAGTTTACTATGAGAAACTTCTTCAAATCTAACCTGCAAAGAAATCTGTTCTCGTGAGTAATCTAATCTATTAATCGCCTCAGACACCTGATTTAACTGTGCTTGATAAGCAGTTACGATTAAACTATTATTTCGCTCATTAACTTTGATTATCCCCTTGTCTACTAAGTGATCAATATTTGCTTTTATCTTCTCCGGATCAGCATTATCTAATTTGAAAATTTCTGTTTCCAACTGCTCATAAGTCGATTGGATCTCTTCTTGCTGTGCAATATAAACTGTATTATCTATTAACTTATAATCTAATCCATGTGTTTTAGTTAAAGCATTTAAAGCATCCGTTAAAGAAACATCATGTAAATAAAGACTAACAGTCCCCTGCACTGAACTATCAGTAGCAATATTAATTTCAGTCATCTGAGCTAAGTTTCTAAACGCTTCTGTTAGCGGCATCTGAGTAAAATTAATATTTAAATCATCTTTATTATCTAACTCAGCTGCTTGTCCTACTAGACTAGTTCCTAATACTAATGTTATTAATAATAAAAAAACTATTTTCTGAACACGACTTGTACTAATTTTGATGACCCCCTTCTGATATATAAAATGTTTCAGCTAAATTTATAACTATTAGCACAGTATTAAAACAGATTACAAATTGCCATCTATT
>JBNJDB010000081.1:0-8772 GCA_051744465.1 Bacillota bacterium | reverse complement strand
TTAAAGTGATTGTAGTTCCGAAAAAATTAGTTAATATTGTAGCACAATAAACTTTTCAAGCCTGCACTATTGTGGTGCAGGCTTTTCTAATCATAAAAATATTGTAGAATTATTTACTTTTTTCAGGACAAAGAATTAAAATTTTATAAGGGGGAATTTGTGATGATTAATAATAAAAAAATAATGATGATAATACTTGTTTTAACTTTGGTTTTAGTAACAACAGGATGTTCTGATGATGGAACTTCAGACTTTTATTCTGATGATATAATTAAAAGTATAGAAGGACCTAAAGCTATAATTCAGAATGATACTAATCCTGTCGAATTTTCAGTAGAAACAAATATTACTAATCCAAGTTATCAATGGATAGTTCAAGATGATAAATTAGCTGAATTTGAAAATCCTAATCAAGCGCAAACTGTTTTAAATGCTAAAGATCAAAATTCTGATAAGGTAAATATTAGAGCTAGTGTTAGTGATGGTGTTGAAGATGTATATTCAGATTGGATTCCTGTAAGAATTTTAGGAGAAAAAAATGAGACTGTTTATGGAGCAGATGGACCGGATGCTTTTCATGCTATAGTTACGGCTCAAGATAGTGGCTATAAAGGTTTTGTTGCTGCTGGTTATAATGGGAAAGTAGATGAGACCGAAGCAGATGGATACCAGAAAGATGCCTATGTAGTTAAGGCAAATAATCGTGGTGTTGAAAGATGGTCAGAAGTTGTTGATGGTGGTGGATATGATGATAGATTTGTGGGAATTGAAGATATTGTAGCTGGTTTTTATAAGGATGAATATTTTTTAATAGGATACCAAGGTGTTACTGGTGATGAATATGAAGGTTATATTATGCGAGTTAACCGGGACGGAGAATTAAGCAAAGAATATACAGATTTGAAAGGAGAGCGTGTTTTTCTTAGAGGTGCTACAGTTGATGATTATTTAGTAGTAGTAGGTAACAATGGAAGTACAACTAATGCTACCGGATATATTGCTAAAATAGATCCAGATAAAAAAGAGGATACAGTAAAGAAAACTGACTATAGTTTTAAAGATGATAATTATACTAATTTATATGCAATAGAAAAAACAGTTGATGATAATTATATTATTTCTGGTTTTTCTGGTTCAAAGAAATCTACTTCAACAGGTTTTGTAGCTATAGTAGATTCTAATTTGAATCAAATTTCTAAGACTATTAATTTAGGAAGTAGAATTTATAATATTAAAGAATTAAGTAACGATAATTATATTGTAACAGGTTCTGAAGGAGGAAATGGATATATAGCTAAAATTGATAACAATGGTAAAAAAATAGCTGGATTTACTTTTGATAGTATGACTGAAATTCGTGATGTGATTGAATTAGATTCAGGATTTATTTTAGTAGGAAAAAATGAAACAGAGGGTGTAGCTATTAAAATTGATAATAGTGGAACACTGGATGAAAGTTTTGCTGGTAATGGAATATTTAAAGCAGGAAATTATTTTCATGCTGCTACTACATCAGAAGATGCAGAATGTTATTTATTAGCAGGTTCTAAGAATTCAGATGCGTATGTAGTTAAAATAGATATAACTGGTAATATAGTTAATCGAAATTTGAATTAATTTTTACAAAGCAGTCTATCATGGCTGCTTTGTTCTATTAAGAGGGGATTAAATTGGATAATAAAATTATAATTGTAACAGTATGTTTGTTAATTTCAATTATTGCAGGACAAGTAAAAGCTGAAAATCCAGGCCAGGTTGAATTTGATAGTGGGATTAGTTATAATAATTTTGTTTACCAAATGTATAGAAAAGGAACTAAAGATGATGATTATATGATGCGAGAAGATTTACATCAAGGTTTAGGTTTTTATGGTGAAGTAATATATTGGATAAATAATAGTTATGGATTAAGTTTAGGAATTGATAAAGTGGAAGCTAGTTGGCAAGGAACTGATAATTATTCTGGTGGTGATAAAAGGGATTTTGAATATACCTCTCAATTGTTTGGGGCTTATATTAAAGTAATGTATGAATTAAATGATAGAATAAATTTAACTAATAGTTTGATTAATTATCAATATGAGGAACATTTTAGAGCGGATTATTCTTGGGATAAAGAAACTTTTAATTATGACTTAGTTAATGGATCTGGTTTAGGTTTTAATTTAGCAATAGAGAGTAATTATGAAATTAATGAGTACTTTATAATTCAAAGTAGTGCTGGATATCGCTATGTTAAAATTGATATAGAAGAAGAATATGATTATTCAAAAGAAAAATTGGTTACTAATGTTGATGATGAAGTTTTACGAATAAGTGGTCTTGGTTTAAAAGTAGGCCTTAATTATAAATTTTAATAGTTGACTCCTTTGAATAATTGCTGATTAATTGATGGAAACTAATTAATAATCAATTGAGTCTTCATTATTTTTATTATGCTTTTGAGTAGTTGTGTTTTCACTTTTTTGAACTTAATTGTCAATTTATTAAAGGGAGTGAATAGATGAGGTGAATAATACCTGCCAAGATAAATCAGATTATGTACATCATATTTTTGAGAGTATAGCTCAAAATTATGATAGTATGAATCGAATTATAAGTTTAGGTTTAGATAGCTGTTGGAGGAAGAAAACAGCAGAATTAATAGATATCAAACCGGGAGCTAAAATATTAGATGTTGCCTGTGGAACTTGTGATTGGACAATTATGTTAGCTGAAAAATTAGGTGAGCAGGGCCAAGTGGTAGGGCTTGATTTCAGTAGTAGTATGTTAGAACATGGAACAGAGAAAATAGCGGCAAGAGAGTTAGATGATCAAATTGATTTAATGGAGGGAGATGCTAGTGAGCTACCCTTTTCTAATAACCAATTTGATTCTGTAACTATTGGCTTTGCTTTGCGGAATATATCAGGAATGAAAGAAGTATTATCAGAAATGAGGCGAGTTGTTAAACCGGGTGGGACAGTCATATCATTGGATATATTTGAGCCAACTTTACCTGTTTATCGTCAACTGTTTTTGTTTTATTTTCGCAAAATTGTACCTTTAATTGGTCAACTAGCCGTTAACAAATATCAAGAATATAATTGGTTGCCTCAATCAGTAAAGCGATTTGTGACTATTGCTGAGTTGAAAAATATGTTCAAAGAATTTGGTTTTACTGATATTCAAGTGACTAAGTTGATGGGCGGAGCAGTAGCTATGCATCGAGGTATCGCTAAAAAGCAAGTATAAAAAATCATCATTAGGAAATTATAACCACTGAGGAGTGGTTATAATTATGTATAATCAGAAAAAAGAAAATATTTTAATAACGGTGCTATCGATTATTGTTGTAGTAGCTATGGGGTTGCTGACTTATCAGAAATTTATTAGTCAGGAGGATAATGGTGTTGAGCTAGAAACTGATTCTAAAGTCGAGGCTGAACAAAGAACTAAGCAAGCTAGTAGAACGCAACAAGAACCAGAAACAATCCTGATTCATTTAGCGGGGGAAGTTGTAGAGCCTGGTGTTTATCAAGTAAAAGAAAGTAGCCGCTTGTATAAGGTGGTAAAAAAAGCAGGCGGGCCAACTAATCGGGCTGATTTGAATGCAATTAATTTGGCTAATAAAGTCCGTGATGGACAGAAGATTATTATTCCTAGTTCAGCAACTACGAGAAGTGTTGCTAATAAGTCAGCTAAAATTAATATTAATTCAGCGAAGCAATCAGAATTAGAGGAGATAGCTGGCGTGGGACCAGTAACAGCGGAGAAGATAATCGAATATCGTAAGGAAGAAGGATCATTTGCAAGTGTTGATAGTTTGACCGAGGTGTCGGGCATTGGCCCTAAAACCTTAGAAAAAATAGAAGATGAGATTACATATTAGATGAAACGACCTTTAGTAGAATGGCTATTGTTCTTTGTGGGGGGCTTGATTGTTGCTTATTATTTACCAGTAACAGAAGTTTCCTTGTTAGTACTAGTAGGTTTAATAGTAGTAACTGCTGGGTTAATAATGATAGCTAGAGTTACTGATAAGACAAGTTGGTTGGTGTTGGTACTTATATTTTTAGTAGGCTGTTTTTATTTGCAAGTGGAAACTTGGAACTGGCGGGAGACAGAGCTAAAAAGTTTATTGGGAACGAGGGTTGAGTTTAGAGGTGTAGTTGAGAGAGTAATAACTAGAGATAATAGTTGTAGTTATATTATTAAGGATCTAAAAAAGAGTGGGCAGGATCAATCATATTCTCAGAAAATAAGATTAACAGTTTGGTCGAGTGAGAATCCATTTCAGCCTGGCGATCGGGTTTTATTTACTAGCAAACTAAAGTTAGCTAAGCCCCAGAAAAATCCTGGTGGTTTTTCTTATCGGAACTATTTAAAGAAACGAGGGATTTATGCAATAGGAGAGGTCAGTTCCAATAATATAACCCAGCTGAGTAGTTCTAATAATCCAATTATTATTGCTAGCAATTATCTAAGAAAAAAGATACAACTAACATTAGAAGAATATTTTAGTGGAGAGGCAAGTGATTTTTTGCTTGCTTTACTGCTAGGGGCCAAGCATAGAGTTTCTGAACGAGTGATGAGCAATTATAGTCAGTTAGGTATTAGCCACTTGTTAGTTGTATCTGGCTTCCATATTGGATTGATCAGTTATTTGCTATATACAGGGCTCAATTATTTAAAATTGTCTCAAGTAGGCAACTTGATCTTAACTAGTATAGCTTTAGTTATTTATTTGGCGATAATTAATTGGCAACTACCAGCTTTGCGAGCAGTTTTATTGATTATTGGGGGGTTAACTGGTAAATATTTAGAGCGGAAAGTTGATTTATATAATTTGTTAGCTGGGATTGCTCTAGTATTATTAATTGTAAATCCTAGGAGTCTATTTACTATTAGCTTTCAGCTGTCGTTTGGTGCTGTAATAGCGATTAGTTATTTGGCCCCTGAATTGGCTGAATATTTGAGTTGCTTACCTACTAAAGTGAGTACAATTATTGCTGCTACTATAGCAGCCCAATTAGGTTTGTTTCCTCTCTTAATTTATTATTTCAATCGCATCTCGTTGATTAGTATAGTTGCTAACCTGATTTTAATGCCCTGGATTAGTCTCCTTCTTCCTTTAGCAATCTTTTTTCTTATCTGCAGTATAATTAGTTATCATCTAAGCCAATTATTAGCCTTTATAATACAGTTGTTAATAAATTTAAATTTAAGTGTAACGGAATTTTTAGCAGATGGATTTGTTTATAATTTAGTCTTAAAGCAGCCATCTATTTTAATTATGATCGCTTATTATATAGTTATTTACTCTATTAGTAACTGGATTCGAAGCAGAGGAATTCCCTATGCTCAACTAAATTATAAACAGGTTGCAATTGTCTCATTGAGTTTGGTACTTATTTTAGTAGCTGGTGGATTTAATCCTACAGACCGGTTAGAAGTTACTTTTTTTGCGGTGGGATTGGGTGATGGAGCTTATCTAAAGACACCTAGTGGAGAGAATGTGTTAATTGATGGTGGAGCAACGGGCCAAGAGTTGATTAGTTTTTTAGAGAGAGAAGGAATTAGTAAGTTAGATCTAGTTTTTATTTCTCATGCCCACGCTGATCATGTGGGAGGAATTATAGAAGTCATTAAGCACTTTGAAGTAGCAAAAGTTTGCTATCCTCCGGCGAGAGAAAGTGATGCTAATGATCAATTGAAGCAAGTAGTGGAGGAATCTAGTAATAATTTGGAATTAATAGAGTTAATAGCGGGTGATAAGGTCAGTATTAATCAGGTTGATTTTAATGTATTAGGGCCAAGCTTTCCTCTGTTAGAGGAGAGTAGCGCTAATAATAATTCTTTGGTACTTAAGGTTGGCTATGAGCAATTTGATTTATTATTCACTGGGGATATAGAGGAAGAAGCTGAAAGAAGATTAGTTAGTAGTGGTGATTTGGCTGTAGATGTGTTGAAGTTGGCCCATCATGGTAGTTCTACTTCTAGCAGCACTCAATTTTTGCAAGCAACGAATCCGCAACTAAGTATCATGTCAGTTGGAAAAAATAATTATGGTTTACCTGATGATGTGATAAAAGAGCGGTTGGAGAACCACCAGATTAAAAATTTGCGCACTGATAAACGAGGTGCAGTGACTATTACAACTGACGGGACAAGTTTTGACTATAGATGTTTTTTGAATCGATAATCAATAATGATAATTTAAGGTGTCCGAGAGGATATTCTTTTGATGAAGGTATTTGAAAAGAGATATAGAATTTAAATAATAATAGAGTGAAACCAAAAAATAAAGTAGTTAAATTTTGATGGGCTTTAAAAAATAATAAGTATAGTATTGTTGATGACTGTGGAGATGAAAATATATTTCTGAAGGGGATATCAAATGGAAAACATATTTAGGAATTTAAAGTATTTGATAATTGTGGCAATTATATTAATAATTATTTCTTTTAATTTTATTATTTTTAATCCTATGCAACAGAGATTAGAATCTAGTTTAAAAAACGAATTCAAACAACAATTTTCTATTCAAAAAAATCATTTAGAAAATTATGTTGAGCAAAAAACAAATGCAGTGGAAACTCTATCTAGTAGAACTATGATTAGAAAAAAGCTAGCTGAATATCAAACTGGAGATTTGAGTTTAGAAGAGTTACAGGAATATACTCAACCTAAATATAATGATGGGGCAAAAATATTGGATAATTTAGTAGAAACATATCGGATTAGCAACCAAAAAGTGATTGCTAGTTGGAGAGTTGCCTCTAAAACTAAGTTGAGAAGCTATCATAATTCAGATAATAAAAAGTTGCAAACAACAATTTTTCCTGAACAGGAATTATTAATAGTTGATTCTCCTATTTATCAAAGTGAAACTTTATTGGGGCATGATTTGGCTAGTTTTGATTTAAGCAATATTCTAAATCAATTGAATAAGGATGATATTAATTATAGCATTATTAGTGGTAGTGTTGCTGGAGAAAATTTAAAAGCAACAGAAAACAAACTAAAATATGTACAACAAATACTAGATACAGACTATTACTTAAAAGCTGAAATCTTAAAAGAAAATCTTTATCAACCTATAAATAAATTTTCATCAATAGCTATAGTAACTACTGTAATTATTTTATTGTTGATTAGTCTTATATTTAAAATTGTAATTGATAAAACTTCTAGGCAAGTAATCAATGAATTAGAAGAGAAAAATAAAAAAATAAATAAAAGTTTAGATTATTATCAAGGATTATTTAATAATATTAATAGTGGAGTAGCAGTTTATCAAACAGAAAATGAAGGAGAAGATTTTTACTTTAGCGATATTAATAAAGAAGGACAAAAAATAGATAATGTAGAAAAAGAAAATCTGCTAGGAAAAAGTGTTAAAGAAGTTTTTCCTGAGGTAGAAGAGTTCGGTTTGCTTGCAGTACTACAACGAGTATATCAGACAGGGGAGCCTGAAAAATTGCCTTTTACAAAGTATGAGGATGATAGGATAAGTGCATATAGGGAGAATTATGTATATAAGTTATCAACTGGTGAAGTTGTAGCAGTTTATAGGGATTTAACAGAAAAGCAAAGACGCAGGCATGAATTGGAAGAAACTAAAAATAGATTGCAAATGGCAATTGAGGGAGCTAATCTTGGTTTGTGGGATTGGAATAAAAGAGATGGAGAAATAAAATTTAATGATAAATGGGCTGAGATGTTAGGCTATGACTTAGATGAAATAGATCAAAACATAGAAGAATGGAAGAAGCGGATTCATAGTGAAGATAAAAAAAGAGTCTTAACTAAATTGAATAATCATTTAGAGGGTAAAACTGATTATTATGAAACAGAACATCGGTTAAAAACTAAATCAGGAGACTGGAAATGGATTAAAGATAAGGGACAAGTCATGGAGCGGGATGAAGATGGTGATGTAATTAGAGTAGTAGGAATTCACCAAGATATAAATGATAGAATGGAAGCAAAGCAGAAAATAGAATATCTATCTTTTCATGATGAGTTAACTGGTTTATATAATCGTCGTTATTTTAAAAATGAACAGAATCGTTTAAATGATTCTCGTAGGTTGCCTATTACTATTATGATAGGTGATTTAGATGGTTTGAAATATATTAATGATAATTATGGCCATCAAAAAGGTGATAAATATATAAAGGCTGTGGCAGATTTATTTAGGTCAGTTACTCGGGAAGAAGATATTGTGGCTCGAGTAGGAGGAGATGAATTTGCTGTATTACTGCCAGAAACTGATGAAAATGCAATTGAAAATTTTTGTGACCGTTTTTATGAGCAATTAAAAGAGTTTAATTCTAAAAACAAATTAGAGGAAGAACTAAGTATATCGCTAGGATATGCTATTATGAAAGATAGTGAGCAAGACTTGAATCATATTTTTGATTTGGCAGACAAAAATATGTATAAGAATAAAAATAGTAGCCGGAAAAAGCCTAAAGAAAATCAAGAGTAATATAGAGCAAGCAGCTAAAAGTAGATTAGTTAATAGTGGTGGTTTCTTTGTAGATGTTTTATTTGAATTTGGAGTGGTTAACGTTTACTTTTAAGTTAAAACTTAGTATAATATATATAAGAGTAGTTTCTTAAGCTAAAAGAAATTCTTATAAATTATTTTTTGAACTTAATTGTCAATTTATTTGAGATAAATGTTAAGTTAACTTTCACCCTAGTTCAGTACTATGATAGTAATGATTAATTTAGCTGAAAGTATTCAAGAGTCAAGAGTACAGAGGGGGTGGTTGATATGTA
>JBNJDB010000080.1:0-9015 GCA_051744465.1 Bacillota bacterium | reverse complement strand
TAAGTTATCCATCATCCCTTTAAAAGGAGTATCCCAATAGTTAACTCCTAAACCAAAGACAGTCTTTTCACTACTAAAAACATCAGGAAAATCTTTTCCGGCAAATTTTTCTTCACCATTTAAATAAAGCTTTATTTTACCATTATTTACAGTAAAGGCTACATGCGTCCATTGGTCTGTTGGGATTGTTAGATCAGTTGCTGCATCATACCACTCCTCACCAGACCAAACCATTGTAGCTCCTACTGGCCCTTTAGGTACTAAACTAACCCATTGCTGTGATTCATCATCTGCTGGTACCGCTCCAAAAAAAGCAGGTGTGTACTCAGTAATTTCTTTTGGATTTAGCCAAATAGATACACTATAGCTATCATCTGTTATCAAATCATTTGGCAACCGAATACCAGATTGACCATTGAAAATAGCAGCTTGCTCCTGAATTCCTTCGTTATAAGTAATTGAACCGCTATCTTGAGCATCAAGTTGTTTTCCAACAACCTCAGCTTTTTCAAAATTACCAGTAATCTCTTCTAAGCTATTGTCTAATGGATAATGCGCTATTAAACCATCTTCATTAGCTCTTATTTCTTGGTCATTTGTCCCCTCTTCTTTTGGCTCAGAAGACATTGCTGCCCCAACTCCAGAAAGTGAAATTACAAACATTGCAATAACAACTAGTACCACTAACCGATTAAATTTTGTATGGTTTCTCATATTATCCGCTCCTTAATTGTTATTTTGTAACTAATTATCAACTGTTAAAAATTACTTATCTACTTTACTGCCCCAAATTGCAACACCTTCCTGCGATAGAACACTAAAAGTCATTACCTCTTTTTCTAATCCATCATCCCATTGTCGTAATAAAACACCATCATAAGTTGCTCCTTCAATCATTAATTTGATACCATTCTCTCCATTACGCTCCCACTGACCATTCATCTTCCCAGAAATTGTACCATCTTTATTCAGTTCAACCATCACAGAATCGCGCAGTAATCCTGAAACATTCTTGCCATGATTTACAACTGCATATTGACCAACAATTTCTTCTTTTGAATAGTTAGCAATCTGTTCTCCTCCATATCTATGGGGAGCAATAACGGGCCAACCATTATCATTCATAAACATTTTGTGGACTCTAAGTTGATGCGATTCTCCTTGGTCAGGAAAACGAGAATGGAACAGAATGAAATATTCACCTGTTTCTTGATTATAGAAAGTTGAATTATGACCAGGTGATACATATCCTACACCAGTTGGCTTCTCTTGTTGATCAACAAATTGAAAATCACCTACTAATTTAGCTCCATAGGGTTCAATTGCATCATCATTATCAATTCCAGTTCCATAAGAATCAATCATATCTTGGCCCTGGGGATCCTTGTAAGGTCCATCAGGATTCTTAGAACGAGCAACTCGAATATTATAACCATCACCAGCACCTAAGCCACCAAAGGAAGTGAATAAATAATAATAACCTGTTTCGGGACTATATTGAATATAAGGTGCTTCAATTCTACTCTTACCACCCATTAGTTTTTTTCCATAACCTTGATTTGGATAAGGCTTTGCAGTTTTAGGGTTCATTTCTAAAATGAATATGCCCCCAGAATAAGAGCCATAGACCATCCATAACTTATCTTCATCATCGAAAAATACATTAGGGTCAACAGCATTAGGATGAATATCTAAATCATAAATCTGACCATCTTCACTTTCTTCCCCCCACATACCAGATTTCAATAACAAGTCTTTTTTCTTATACGGACCATCTACATTTTCTGATACTGCTACACCAAGAGCAGATCGCGGTGAATCTCCTTTACACATACTATAATACATATAGTATTTTCCATCATCTAGCTTAATTATATCCCCAGCCCAAAACGTTTCAGTCTTGGCCCAATTTAAACCTTCTCTCATTTCATTCTTTACATTAGGGATTAAAGGATTATCATTATTAACAGATCTAGACTGTTGTTCCCACTGAATTAGATCCTTCGATTTAGCAGAAGCCAAATGAGAACCAACTACATGAAAAGTATCTCCATCCTTAATTACTGAAGGGTCATGAACAGATACTTCTCTAAATTGTGGTCCATCACTATCATCTATTTCAGCTGCACCTTCCGCTAACTCTTTTACTTTATCTTCAGATATAGCTCTATCATAAATCCGCAAATCATCCATCAATCCTTTAAAGGGAGTATCCCAATAGTTAATTCCAAGAGCGAATTCACTTTGTTTTGTAGTGAAAACATCAGGAAAATCTGGACCAGAAAATCTTTCTTCCCCATTTAAATAAACCTTTGCTTTCCCTTTATCTACTGTTATAGTTAGATGAGTCCATTGGTCAGTAGCAATTTTAAAATATGTGCTTGCATCATACCACTCTTCACCAGACCAGAGCATAGTTTCTCCAGTAGGCCCATTTGGAACTACACTAACCCACTGATCTTTTGCTTCAGCTCCAAAAAAAGTTGGCGTATACTGATTAATTTCTTCAGGGTTAACCCACAAAGATACACTATAGCTATTATCTTTAATTAAGCCATCAGCCAAACGAATTCCTGATTGACCATCAAATACAGCAGCTTGATCTCGCATACCTGCACTATAACTAATTGAACCACTTTTTTCACCATCAATCTTAGGCCCACTAGCTTTCCCCTGAGCAAAATTACCAGTTACCTCTTGCAAATTTTGATTTAAAGGATAATGTGCTATTAGACCTTCTTCATTAGCAACTACTTCTTTATCTTTAGACGCAGATTCTTCTGCTGGTTCCGATGACATTGCATCCACCCCACCAGAAAATAATACTACAACTAATAAGATTACTGAAACTAGCAAGGTTAAACTAATCTTTAATTTTTTCCTCATATTATCCTCTCCTTTTTCTGGCAAAATATTTATATAACAAAAAATAAGGAATTATTTATTAAAAATATTTTTTACAATAAATAATTCCTTATAGATTAACACTTATAGATTGGACGCTTATTTAAATTTAATTAAATTAATTCTAAATCTAGAAAAACTATAATAACTTATTTTTTAATTATAGTCTTATTAAATTCACAGTTATAGTCTCGCAAGATTAGAATAATTAATTTTAAATAATAACTTATATGATTTAAGATAATGATAATAAAACAACTGATTTATTAGGTACTGTCACTTCTAATCCACTTGCAGTTAACTTAGCAGCACTAAATTCAGTTGGTTGAATTGCATCTGGTTGATCAAAAGTATTATGAGCATCTAACTTATCTGCTGTTAATACCCGCCCATTTAACTCTTGGACCTCTTCCTCTAAGCCATCTAATCTAGTCTCTACCTTTATATCTTGATTAGGGTTCATATTACACAGAGTTATATTAATTGTGCCCTCATCATCCTTCGAAGCAGAAACGCTAATTGATGGGATACTTTCTTCTCCATACTGATATTCTTCCGTTTCTAAATCTAAGTCTAATAAAGTAGCATCTTGATGTACTTTATACATCTCAAAAACATGATAAGTAGGAGTTAAAACCATTTGTTCTTCTTTTGTTAATATCATTGCTTGTAATACATTTACGGTTTGAGCAATATTCGCCATTTCAACTCGGTCAGAATGACTATTGAATATATTTAAAGTTACACCGGCTATTAAAGCATCACGAATTGTATTTTGCTGATAGAGGAAACCTGGTTCTGTTCCTTCTTTGACTTTATACCAGCCCCCCCATTCATCTACTATCAAGCCTACTCTTTTTTCCGGATCATACTTATCCATAATTGTACTATGCTTGCTAATTAATTTATCCATTCGCAATGTCTTTTGCATAGTCTCAAACCACTCATCTTCAGCAAATCCTGTAGCAGCCTTTTTATCTTCCCAGCCGCCCGGATGCACATAATAATGAAAGCTCAAACCATCCAAATGATCACCAGCTTGCTTCATTACAACATCTGTCCAATTATAGTCATCAACATTAGCTCCACAAGCTATCTTATAGATATCATTGTCACCATAATTGCGAACGAAAGTTTGATATCGACGATAGAGATCAGAATAATATTCAGGCCGCATAAATCCGCCCCAGCCCCAATTCTCGTTTCCAACACCAAAATAAGTTAAATCCCAAGGTTCTTCTCGACCATTTTCTTTTCTCAAATTAGCCATTGGAGATTGACCAGGAAATGTCATATACTCTACCCATTGTTGCATTTCTTGGACAGTACCACTAGCCACATTACCACAAATATATGCTTCGGTATCTAATTGGTCACATAAATCAAAAAATTCATGAGTTCCAAAGTGATTATTTTCAACTACTCCCCCCCATAAAGTATTAATAATTTCGGGTCTATCTTCTTTTGGGCCAATCCCATCTTTCCAGTGATATTCACTAGCAAAACAACCACCAGGCCATCTTAAAACAGGTATGTCAAGTTCTTTTAATGCCTCCACAACATCATTTCTAATCCCGCGGGTATTAGGTATAGATGAATCTTCCCCTACCCAAATTCCTTTATAAATACATCTACCTAAATGTTCAGAAAAATGACCATATATATTTTTATTAATTTGATATTTTTCAATGTCAGTTTTTAAAGTTAATTTACTCATGATAATCCAACTCCTATATTAATATTTAATAATTCCTAAAAATCACTCTACCTCTTCTAAACCGCGCAACTTATTAAATCCAGCTAAGTCTAATTCTTCTGCATAATGACAAGCAACATAATGATCCTTATCATCACCCAAATTTTCCAATTGCGGTTCTTCAGTTTTACATTTATCTGTAGCATAAGAACACCGAGGAGATAAATTACAACCTTGCGGTGGATCAGATGGATCAGGAACAGAACCTTCTAACCGAATTCTCTTTCTTGAGGACTTCGGATCACCTTCAGGAATTGAACCTAATAAAGACTCTGTATACGGATGAAGCGGAGACTGATAAAGAGCATCTGCTGTAGTAAATTCAACAAGTTTGCCCAAATACATTACCATTACCCGATCACTAATATGCTCTACTACTCCTAAGTTATGAGCTATAAATATATAAGTTAGCCCTAAATCAGCTTGTAAATCTGATAACAGATTCAAGACCTGAGCCTGAACAGAAACATCTAAAGCAGAAACCGGTTCATCACAAACAATAATTTCCGGATCTAAAGCTAAAGCTCGTGCTATACCAACCCGTTGTTTTTGCCCACCACTAAACTCATGAGGATAGCGATTCATCTGATAATCACTTAAGCCTACTTTTTCCAATAAATTTCTTACTTTCTCAGTCCGTTCCTCACTAGTACCAATCTTTTGTACTTTTAAAGGTTCAGCAATTATATCATGCACTGACATCCGCGGGTCAAGAGAAGAACTAGGATCTTGAAAAATAATTTGAATATCTCTCCGCAACTCATCCAATTCGGCATTGCTTACTTCTAAAAGATCTTTACATTGCCCATCTTTATAATATTTAACACTTCCAGCAGTCGGAGTAGTTAATTTTAATAAACTTTCTCCGGTAGTGGATTTACCACAACCACTTTCACCAACTAAACCAATTGTTTCTCCTTTATGAACTGAAAAACTAATCCCGTCTACCGCCTTTACTTGGCCAACTACTTTCTTTAAAAGACCTTGACGAATAGGAAAATATTTTTTTAAATTCTCAACTTCAAGTATGATATCATTATCCATTATTTAATTTCTCTCCTTCCTCTTCCGCAAGCCAACATCTAGTTGAATGATCTTCACTCAACTTAAAGATAGGGGGCATTTCATTTCTACATTTAGCCATTGCTTCTGAACAGCGTGGAGCAAAATAACACCCCGTTGGCAAATGATTAAGGTCTGGTACAGTACCTTCTATTGGGGTCAATCTTTTATTTCTTCCCACCTTAGGGATAGACTTCAAAAGACCTTGCGTATAAGGATGCTTAGGATTATAGAAAATATCTTCTACAGTTCCAGTTTCTACTACTTTACCAGTATACATTACCATAATTCGATCTGCTATCTCTCCAATTACATCTAAATCATGAGTAATAAACATAATAGCTGTATTAAAATCATCTTGTAAATCCTGCATTAAATCAAGAATTTGAGCCTCAATTGTTACATCTAAAGCAGTAGTAGGTTCATCTGCAATTAAAAAATTAGGATTACATGATAAAGCCATAGCAATCATTGCTCGCTGTCGCATTCCACCACTCAATTCATAAGGATATTCATCAACTCGGGTTTCAGGAGCTGGAATCCCCACTTTAGCAATCATCTCAATAGCTCGTTGTCTGGCTTCTTTTTTAGATACATCCTGATGTAAACGAATTGCTTCAATAATTTGTGAACCAATAGTATAAACTGGATTCAGTGAAGTCATTGGTTCTTGAAAAATCATTGCTAATTCATTACCACGCAAATCTCTCATTGCACTACTATGGCGATTTAAAGATGTAATATCTATAACTTCATCTCCCCCAGAATATTTAATTGTCCCTCCTCTAATTTTTCCTTTAGGCTGCGGTACTAAATTCATTAATGATAATGAAGTTATACTCTTCCCACAACCACTTTCGCCAACTACTCCTAAAGTTTCTCCACAATCTATCTCAAAACTAACATTATCAACTGCTTTAATTGGACCATCTTCAGAATCAAAATATGTCCTCAAATTTCTAACCTCTATCAAATGTTCTGTTTTTTTCATCAAGCTCAATCCTCCTTTCTCTAATATCAATTTTAATGATAAGGGTCGGCTGCATCACGTAATCCATCTCCAACAAAGTTATAAGCTAATACTACAACTACTACAACTATCGCGGGTAAAAAATACCAAGGGTGACTAGCTAAAGAACGTATATTTTGCGAATTCTGCAATAAGGTTCCTAAACTAATTGCTGGCGGTTGCAAACCTAAACCTAAAAAGCTTAAGCCTGTTTCTGCTAAAATCATTCCAGGAACTGCTAAAGTTATACTTACTAAAATATAGCTCATGCAATTAGGAAGTAAATGACGGAAAATAATCCATCCTCCTTTAGCCCCAAAAGATCTGGCTGCCTTAACATAGTCTTCTTCACGCAAAGAAAACATCTGCCCTCTAATTGTTCGAGCTAAGCCAACCCAACTAGTCATAGATAAAATAATAGTAATTGCAAAGTAGGTCTGAATAATTGACCAATCTGGTGGTAGTGCTGCTGATAAAGCTAACCATAATGGGATTTTAGGTATTGTAATTATAAATTCAATTACTCGTTGAATCACATTATCAATCATACCACCAAAATAACCAGAAATCCCTCCAAACGTAAGTCCCAAAATCAAGCTTATAATAACTCCTACTACACCAACTGATAAGGAGACTCTAGTTCCATATAAGGTACGCGAAAAGAGATCGCGCCCTTGACCATCAGTACCAAAAATGAAAATTTGTCCCTCCTCAGTACCAAACAAATGAATGTTAGTCTCAAATAATCCTAAAAACTTATAACTATCTCCTCTAACAAAGAGCTTTATTGGATATTTCTTGCTTTGGTCCTCTTTATATTCTGTAGCTAAAGTCTCTGGATTACGCTGGGAAGTAAATCCATAAACAAAAGGTCGCTGTAGCCCTTCTGCTTCACTACTAATCTGTATCTGTTGTGGAGCAATATTGGTCATGCCCGAAAAACGTCTATGAGGATCATAAGGCGACATGAATCCACATAATATAGCCACAAAATACATAACTACTAAAATCGCAGTACCAGCTATAGCTAATTTATGTCTTTTAAAATTCCGCCAAATCAGTTCCCATTGCGAAGCAGATTCTTTAGTCTCTTCAGTCGCAACTTGGTTTTGATTCTCTTCTAAATTAATTTGCTCTTCCATCCTTTTACCTCCTACTTATAACGTATTCTTGGATCAACTATTGCTAATAAAATATCTGATATTAGTGTTCCTATAACAGTTAAAGAACTTAACATCATAACAATTGTACCTGCCAAATACATATCTTGGGATTTAAGTGCCTCTAAAAGTTTAGGACCAATTGTAGGTAAGCCCAATACAATTCCAGCAATAACTGATCCTGAAACAATTCTAGGCAACATCCAACCAATTGTACTAATTAGTGGATTTAAAGCTATTCTTGTAACATGTTTGAAGATAACCATAAATTCAGATAAACCTTTAGCTCGAGCCGTCTGGACATAAGCTTTTCTTAACTCATCTAGCATCTGGCCTCTCATTACTCGAATCAATCCTGCCATTCCTCCAGTTCCTACTACAACAATTGGCAACCAGATATGTTTCAACAGATCAATTACCTTTCCCACTGACCACGGTTCGCCCATATATTGCATTGAAAACAGTCCACTTAAATCTGTGTTAAAATACCTGACTCCTACAAACATTAATACTAAAGCTAATAGAAAATTAGGCACTGATAAGCCAATAAAACCAATAAAAGTAAATATATAATCAAAAACTGAATATTGTCGTACAGCAGAGTAAATACCAATTGGAATTGCTAAACTCCAAGTGAATAAAATAGTTCCTATTGAAATCAAGATTGAAAAGCCGATTCTTTCTTTGATTATTTTGATAACTGGTTCTTCATCTTTAAATGACATTCCAAAATCACCATAAATAAAGCCACTCACCCATTTGAAATATTGCACATAGGCAGGTTGACCCAAACCATAACGTTGCTTCACCTCTTCTACTCTTGAATCTGTTACATCGCCTCCTACTCTTTTTAATTCGGACATATATGTTTCTAAATAACTACCAGGTGGTATCTTAATTAATATAAAAGAAACAATGGATATTGCAATCAACAATGGAATCATAGTCAAACACCTTCTAATTATATAATTTAACACAATTATTCCTCCTCCTTAATAACATCTTAATTTTTTAAATTTCATTTAATAAATACAATAGCTATCAAAATATTTTGATAGCTATTGTATTTATCTGTAATTAATCTTCTCTTCTTCTTTCTTCATCCTCCCAATAAAATTGTTCTA
>JBNJDB010000079.1:0-9138 GCA_051744465.1 Bacillota bacterium | reverse complement strand
TTAAAACCAATAACTAGTTTAATTTAGCCTAATTATCAATTATAAATTCTCCATTATCAATTTTTTTAATGTCTACTATTAAAAGAATTTAAAATACTAGCTGAAATCACTTTAGAAGCATCAATTACTTTTGAGTTAGCAACACTAAAATTATTATCTACTGGAAAAACTCGATTGTCTTTAACAGCAATATCTGTTTTGTAACTACCATGAGCCGTTGTGACATTTGCATTTTTGATTACTACACACATAATATCGCCTCCTTTCAAGATATAATATAATATCTGTTACCAACTCTAAAAATGCCCCTTTGTACTTTTGATGTAATGTTTATGTTATCTTTATGTAAATTATATACCTGTTTTACCCTTTTGTCAAGCTAATTTATCTATTTTATCATTTTTCTTACACAAAGTTAACATAAAGGGGTAAAAAAATATTGTTTTGAACTGCCAAGTGCAAGAATTACTAGTTAGTGAGTAATAGTAAAATGGAAAGTTTTACTTGAGGTTAGCAACCTTACACTTAGCAATCCAGATCATGATAATTAAATTTCAACATCAAGATAACTTCTAAATGTTATCTTGATGTTAAGTATAATACATTTTTCGCCTTTAGTCAAGACTTATAGCAAATAATATCACATACAGCTAACATTGTATTCTTCTAACCAAATATTAACTTGAATTAAATAAGCAAATAGTTGCGGTACTCTCATCAGCTGACCAAACCACGGCTGATCAAAATCAGCACCTTGGTCAATAATACCTTGTAATTGCTGACGATCAATAAAATCTAATAAAGGTGCATTGTTATTATTCATAATTTCTCGTAACCAATTTCTAGTTGCCGCCAAATATTGGGGATTAAAAGTTTTGGGATATGGATTCTTCGGTCGAGTTCTTACTTCTTCAGGCAAAACTCCAGTTAATGCTTCGCGCAAAATACCCTTTCTCATTCCACCATAATTCTTCATCTCCCAGGGAATATTCCAGACATATTCAACTAAACGATGATCACAGAAAGGAACTCTAACTTCGAGTCCAGTATACATACTCATTCTATCTTTGCGTTCCAATAAAATAGGCATCCATCTGCTTAAAGTTAAATAAGTAATTTCCCGCATTTTTTGATTAACTTTATTATCACTAGCTAATCTAGGTACTTCTGACAGCGCTTGTTGATATCTTTTATCTACATATTGAGCAGGTCTAATTGTATTTTTTAAATCATCATTTAATAGATCAATCCTAGTTGCTAAATTTCTAGTCCAAGGGAAGGTGTCAGCCTGCCTAGCCTCTTCGCGATAGAACCAGGGATAACCTGCAAATATTTCATCAGCGCATTCTCCGGATACTGCCACTGTAAATTCTTTAGCTATCTCAGCACAAAATAAATAAAGCGAAACATCTATATCAGCCATCCCCGGTAAATCTCGCGCATAAACTCCTTCTTTTAAAGCATTAACCAACTTTTGATTAGGCAATATTACATTATGATGATTAGTAGTAGCATAATCAGACATTAAATCAATCCATTGTTGGTCAGTACTTGGCTGAAATTCACTACTCTCAAAATTTTCTTGGTTATCTTTATAATCTATTGAATAGCTATGCAGTTGTTGATTGTATTGCTCTTTTAATCTATCACTAGCTATAGCAGTAATAGCACTAGAATCAAGTCCCCCTGATAACAAAGTGCAAATAGGTTTATCTGAAATCAATTGACGCTGGACTGTATCAGTAAATAACTCTCTAACAGTTCTGATTGTCTCTTCTACAGAATCATGATGTTCTCTACTCTGCAAGGACCAATACTGATTAATTGTCAACCCCGCTTGATTATAGACTAAGTAATGTCCGGGTTTTAATTCTTTAATACCTTTAAAAACACCATGACCTGGAGTTCTACCAGGGCCCATTACAAAAATTTCAGCTAAACCTGATTGATCTACAGTAGCTTCAATTTCAGGATGAGCTAATAAGGCTTTAAGCTCAGAGCCAAAATAAAAACCCTGTTGACCCTGACTATAAAATAATGGTTTAACCCCAATTCTATCCCGGGCCATATAAAGCTGTTCTTTGTTTTGATCCCAAATAGCAAAAGCATAAATCCCATTCAGATGTTCAACTACATCTACCCCCCACTCAATATAAGCAGTCAATAAAACTTCAGTATCGGAATGACTCCTAAATTGATACCCTAACTTACTTAAGTCTCTTCTTAATTCAGCAGTATTGTACAGCTCACCATTATAAGAAATCACAAATTTGTTGCCTCCAATTTGTTCTACCATTGGCTGCTTACCGCCTTCAGGATCAATTACAATTAATCTCCTATGGGCCAAGGCAACGTTGCTATCAATCCAACTTCCTCCTTCATCAGGCCCACGTAATTGCAGATTTTCTCGCATCTTCTTTAATATATTTCTATTCTTAGGCTGATTCAAGTCTTGTCTCCAATCAATCCAACCTGTTATTCCACACATCATTATTCCCCCCTTAAAGATCTAAATTTTAGACCAAAAAATATCCGCTAATACATCTTATGAACAATCAGCTCTAATTTATAAGCAAAATAAAAAAATGCACCACAGAGGTGCATTATAAAATAATTCCAGTCTTTAGATTCTCTTTTTTATCTCCTCAATTACCCCTTCACATCGCTCATCAATTTTACTAAAGTCCATTGCTTCTATATAGTATTCCTCTAATTGATCATGTAAGCCCTTGGCCCGTTGCAGTTCTTGCAGAGCTCGTTTCATTAAATTATTATAATTACTTTTGGTCTTTTGGATTTGATCTTTTTGTTTTTGAATCTGTTCTTGATTGACACAGTCTAACATATCAATTACTTGGTCCCCAGTACGATCAGGGTTCACAATATGAGGCGGGGTTCCATCTACTAGCGATACTTTCAACCTTGGTATTACAATCATATCTATACTATCAGGATCAAACGAACAATGAAAATAATTTAGATCAATCCCTCGCTTTAGAGCCGCTTGAGCAACTTTTTTTACTAAAGTCGATTTTCCGGTGCCTGGCTTACCTTTAATCACATAACGCTTATCACTATCAGCTGTAATATTACTAAAATAATCGACAGCTCCTGTAGGAGTAAAGGCACTTCCAAACAGATGTCTATCATTACCCAACTGCTTTGCTAATTTTATATCAGCTAAAATATCATTTACTACAGCTTTACCTTTTAAATTAGCTTTTTGAAAATCCATCTGTTCTAAATAATATTCTTCCCAGCGATCGTGTACTAATTTAGCCTCTTCTAAAAATCCATAAGCATTATCGAAATACTTCCAAATTGCTTTATTTAAAGTTACTATTTTCTGTTTATGATTGCTTAAAATTGATCGGTCCCAGTATCGTCCTAAATTAACTATTTCATCAATTGCACCAGGATTTTTAGGATCTACCATATGAGGAGCAGTCCCATCTAATAAAGTAACTTTTAAATCAGGAATTACTACTCCATCAAGCGATTCATTATCCGAAGCACACCAATGATATTCTATATTATAGCCTTCTGCTAAAAACTCTTCGGCAATTTTTTTCATAAAAGTTGATTTTCCTGTGCCCGGGCCTCCTTTGATAATAAAAACTCGTTCCGCATTATATGGTAAATATTCATAAAAAGAATAAAACCCACGACAGGTATTACCGCCGGGGAAATAATTTTTTATTTTTGCTCTATTACTCATAATCTAGCCTCCAGTTAATCATTTATAGTTATTATAATATATATGTTATTAGTTTAGCTTTATCACCTAAAAATAAAAAAAGCCTCCTTGCGGAGGCTAAAAAGATTAAAATTAATTTTTTACCATTCTTGCCACCAAAACACTGGATGTTGCACACCTTCAACTAACTTAACATATAGATTATGCTCATAAGTATCTCGATTGCCATCACCAAGTGGAACATCACTTTGTTCTACACTATCTCCATCAAAACCATACCAAACAACATTATCACCATTATCGACATACCATTTATATTGCAAATAATCATTACCTGCTTCAATCTCATCACTCAAATCTACAGTAACAGTCCACACATTACCTACTTCTTGTAACTGATCCATATTTTCAGATTGGCCCCAGTCATTCATTTCTCCTGCTAAATAAACTTCTGTCATATCTGGTAAATTGTCTTTATAAATATCATATTTGCTAGGATAAAAAGTGAATCTAAATTCTCCATCACTTAACTTCTCAAAATATGGAGTATCATCCTTAGCCGTAATTTTAATTGGACCATTCGCTCTGCTCTCATAACTTTCATTAGTTGGATCTTCTCCTGCTACCCAATAATAATATGTCTGACCTTCTTCAACAGTACTATCCACATAACTACCTGCATCTAAACTACTAACTAAAGGTTGATCTGGTTTTTGCTTAGTTTCAGACCTATAAATAACATAGTTCTGTTTGAAAGGATATGGTCCAACTGAATCTCTCCGTTCCCAACTTAAAGCAATGTTTCCTTTATCATCTCCATCTTGATTAGCAAGACTAACACCCCTAGGAGTCAAAGCGCCTGGTACACTTTGGGTCTTGAAATTATTGCTAGCAAGATTTATTTCTACAGTAGTAATCCCTTCTATAATTTCAGAAGTTGTTTTACTAAACTTATTATCAGCGTCATTATTATCAACTACTACAACCTTATACTTCTCCCCTGCTTCAATTTCTTCTTCAGTAACAGCAATAGAAGTGGTTCCAGATTGATCTAATTCTAAATCTGATTTCTCTAAAATTAGTTCTCCACTACTCTCTTCTAAAACTTTAACCACAAAACTAGTTTTACTATCCACCTGCAAATTTTGGTTTTGATCATTATTACTACTTATATCAACTTTCAAACCCAAATTTTGCTCACCTTGATCTAAATCGCCCTGTTGACTACTACAACCCACTAAAAAAACGACTACCAACATCAACAATGCCATAAACTTATACTTTTTACTTAACATTAACTTCTCACTCCTTATAGATTCTTATAATTATTATAAGTAAAAGCCGGAATTATCAATTCCAAAATTATCATACCATATTTTAGCACTAGTGTCAAAAAAATAAATCCCCCATTATCCAGGCGGGAGATTTAAGCAACTTATTTATTGAATTTTAAAGCAACTAAAATTATTAATTTAACGGTCATGATGGGGTTGTTTATCTACTTTTTTAGCAGCTTCTAAAATAGAGCGATAAATATCCATCTCTGTTTGAGTACTAGAAATATCTGTACTCTCTAACACAACCTCTCCTGTCTCACTACCAGCATACCTAGGTTTCAAATGGTTTAAAGCTAAAGCCGAAACATCATCTTGGCATTGCTCACAATCACAAAACTGATCACTCTTGCCCAAAACTTCAGCAACCTCTTCTTCGACCCGTTTTTTTAATAAATTTTTACTTACCACTATTATCCCCCCCCGTAACTAATTTTACTATTCTCAGATAAATTCATTACTAGTTAATTTATTTCAAAGCAAACATTTTTTAATAATAAAGCCTCAAACAGACCTAATATTAGATCTGTTTGAGGTAAAACAAATTTATTTTTGCGGCTTATACTTTAAATACAGACCACTCAAACCAGGTAGAGTAATTTCAATCGAATGTTTACGTCCATCATGAGCATGTTTTTCTGAAACAATTTCTTGCTCATTTCCTACTCCACTACCCCAATAAGAATCAGCATTACTATTTAATATTTCTTCATATACTCCTTCTTTAGGCACACCTACTCGATAATGATGTCTCTCTACTGGAGTAAAGTTAAAGATACAAACAATTATTTCCTCAGAATCTTCTCCTTTACGCACAAAAGAAAGAATACTATCTTGGTCATCATCACAACAGATCCATTCGAATCCATCATAATTAAAGTCAATTTCCCACAGAGCATTATTATCACGATAAGTTTGATTCAAGTCACTAGTAAAGTCTAATAACTTTTGATGTGGTTCATATTCTAACAGATTCCAATCTAAACTGGCATTGACATCCCATTCTTCCCATTGACCAAATTCGCCGCCCATAAATACTAGATTCTTACCAGGATGAGCATACATATAGGAATAAAACAATCTTAAATTAGCAAATTTTTGCCAATAGTCACCAGGCATTTTATCTAACATCGAATCTTTCATATGGACTACTTCATCATGAGATAAAACTAGCATAAAGTTTTCACTAAAGGCATAAACCATAGAAAAAGTCAATTCACCATGATGATACTTACGATGAATTGGATCTTTTTGAATATATTCCAAACTGTCATTCATCCAACCCATATTCCACTTTAAGGAAAAGCCTAAACCGCCATCATAAGTAGGAGCTGTAACCCCACCCCACGAAGTAGACTCTTCAGCAATTGTCAATATCCCAGGAAATTGGCCATGAGTAATTTCATTAAATTCTTTTAAGAAATCAATTGCTTCTAAATTTTCTCGATTACCATGTTTATTCGATATCCACTCTCCATCTTCTCGACCATAATCCAAATACAACATTGAAGCAACTGCATCAACACGTAATCCATCTATATGGAATTTTTCTAACCAGAAAATAGCATTAGCAAGTAAAAAACTTTTTACTTCATTACGCCCATAATTAAATATATAAGTCCCCCAATCAGGGTGTTCCCCTAATCTTGGATCTAAATGCTCATATAATGCTGAACCATCAAAGCGACCTAATCCATGTTGATCTTTAGGAAAATGACCAGGCACCCAGTCTAAGATAACTCCAATATCATTTTGATGAAACTGATCTACTAAATACATAAAATCTTCTGGCTTACCGAATCTACTAGTCACAGAAAAATAACCTGTCACCTGATAACCCCATGATTCATCCAGAGGATGTTCTGCAACTGGCATTAATTCAACATGAGTATAATTGTGTTCCTTAACATACTCTACTAAATCATCCGCCAATTCTCGATAAGTTAAAAATCTATCACCCTCTTCAGGAACTCTAGCCCACGAAGATAAATTAACTTCATAAGCTGAAATAGGTTCCTCTAACCACTCCGTTTCTTCCCGTTGTTCTATCCAATCTTCATCATCCCAGTCATATTTATCTTCTAATGAATATGTAATAGAAGCATTAGCTGGTCTTAACTCACTATACAAAGCGTAAGGATCAGACTTAAGCAACAAGTCTCCTTCTGGAGTCTCAATTTCAAATCTATATAACTCTCCTTCTGGAATACCAGGAATAAATATTTCCCAGACACCCGAATCTCCCAAAACTCTCATTTGGTGAAGTCTGCCATCCCATTGATTAAACTGCCCTACCACACTAACTCGGCTAGCATTAGGAGCCCAAACAGAGAAATGAGTTCCTTCCACTCCTTGGTGAGTAGTTATATTAGCCCCCATTTTTTCATAAATACGATAGCTCTTCCCTTGACCAAAGTAATAAAGATCTTCATCAGTTAAAACAGGTAAAAAAGAATACGGATCTTTTAGTTGCCACTCATATCCTTCATAATTCTTATATTTCAATTCATATTCAAAATGTTCTCCCTTTTCTATTACCCCTTCAAATAATCCTTCATCAGCAATTTTCTCTAATTCTACATCCTCATCTAACTCCTCTGCTACTACCCAGATTTTTTTAGCTTCTGGATTTAAAGCACGTACCACTAATTGTTCATCATTTAAGTCATGCATTCCTAAAAACATAAACGGATCATGCATTTCAGTATTCACAAGTGCACTTATTTCTTCATTGTTCAAAATAGCCATAAATTACCATACCCCCATCTTATCTATATTTTTAACTCTTAATTAACTACTTCTTGAATGAGAATTCTTTTCCTTCTTTAACAAATAAATTTATCAATAAAAAAAGTCACACACTGTCTTCTAAATTAACCATCAATTACTATATTTATGCATTAAAATCTAATTCATTCTTTTTTCTAGTCTAAAAGTTCTTTTTCTACTACTTTTAAAGCACAGAATGAACCACACATGGTACATGCATCTTCATCCTTTAGACTACTATTATACTCTTGACGCAACTGTTTAGCTTCTTCAGGATTAATTGCTAATTCCATCTGTTCTTCCCAATCTAAATTTTTCCTAGCTTGAGCCATCCGTCGATCTCTTTCCTTAGCTCCCGCAACTCCTTTAGTAATATCAGCAGCATGGGCAGCAATTTTAGTCGCAATTACACCATCTTTAACATCTTCTACTGTCGGTAAACCAATATGTTCAGCCGGAGTCACATAACATAAAAAGTCTGCTCCACTACTAGCAGCAAGAGTACCACCAATTGCAGCATTAATATGCTCATAACCTAAAGCAATATCAGTCACTAAAGGCCCTAAAACATAAAATGGTGCATCTTTACATAATTCTTTTTGTAGTTTAATATTAGTCTCAATTTGATCATAAGGAACATGACCTGGTCCTTCAACCATTACTTGCACATCATTCTCACGCGCTCGATCTACTAATTCCCCTAATACAAGCAATTCATGAATTTGGGACCGATCAGTAGCATCAGCTAATGATCCAGGACGCAACGCATCTCCTAAGCTCAAAGTTACATCATATTGATAAGCAATCTCTAATAATCGATCATAATATTCATAAAGTGGATTTTCTCTTTCATTATGCAACATCCAACCAGCTAAAAAGGAACCACCCCTACTAACTATATCAGTCACTCGTTCTTCATCTTTTAAATGACGCAAAGTTTCTAGAGTCAAACCAGAGTGAACAGTAATAAAATCGACACCATCTTGAGCTTGTTTTTCAATTACAGCAAAAATTTCATCTACTGTTAAATCTACAATTGCTCTATCATCCTGTAAACATTCTACAGTAGCTTGATAAATTGGTACTGTTCCTAGCGGCACATTTGCCTGGGCCAATATCCGTTGTCTAGTCTCAGTAATGCTATCACCAGTTGATAAATCCATTACTGCATCTGCTCCTGCTGCAACAGCTACATCTAATTTCTTTAATTCTGCCTCAATATTTTGATAATCTTCTGCAGTTCCAAAATTAGCATTAACTTTAGTTGCTAAACCTTTACCAAATCCATTTGGATCAAGGTGTTGATGATTCTTATTAGCAGGAATTACAATTGTTCCC
>JBNJDB010000078.1:0-9177 GCA_051744465.1 Bacillota bacterium | reverse complement strand
GCTAGACTAGATCCAATGGAAAAAAACATTAAAATAGTTCCCAATTGTGAATAATTAACTCCATAATCTTCTTGTAATAAGGGGTTAGTCAAACCGCGCAAATTCATGATTAATCCAAAAGATAAAACCATCATAAATGCTAAGCCAACTAACAGCTGATGATTATTTAATTTTTTCATTAGTTAGACCTCCAGTAGAAACAATTTTATTCTAAGTTAAGTGACATTAATTATATATTATTTATATTAATACCTCAAATATAATTTGATATTTTTTTGTCTAAATTTGAATTAATGTATAGATTCCTTCTCTAAAGTACATAATGTTAAAGAAAGCTATAAGTAAAGGATTAGTAGGGGGGGAATAAATGAGAAAGAAAGTTGAACTATCAGGGGTAAATACATCTGAACTGCCAGTTTTATCCAATAAGGAAATGAGAGAATTATTTAAGAAAATGCAGAATGGAAATCAAAGAGCTAGAAATACAATAGTTGGTGGTAATTTACGGTTAGTTTTAAGTGTCTTACAAAGATTTAATAATCGGGGCGAGCCAATTGATGACCTGTTTCAAGTAGGTTGTATTGGCTTGATGAAAGCGATTGATAATTTTGATTTAAGTAAAAATGTTAAATTTTCTACTTATGCAGTCCCAATGATTATTGGTGAAATAAAGCGCCACTTAAGAGATAATAATCCGATTAGAGTAAGTCGGTCCCTACGAGATACTGCTTATAAAGCTTTACAGATGAAAGAAGAAATAGAAAACAAAACTTCTTCTGAGGTTAATTTAACTGAAGTAGCTCAAGAAATAGGGATTCCTAGGGAGGATATTGTACATGCTTTAGATGCTATTCAAGATCCTATTTCTCTATTTGAGCCCATTTATAATGATGGAGGAGATCCAATTTATGTATTAGATCAACTTAGTGATAATGAGGAAGAAAATGAAAGTTGGTTAGAAGGAATAGCTGTTAGAGAAGCTTTACGAAAATTAGATCAAAGGGAAAAAATGATTTTAGCTTTGCGATTTTACGAAGGGAAAACCCAAATGGAGGTAGCAGATAAGATAGGTATTTCTCAAGCGCAAGTTTCTCGTTTGGAAAAATCAGCTTTAAAAGACCTTAAAAAACATGTAAAAGAAGATTGATTGTTTGAATTATTATTAAAATAACTAATTGGAATCTAAAAGTAGCGCTACTATATATAATTATAAATTAGAATTAATTGATTTATTTTTGTTTGAATTTGATTTGACAGATAAATTATTATTTAAGTAACAAACTTATGTTTTGTACATATAATTATTATAGGTTATATGATTTTAATAATTAAAAATTAGGAGGAGTAAATATGATGAGAACTTCTCAATTAAGTGCTAAAGATGTTGTTGATATTAGTACAGGGCAACGGTTAGGTGAAATTGTTGATATAGATATTAATTTATCGGCTGGTGAAATTGAAGGGATAGTAATTCCTAAACAGTCTGGATTATTAAATCTATTTTCTAGTGGAGAAGACATTTATGTGTCATGGGATAATATTCATAAAATAGGCGAAGATGTTATTTTAGTTAAAGTGATGGGAGATGGAATAAATTTAGCAGAATAATAATACTGAATATTTTTTATACTATTTTTGCAGGATAATATAAATTTATCTAGAAAATTGTTAGTAACTGAGTAGTATTTAATAGTTTAGAAGGGGGGAGCACCTCATTAGTCGGGGTAGCAAATTTATGAAGTGTCCATATTGTACTAATTTAGAGAGTAAAGTAGTTGATTCTAGAGCCACACAAGATAATACGACAATTAGACGACGTAGAGAATGTCTTGGTTGCGAGGAACGATTTACTACCTATGAGCGAATAGATGATTTACCTGTAATGGTAATTAAACGAGATGGTAATAGGGAGAGGTTTAGCCGTAATAAGATTTTAAAAGGGTTATTAAAGTCTTGTGAAAAACGACCTATTTCGCGAAATGAAATTGAGAGTGTAGTTAATTCTATCGAGCAAAAAGTAAAAAACCAGATGGAAAATGAAGTAGATAGTACTATAATAGGAGAATTAGTAATGGATCATTTAAGAAAAATAGATGAAGTGGCTTATGTTCGCTTTGCTTCAGTCTATAGAGAATTTAAAGATATTGAGACGTTTCGGCAAGAATTAGATAAATTATTAGGTGATTAATTGGAGGAATTAGCTAGTGGAATTAAAATCGCAGGTTCAAGATTATTTAGCGAAATATAATGTTTCAGATGTTATTAATGCTGATATGGATTATTTATTTATTTTAGAATCACCACATAAAGCTGAAATAAAAAATGATTATCCGGTAGCAGGAAATTCTGGTATAGAAATGACTAAATTTATTTATTCTCAAGATTGTGATGATGCTTTTGGTAAATTAGTAAGTCAAGTGAAGCACTATCAAGCAGATTATGAGGGATTAAATAAGTTCGGTATTATGAATGTTTCTTCTGCTCCTATGCAAGAGAGTGCTCTGCAAGATTATAAATTATCTGCTGTTGAGGAACAAGTGCTACATATTTTGGAAAAATTGCGGGTTAATTATCAAGCTAAGACTCATCGTAATTCAGATTGGAATAAAACTAAAGAGGTTGTGGTCAATAATTTTCGGACTAGATTAGAGGAGGTTTTATCTAATTGCAATCCGGATTATATAATTCCTTGTGGGAAGTTGGCCCAGGAATATATAGACTTAGTTGATTTGGAAAATGAATTATCAATGCAGCAGAAGATAATTTATAAAATCCCCCATCCTTCGCGTAATCAGTGGCGTCATTATGATGCTATGGATGAGTTGGAAGATGTATTAACTGCGGATATAGATTTAAAATAATATAAAAAGGGTGATTTAATATGAGAAAAAATATGTTATTGTTAAGTATATTTTTAATTTTATTGGTTTTATCTACGGGATTAGCTGTAGCACAAGAAAAAAGTAATTTTAAATTAGGTGTAGAAGAATTTGAAGCTGAAAATTATCAAGAAGCAGTTGATTATTTAGTAGAAGCTGTTGCGGACCGACCTGATTCTTTACGAGCTCATTATTTATTAGGTTTAAGTTATTATCGGCTTGACAAGTATGATTTTTCTCAAACTCAGTTAGAAGCTGCTCATGAAATTGAGTCTGATAATTATAAAGTTCTAGTTAATTTAGGTAGAACTTATTATCAGCAAGATAAATTAGATAAAGCGATTGAAATGGCTAATGAAGCAATGAAAATTGATTATGGCCAATCAGATGCTTATGCTTTAGTTGGTAGAGTGCATAATGCTCAAGGAAGAGTTAAAGTTGCAATTAGAAATTTTAAACAAGCAGTTAAAATAGAATCTGATAATGATTATTATTTGAATTATTTAGGATATTTACATTTAAAAAAGGAAGAGTATAAAGATGCAATTTCTTATTTAGAAAAAGCAGCTGAGATTAATCCTAAGGCCGCGTATATATATAATAATTTAGGTCTTGCCTATGAAAATTCTGGTCAGTTAGAAGAAGCTAAAAGAGCATATGAAAGTGCTATAGAAGTTAATTCTAATTATTCTAATGCTAAAGTTAATTTAAAAAGAGTTAATTCTAAGGAATAATAGTAATTCTATTGACAAACTATGAGAGATCTGTTATGATTAAGTACAACATTTGAATATTGCTTAAAAACTGAGAAAGAGTAAAGTAAATTAGAAACTACTTTTGCAGAGAGAAGATGTCATTGGTTGCAAGCATCTTTAAAAGTGTTTTAATTGAAATTTCGCTCTGGAGTTGATAGCTGAACATAAATTAGTAAGCTAATCCGGCAGTTATGCCGTTAATTAAACTAGTGGGCTATGTTATATTAGTAGTCAACTTAGGGTGGTAACACGAAATTAACCTACCTTATTTCGTCCTAAGAAGGACAAATGAGGTAGGTTTTTTATATTTGATTTAGAATAAAGTGGGAAAATAATTGAGGAGGGACTAGTTATGTTAGAAGATTTGAGTTTAGAAAAACAGAAATCAGTTGTAGAAGTAGGAGATGTCAAAATTGGTGGGGATGAGTTAATTGTAATGGCTGGACCTTGTGCTGTAGAGAGTAGAGAACAGTTGATGACAGCAGCTAAGCAAGTTAAAGAGTCGGGAGGGCAAATTTTGCGAGGGGGTGCATTTAAACCTCGGACTTCTCCGCATAGTTTTCAGGGGTTAAAAGAGCAAGGTTTGAAGTATTTAGCTGAAGCTAGAGAAGAAACAGGTTTGAAAATTGTAACTGAGTTACTTGATTCTACTGATATTGAATTAGTGAATCAGTATACTGATATATTGCAGATTGGGTCTAGAAATATGCAAAATTATGGTCTATTAAAAAAATTAGGAGAATTAGATACACCAGTGATGTTGAAACGAGGTTATGCAGCAACAATTAAAGAATGGCTTCTAGCAGCTGAGTATATAATTACTCATGGCAATCCTAATGTTATTTTATGTGAAAGAGGAATTAGAACTTTTGAAACTGCTACTAGATATACCTTGGATTTGAATGCGATTGCTTTAATTAAAGAAAAGACTAACTTGCCTGTGATTATTGATCCTAGTCATGGAACGGGAAGAAGAAGCTTAGTAGGACCATTAGCTAAAGCAGGAATTAGTGTGGGAGCAGATGGTATTATGATGGAAGTGCATCCTAATCCAGAAGAGGCTTTATGTGATGGAGATCAGTCTTTGACTTTGGATGGATATGATCAGTTGATGAAAGAATTAGATTCATTAGCTCAAACATTTAGTAAAACTTTAGTTGGTTAAATTTAATTTAAATATAATTAAGAGAAGTTGGTCAAAAGATCGGCTTCTCTTTTTATTATCTCCAATAAAATTTGCGAGATAATATTTTATTAAGGGAGGTTTTGCGAGTTATATCTAGAACTAATCAATAGTATGCCCTAAGAAATATTTTAATCAATATTAATAAATATTTATTCTTTTGCATAATATCATACTAAGAATAAGATATTTAAGTTTTGGAGGAAGGAGGGCAGAAATCTTCTTAATTATAATTTAAGGAGATATTGATATTATGAATAACAAAAATTTGAAATCAGGAACTTCTCTTTTGTTTATGTTGGGATTTATGGCCATTATAGCTAGTGTATTTGGGTATTTTATTAGTAGTTGGTTTTTAGATTATGTAACTGCTCCAGAAGATGAAATTCGTTCGGTAACTAATAATCAAACTGTTGAAGAAGAAAAGATTGACCCTGGAAAAGATAACACTCAAGAAGAAAACAATGCTGAACAGCAATCTAAACCAGAAAATAAAACAGAAAGAACAGAAAAAACAGAGCAGTCAGAATCTACAGAAGAGCCAACTATTAAGCCGCAAAACAACTCGGAATTATTTGCGGTTCAGGTAGGAGCCTTTAGTAAACAATCTAATGCACAAGGGTTAGTAGAAAAGTTGCAGAATGAAGGATTTACAGCGTATATAACTACCGAGGATCCCTATCGAGTTCAAGTAGGTGCATTTAAAACTAAGGAGGCAGCTAAAGAACTGGGCCAAGAGCTTGAAGAAATTGGATTTTCTGTATATATTGATCGGTGACTAGGAATAATAATTAAAATAATTTTTAATTAAGGGATTGGCAGCAATCCCAATCCCTGTTATTTTTATTGAGATAGTGTTTAAATGGAAAAAATATTATATTATTTAGAGGAGGACTGCAATGAACTTATCTGATATACAAGAATTATTAGGTGCCGAAAGTATTTATCAAACTGAGTCTAGCTTTGAAATTGTAACGGCTTGTGGGGCTGATTTGATGAGTGATGTCTTGGCTTTTTCTAAAGGGAAGACTCTATTATTAACTGGTTTAACAAATCCCCAAGTTGTTAGAACTGCAGAGATGATTGATTTAAAATTGATTATATTTGTTAGGGGGAAAAAACCACCAAAAGAAACCATTGCTTTGGCCCAAGAAAAGGATATAACTTTATTAACTACTGATAAACCATTATATGAAGCTTGTGGTATTTTATATTCAGCTGGATTAAAACCAGAAAAGTTGAATCAGATAGAGTAAAAAATAGACTAATTTGGAGGGGTTTTATTTGGTAGAGGAAGAGAGAAAAGAAATAGTAGCTGCGGAAGTTGAAGCTGGTAATTTTAGTAGTGGTGGAGAGACATCAAGCAAATTAAAAGACTTATTAAGGAAATTAGGAATTTCTGCTAAACTGATTCGACAGATAGCTATTGTAACTTATGAATTAGAAATGAATATAATTATTCATACAGACGGAGGAAATTTAAAAGCAGAGATTAATTCTGAACAGATAGATATTATTGCTAGTGATTATGGCCCAGGTATTGAAGATGTAGACCAAGCCTTTAAACCAGGTTATTCTACAGCGAGTGAATCGGTTCGAGAAATGGGCTTTGGTGCTGGAATGGGCTTGTGTAATATTAAAAATTATGCTGATCAACTAGAGGTTGATACTGAAGTGGGAGCAGGTACAAAAATTAAAGCTTCAGTTTATCTTAAATAAAGTGGTGATTTAAATGAGTGATTTACATTCTGTATTATTAAATGAAGATAAATGTGAAGGATGTACTAATTGTGTTAAAAATTGTCCAACTGATGCAATCAGAGTTCATCAAGGACAAGCTAATATCAAAGATGAAAAATGTATAGATTGTGGTGAATGTGTTAGAAGTTGTCAGCATCATGCTAAAGAAGTATCTACTGATGATTTGTCTAAAATAGGAGATTATAAGCATCCAATTGTCTTAGTAGCGCCTAGCTTTTATGGACAATTTACTAAAGATATTAATCCAACTAAAGTAGTAGCAGCTTTTAAAGAGTTAGGATTTGAAGAAGTATGGGATGCAGCATTAGGTGCAGAAGCTTTAACTAGAAAAACTGTGGAATACTTAAAAGAAAATGAGGGTCCTCTAATTTCTTCATCCTGTCCTAGTGTAGTGCGATTAATTAAGCTATTATATCCTGAGTTGATTGATTATTTAGTTTCTTTTAAGTCTCCTGTTGAATTAATAGCTCAACGAGCTAAGAATGAGGCGCAAAAGAGAACTGGACTTAATCGAGAAGATATTGGAGTTTTCTTTATTACACCTTGTCCGGCTAAAATGTCTACAGTTGATAATCCACTTGGAATGGAGAAAAGTTATTTAGATGGGGCAATAGCTGTAGATAAAATTTATCGTAAATTGTTGAAAAAAGTAAAAGCGATGGATGAGACAATAACTACTCAAAATTATGATGCACCTTATTTAGGTATTAGTTGGGGCAAAAGAGGTGGAGAGGGAGATCTATTAACTGAAGAAAATACTGTATCTGTATCAGGAATTCATAATGTTATTTCTATCTTGGATGAACTTGACCGTGGTGATTTGCCTGAGATAAAGTATTTTGAGTTGGTAGCTTGTGAACCAGGTTGTGTCGGCGGAGTTTTAAATATAAAAAATCCTTTCTTGGCTCAATTTAATATTGAAAATTTGGTTGCCGAGCAAGATAAATTTATTGACCAAGATTTAGATCAATATGAGTTTGAATTGGATAATGATATTGAAGCTAATACTGTGGCGCCTTTAGATGATGATTTTGCTTCTGCAATGCAAAAACTAACTGAGTTAGAAGAAAAAATTGATGAGTTACCAGGTTTAGATTGTGCGGCTTGTGGTGCTCCTGATTGTCGTACTTTAGCTGAAGATATTATTAATGGTTTGGCTAAGCCAAGTGATTGTATTTTTATTTTGCGTCAGCAATTGGCTGAATTAACTGATGAAATGTCTTCGCTAGCACATTCGCTGCCACCAATTATTCAAAATGAGGAGGAAGATAAAGATGAAGATTAAGGAAGTAGCTCAAGAGTTAGATTTAGAAACAGTAGTAGAAAATGATGGACAAGTAGAAGTAACTGGAGGTTATGTGGGAGACTTATTAAGTAATGTGATGAGCCAAGCTCAAGCAGGTGATTTGTGGATTACTATTCAAGGACATCAAAATGTAGCAGCTATTGCTCTATTAACAGATGCAGCTGGGGTTGTAGTGGCTGAAGGTTTAGATATTGATGATGATACTATTGCTAAAGCGCAGGATAAAGGAATTAATTTATACCAAAGTGATTTATCTAGTTATGAATTAGTAGGAAATTTATATCAATTGGGGATAAAATAAGGTGCAGTCTTTTTTTGCTGATTTTCATATTCATACTGTATTATCTCCTTGTGGGGATTTATTAATGACGCCGCAAAATATAATTGAAAGAGCTTTAGAAGTCGGTTTAGATATGATTGCTATAACTGACCATAATTCAGCTAAGAATGTAGGAGTTGCTATTGAGTTAGCGGCAGAGACTGATTTAACAGTAATACCAGGTATGGAAGTAGAAAGTAAAGAAGAGGTGCATTTGATATGTTTATTTCCTAGCTTAGATAATATTTTGCAATGGCAAGATATAGTTGATGATTCTTTGCCAGAAGTAGAGAATAATGAAGATGCATTTGGCCCGCAGATAATAACTGATTTAAATGATGATTATATAGAAAAAGAAGAAAAATTATTATTAAATGCTACTGATTTAAGTATAGAAGAGATAATAAACGCTGTTAGTGATTTAGAAGGTATAGTTATTCCTGCCCATATAGATAAAACTAATTATAGTTTAATATCTAATTTAGGTTTTATTAATCCTGGTTTAGATATTACAGGAGTAGAAATATCTAAGAATATAACTAAAAGTGTTGCTGAAAATAAATTTGAGCAATTAGAAAAATACTCTTTGCTAACTAATTCTGATGCTCATTATTTAAATGAAATAAAGAAAAGTATGGAATTATATTTAAAAGAAGCTACTTTTGTAGAATTAAAGAAAGCAATTAACGGTAATCAGAACCGAAAAGTAAATTTATTTTAAAAAAACAAGAAAAAGCTTGAAGTTTGTCAACTTGATTGTTATAATAGAAGTATCATTGAAAATAAAATAATGATAAAAAGTTAATAAGGGTAGAAAAAAAGAGAACCCCTATTTAACTTTTACAGAAAATAGGCTTGCTTATTTTATGGAGTTCCTATGGCTGTAAAGTTAAATAGGGGTTTTGCGTTTTTGGAACGAAATAATTAGATTTAACTATAATTTTAACTATAAAAGCTAATTATAAGTTGTTTAT
>JBNJDB010000077.1:0-9420 GCA_051744465.1 Bacillota bacterium | reverse complement strand
CCAAAACTTTGCGCAACTCCTAAAATAACTCCACCTAAAAATAGCCCTCCCAAAACAATTAAAGTAGGTAATAATAGAAGATACGGTTCCCATAATGAACGTTTCTTCCACATAAGCATCATTTCCTCCAATCAATTAAGAACAATAATAGTAAAGAGTAACAGTACTGATTACTCTTTACCGCTTTATTATTTTTACTTTTTTCTTTCTTGCTAATTAAAAGCGCAATCTTTATACTTTCTTTTTTGCTTGGTTGCTTTCTTTCAACTGCTCTTATTGCCCGACTTTTTCCTTCCATTCTTCTTCAATAATCGGTACTACATCTGCTGGCAGTTCAGGAACACTATGATTATCTAGTTCTTCTTGTGATAAAGTAGCTTGGCCTAAATCAAGCTCAGCAACTTGTTCTTCTTCTTCAGCACTTAATTTATCAGAACTAAAGACTGGTAAAGCACCCCAATTATCTGGCTTATATTTAGAAAGTTGTGCTTCAAATCCTTCTAAAAAGTTTGCCGCTACTAAAGCAGCCGGCTTATGACTAGCATTAAACGGAATTGCCAAGAAATTAGTATTAGAAATAGTACCTTCTTCTAGCACAAAAGTTCTCGCTGTGTCAGGATAATTTCCTTTTTCAATTTCAGAAGTTGCTTTACTCGGCTCATAGCCCATACTCATCCAGACCTCACCATCAGCAAACATATTATCCAATTGAGCTATTGTAGCAGGATAAGTATCTCCCTTCCGCCAAAGATAAGGCTCAAGTTCAGCTAACTTTTCTAAGGCCGGTTGAATCTTCTGTCTGATCTCTTCTTCCTCCATATCATAATACTGTTCATAGCCACCAGTCTCTCGATAAATCACATGCCGCACAAAAGCACTCCCCGTAAAATCAGGAGGAGCAGGATAAGTAAATTTGCCAGGATTCTCTTTAATCCACGTTAGCAATTGCTCATAATTGTTAGGTACATCTTGCACCTTAGCTTTATCATAAACAAATACAAATTGAGCTCGATTATAAGGAACTTCATAGCCTTCAGTAGGATAACCAAAATCAGTAGTATTTTTATCCGCTTCAGTATCTAAATATTGATTATAATTAGGCAATTTTTCAGCAAACGGGCCAAATAATAATTCATTTTCCCGAGCCGTTTTGAAGTTCTCCCCATTAATCCATAATAAGTCAATACTGCCCTCTTCTTTAGCTACTTGTTTTTCAGCTAACAACTTATTCAAATAATCATCAGGACCCATTGGTACCCGATTTAGTTCAATATTGTACTTTTCCTTTAATTCAGAAGCAACAAAAGTATCAACCCAATTATTAATAGTTCTACTTCCACCCCACATATAAAAATTAACCTTACTTCCTCTAGCAGAATCAACTATTTGTTCCCAATCTTGCTCTAAAACATCACTTTTTTCTTCTGTAGTTGATTGATTACTACAACCAACAATCCCAATTATTAATATCATAATTAGTGCTAAAATCAGTTTAGCATTTTTCATTTCTCCGCCTCCTCAATTATTAATAAACTAATTTATCACTTCTCTTATACTTAATCTCATACTTAAACTTATACTCAATCTTAATTATACATCAATCATGCTTTTTTTTAAACTACAATATAAAATAGGCCGAAAAAAACCGGCCTATTTTATATTTAACTATTATCTATGCTTGCATCAATTTTTATTCAATTTCTTCTAATACATCCCCATCTTTCTTCTTTTTTAACCATTTTGGAATTAAAGAAATCCCAAACAAGACTACTCCAGCTACTGCCAAGTAAGCAATAATCTTCACCGGACTACCCCCAGAAGTAATTGCTCCTCCAGCAAAAGAGAATGCTAGACTACCCGGTAACATAAAGACAAATGTAGTCCAGGTATATGTGAATAAATCAACTGCTGTTAGCGAGTAAACATAATTTTGTACATTATAAGGGAAAATTGGTACTAGACGAGTTAACATTAGAAAACGCCAACCATCTTTTTCTACTCCCTTATCAATTTTCTGTAATTTGGGATTATTTTCAACCATCCCTTTAACCATATCACGAGCTACATACTTTCCTGCTAAAAATGCAGCAGCTGCACCGATAGTAGCACCAAAAATAGTATAAAAAGTTCCTAACCAAGGCCCGAACAAAGCTCCTCCAACTAATCCTAAAGCTCCTCCAGGCAGTAAAAATACTGCTGAAAGAATCCATAAGCCAATAAAGACTAAAGGTCCCCAAAATCCCAAACCATCAATTACTGCTTTAATTTCTTGAGGGTCTTTAAAGTACTCCATATACCCCATCTGTTTCACGAATAAAAATACAGCCGCAACTATTACTACAAAACCTATAATTTTTCCCCAATTACCTTTATTACTACTTTCTTTACTCATTAATAATAGCCCCCTCTAATAATTTTATCTACTTAGAAATTTTCTTTGCTTTTCGTTTTGCACTCCAGCGGTTATACCATTGTTTTAATGGATTATCAAGTCCATTTGCTCCATCTTTCCAGTCATCACTAAACATAAATTCTAATAGATGGAAAGCTGATGCATCCGCCATCGTCATTGACTCACGACAAGCCGCACAATAAGTAACAATATCTCGCTCAGTCTCATTTGCTCTCCGATCCATTATATCAGTTGATAAATCTTCATTCGCTAATAAAGCCATACCACCAAAACCACAACAACGAGTATCTTCACGATTATGCTCAAACTCATCAACCTCTAACCCTAATTCCTCTGCTATATAACGAACACTATCCTGCGTATCAATATAATCTCTTGCCTTACAAGAATCATGAATCGCAATAATTTTACCATCAGCAATTCCTTTTCTATCTTCAGGAATTCCGATTTCTTCTATAGCTTCATATAACGGAGTAATTGTAATATCATCCGGGGCATGATGTTCAATATTATGAGTACAATCAGGACAAGCTGTAATTATTTCAGTAGCTCCTAAATCATGCACATCATCCATTAAATCTTGGAATCGTTCCTCAAATTTATCTTCTTGACCGACCATATCTGTAGGTGCTCCACAACATTTTTGAATAAAGCCAGTTCCCGGTAAATTATCTTTTAAATATTGATAAGTATTAGCAACTACCTCAGGAGAATAAGAAGACAAACTACAACCAGGGAAAAAGACTCGTTTTGTCTCTTCAGCACTATTATCAGGCAGACTAGTAGTAAACAGACTAGAGAAACCAAGCGGTTGATGGAATTTAGTCACTGGTGTATGTCCATCTAATGGTCCTTCATCTTGGTCAACTAACTCTCGTCTGATATCCATAAAGATATCTGCTAATTCAAAATCATTCGGACAATAAACTGTACATGTATCACATAAGTTACAGAAATAGGACATAGCTAAATTATCAACTTCAGTTGGATCTTCTAGCATCTTTTCCATCAATTCCTTCGGATGTTCACAATATTGATCAAGGAATTCACATTCCCCAACACAGTCTTTACATTCACATTGCAAACAACGATCTGCTTCCTGCAAAGCCGCTTCTTTATCAAATCCAAGTTCTACCTCTTTAAAGTTATTAGTTCTTTCTTCAAGCGGCAACATATCAATTTCCACTCTTTCTTTACGTGGCTCATCTACTTCTTTATCCAACCAAGTTTCATAAGCACCTTCATGTTCACGATCTACAGTCATATCTTCACCATTCAAATAGCGATCAATAGAAGTAGCAGATTTTTTACCATGAGCCATTGCTTCAACTGCTAATAATGGTCGACCTACTACATCTCCACCACTAAATATATAATCTTCCTCTGTCTGTAAAGTTAAATCATCAGCAGCAACCTTACCGCCACGTTTTAATTCAATCTCAGACTGTTCTGTAATAAACTCAGATTGAGCACTTTGACCGATTGCAAAAATTACATTATCACAATCAACTTCTTTTAGTTCACAAACATCATAAGCTGGATTGAAATCTCCCTCTTCATCAAAAACTCTTGTACATTTTTTAAAAGTCATTTTTTCTACTTTATCTTCACCTTCGATCTTTAACGGTCCCCAACCATTATGAACAGTAATTCCTTCTTCCTCAGCATCAGCAACTTCCCATTCATGAGCCGGCATATCTTCTCTATCTTCCAAACAAGCAATTTCAACTTCTTGGGCACCAGTTCTAATAGCAGTTCGAGCTACATCCATAGCTACATTACCGCCACCAACAACTACTACTTTATCATCAAGATCGATTTGATCATAATTCTCTAAACCAGCCTTGCGTAAAATATCAACACCAGGTTTGACACCATCTAAATCAGAGCCATCAATCGGTAACATTACACTTTCATGTGCACCATGAGCTACAAATACAGCATCATGATCATTTTCTAATTCAGCAAAAGAGATATCCTCGCCTACCTCAGTATTAAGCTGAATATCTACACCTAATTTTTCTAAAATACTATATTCCTCATCAATAATATCATGAGGTAAGCGATAAGCCGGAATACCTACCCGCAACATTCCTCCAACAACTGGCAATTTTTCATAAATAGTTACTTGATGACCCTTCTTTCTTAATTCATAAGCAGCAGTTGCACCCGCTGGACCAGATCCAATAATTGCTACATGTTGCCCAGTATCATCAGCAGTACTCAAATCCCAATCAGATGGATCATCAAAACTAGCTGCATAACGTTTCAAATTTTTAATTGATAACGCCTCTTCTACGTCATTTCTTTTGCACTTTTCTTCACAAGGGTGAGCACAAATACGTCCCAAAATTCCTGGAAAAGGTGTCGTTTCTCGAATCAAATCTAATGCCTCTTTAGGTTTATCTTCTTCAATTAAATCTATATACCCTTTAGCATCAATATGCAGTGGACAAGTTGCTACACATGCTGCAGGAGCATCGCCCATACAATCATCTACGACTTCATTCATTCGCTCTACAATTTCTTCTGATAACAAAATAAAACCCCTCCTAAAATTATTTATAAAAGATTTTTTTCACAATTAGTTTATCTAATATTAATTATAACTACTACAAGTACAATTGTCTTTATCAGATTAATCTAATTTTAAACCTTTTTTTTGTAGTTATTCTACAATCACAAATAAAAAAAAGGCAATTAGCAATTAATTAGCCCTTTTTTTATTATTTAGTTGTAGATTTTAAACTAAAATAGGCTTCAAACAAAATATTTCATTAATAATTTACTACCTAAAAATATTCCAAGAATAATAAACGGCAAATATAACCAACCATTCAACGCCAATGAAGAAATCGAACTATATAAACCACCGATATTGCAGCCAATAGAAATTCTTGCTCCATAACCCATCAACCAACCACCAGCTAGGGCTAAAAACAATTGCTTGTGATCTTTGATCTCCTTCCATTTAAACTGTCCAGCTAATAAAATAGCAATCAAAGCGCCCATAATAATTCCTAGATTAGACCAAGTATAACGATCCACTAAAGGATCAATATAATCATAATAATCCCAAGCTCTCCAAGTTTGGACTTCAACTCCAAATAAGCTTACCACCCAAGCTCCTAATCGAGCAAAACCAGTAGTTATTGCCCAATACTTACCAGTAAATAAAACATATATAATATTAACTACTGCTAATAATAATCCACCTATCCAATACGGCCACGGACGCACAAAAACTATCTCTAATAAATTACTATCTTGTTTTGGCAATTGTGATTTCCCACTCACCAAAATTCACCTCTTTACTTTCAACCTCATAACCACGCTTGCGTGCCCACTCTGGAACATTAGTCATCGCACACGTATGATCAACTTCTATTTTTAGTTTTTCGCCTACCCTTAATTGATTAATTTTTTTTTCTACTTTCATTAACGGTAGAGGGCACGGTTCCCCAATACAATCAAGTTTATTACTCATTAATCAACCCTCCTTCTAACAGAATCAGTCTCCAAATCGATACTCTTCCCACCAATAAGCTAACAAGTATAAAATAAATAATAACCCAAATTGAACTACTAGAGCAAGTCTCCAACCAATAATAGTCGGCAAATGAGATAATTCATAATCACCGATTAAATTATACCACCATCGGGCGTCATAGGTGCCATGGGTAGAACCAATTAAAAATCCAATAATTACAACTAATTGCATTTGAAACCCTTCCCCAATTCGCATCAACGTCCCCGAAGCACAACCACCACTAATAGCAGCACCTAGGCCAAACACAAAAGCTCCGATTGGAATATGCCAGCCTAAGGGAATAAACTTACCAACTAAAGATAAACCCTGACTCACACGATAATATTGAATCACAGCATAACCAATACTACTAACTGCAAGCGACAAAATCAATCCCCGACTCAACTCTGTTAAGCCAAATAATAAAGGGTCTCTAATTGCAGCTGTAAAGCAAATTCGCGAACGTTGTAAAATAAAACCTAAAGCTAATCCAAATAACCAAGAGTAAGCAAGTAAGGGAGGAAACAAAACATAAGCAATAATATAACTCAATAAAGATAATAATAACAATCCTACTCCTATCTTTCTTTGCTGCATTAATCTATTAGTAAAATTTTCTTTTGCTTCAGCCACAATATTAAGCTCCCTCCTGACTTCCAGTGATAAATTTATGAATTTTATAGGCAATAGCTAAATTACTTCTTAATTCAAAGTCTTGTAAATCGACTCCTAAAATCTCTTCAATCCGCTCAATTCGATAACGCATTGTATTAGAATGAATCGGTAATAAATTAGCTGCTTGTTGAATACTACAACCAGTTTTAAGATAAACCCCTAATGTTTCCAACCAATTACTATTATTTTTGTGATCGTAGGCTATTAAATCAGCTAAAAACTCATCAACAAAATCCTCTAATTGCTGATTATCAAGCTGCCACAACAAACGCAAAACTCCTAGTTCTTGATAGAAAAAGACCCCTTTATTCTGTTTAGTCGCAGTTACAAAATCCAAGGTATATAATCCTTGTTGATAACTTTTCGGGATTTGCTGGCAATTTTCAATAAATTCTCCACTACCAATAGAAAAATTAACACTACTAAATTTAGAAGTTAATTGCTCATAAATATTAGTAATATCATCTTTAATTTGCTCAACTTCTTGCGGGTAATGGATTAATAACAAAATATTATCATTATAAGAAAAGATTATATACTTTGTCGATAAAGTAGTCCGAATAATCCGATGCAAACTATGAGTTATTTTTTCTTCCAATTCATATTTATATAATGTCCGTTCTCCATTGTTATCCTCTGATTTAGGAGTATCGAAACTAATAACAAACATCTGATAGGATACAGTTAAATCCCAACCCGCTAATTGACCACGTTTTATTATTTCATCATCTTGGTCAATCTTCCCTTGTAATAAATCTTCAATTAATTCATTACTACATTTACGGGCCAAATTTTGAATCAAATTATTCTGATGCAATTTGAGATTCAAAGCATAAACAGCCTGCATTACAGCCAAATAATCGCCTTCTTCTAGACGATTATTTTCTAAGATAACTAGATAACCAAAGTTTTCTTCTTCACTCTTCAACTTAATTTGTAATTCGGTTATCGTTTCTTCTTGCCATAAATAAAAAACACGCTCTAACTCCAAATTATAATCTAACTCTAATACTTCTTTTTTCTCAAAATCTTTATGATCAAGATAAGCATAGAAATCACTGTCATCTTGTCTTAATTCGCGGTCTAAATAGAGCACATTCTCTCTAAACTTATCTAAAATAAAGACCGGATTACCAATTTCAGCTGTCAAAGTATCACATAAAGTACGTAAGCCAGCATCTTTAATTAAAATATCATGATATTTCTCTTGTAATTGCAACAACTCTTTCATCTTATCCATATCTGTTAGACCCCTTTAAATTAGCAACTATTTTATAGTTCCCCAGGCAGAAAATATTATTTCTTTAAATTTAGCCACATCTTTAATCTCCGTAGGAATATTGATTATACCTGCTTGACTTCTAGCAGCATTAACTTGCTCTAATTTTAATTGGCCCGTAGTCAAATCACTAATCTTAGAGTGCAACTGATAAGTTTGCGATGCATACAATTCCGGATTAGTTATAAACACAGCAGGAACCAAATCCCACAAATGAAAGCCCACTTCATTAATTAGCTCTTGTCCATAATAATACCAATCTTCAATCTGTTCAGCAATATATTGATAGCTAGAGCCAGTTTGACTTGTAATCCAATCCCAATCCTCAGCATTAAAAAAGGCATCCAAACATAAATTACCCGTAGCAACCATAACAGGCACTGGTGCTTCTAAGACTAACTTCGTTGCCTCCGGATCACAAGAAAAATTCAACTCGCCAATCTCTTTATCACCAAACTGCAAAGCTTCTGTTATGCCTCCCATAATCCTAATTTCTTTTAAATAACTGAAAAACTTAGGATCAATTACACAAGCTGCTTTTAGATTAGTTAACGAACCAGTCGCTAATAAAACCAACTCTCCTCTATTAGCCCGCGCTTGCTCTACTAAAAAATTAGCCGCAGCAGTATCAAAATCACCCGCATCCTTGGCCCCAGAATGAAATGGTATATCAGTTACTTCTAATTGCTCTAACATTTCTGTTGTTACCTGATTAACCTCAGCAACAGTTCCATTACCAAACGTACTAGTTATTCCTACTAAATCAATATCCTCTCTGCCTAATAAATATAGCAAAGTTATTCCATCATCAACATCCTTTTCAGCTAACCCCATTGTATTATCACAATCAAATAAGACCTTTTCCACTTTTATCCCTCCACAATTATAATTAACTATATGCTAATTTTCTACAAAAAAAATGATATCCCTCTTTTTTTCTGCCATAGGAAAACCTGCTACTAAATTTAGTAGCAGGTTCCAAATGACTTTATATTGCTAATTTATTCAATTTCTAGTGTAGGACTAATTAATTAAGCCCCAACTAGACAAATTAATTGAATTTTATTATTCATCACTCTCATTAGTAACTGGTAAATCTTCTTCTGCACTCCATTGGATCCAAGACCCATCAAAGTTCTTTACATTCTCATAACCTAATAATTGTGTCAATACAAAAGTACTATGAGAAGATCTAACAGCAGACTGACAATAAGGAATAATTTCCTTATCAGAAGTAACGCCCTTAGACTCATATACTTCTGTCAACTCTTCAGCCGTCTTAAAAGTACGAGGCCCCTCAGACTTGCCTCCATTAACTGCTTCTTTCCATTCAATCCAAGTACACTCTGGAACTCTACCTGCTCGGTCACCATAATTCTTTTCTCCAGTATATTCAGCCTCTGATCTAGTATCTAAAGAAATAATATTATCATTATCAATAGCCTCTTTTACATCTTCTGTAGTAGCTAACCATTTATCCATGTTTATCTTATCACGATCAAAAGTAAAGTCTCCTGTTGCTAA